>JACOSC010000075.1 GCA_016179055.1 Acidobacteriota bacterium
ATCACCACGGAGGGTAACTTAGCGATGACTGTGCGTTCTCAGCTAATCAGCGTAAAACAACGCTGAAGCCTTGTTTCCAGACGATCCTGGTGATTCTCGTGCAAAATTCAGGTATAAACAGGCCGCTCCTACGGAGCTAAAGGAACTGGCTGAGTAGTTACGAAATCTTTGGAAATGAAATCCAAGCATCATCGCCCGACCCCTGGCCCCCGGGAACAGTTACAAGCGCACGAAAGTAGAGCGCCGCGTCGATAGGTACTAGGATGGGGAAGATACGGAAATACGCCGAATTCGTGCGATTATCCGGATAGAAATTTTGGGAAGAGTGTGCTCAGGATCAACAAGACCGTCAGCGCCATCATCACCACGCAAGTGACCCAAGCGATGACGTTAAACAATCGACTGTTGCGGTATTGGCCCATGAGGTCGGCGCGATTGCACAACCGCAGCATAAAGATTAAAACGAAGGGCAGCAGGATCCCATTGGCGACCTGCGAGAACAGTATGACCGGCACCTGCATTTTTTCGCTCAGCAGAAGAACCGCCAAGGCGCCCAGAAAAATCAATCCGGTAAAGAGCGCGTAAAATGTCGGTGCTTCGTGGACTCGTTTATTGATGCCCGATTCAAAACCCAGCCCCTCACACACGTAATAAGCCGTTGCCAGCGGCAGTATGCACGCGGAAAAAAGCGAGGCATTGCACAGGCCGAAGGCAAAGAGCGCCGACGCGGCTCGTCCGGCCAGCGGCCGCAAGGCGAGCGCCGCGTCACCGGCGTCGGCAATTTCGCGTTGGCCCGAAACATAAATGGTCGCCGCGCAGGCTATAATGATAAACAATGCGACTACGTCGGTGATAATGCAACCGACAATGACGTCAAGCCGCGCGTGAAAATAATTCTTGAGCTTAATTCCCTTCTCCACCATGGCGGATTGCAGATAAAACTGCATCCAGGGCGCAATGGTCGTCCCGACCAGACCGATCACCATGTACACCATGCCCGAATCCCAGCGTATGGTCGGCTTGACCGTGCTCACCATAGCGCCCTTCCAATCCGGGCGCGCCAGAAATCCGGAAATAATGTAGGACACGTAGAAGAGGCAAGCGAAGAGAAAAACCTTTTCCACGATACGATACGTTCCCTTCACCACCAGGAACCAAACGGTGATCGCCCCCAACGGAACCGCAATGTATCGGCTGACGCCAAAGACCGACATGCCGGAAGCCAGTCCGGCAAACTCGGAAATGGTGTTGCCGAGATCGGCCAGCAGTAACAGTATCATTAAAACAAACGTCGTACGAAAGCCATATTCCTCGCGGATCAAATCGGCTAGCCCCTTGCCGGTGACCACGCCCATGCGCGCGACCATTTCCTGAACCACAACCAACGCCACCGTGATGGGAATCAGCGTCCATAACAATGTGTAACCGAAGCGGGCGCCGGCCAAGGAATACGTGTAAATTCCGCCGGCATCGTTATCCACATTGGCCGTAATGATGCCCGGGCCGAGGACCGATAAGAAAATCAGCAGATTAATACGAAACCGTTTCCAGCGTGTCACGCGCATAGGACCCAGCCGAGGAAAGTGCTCACCGATTGTTAAGGAATAGCTCCAAGACATCATCGGCCGTAACCACGCCCAGCATGCGGCCGTTGTCGTCTACCACCGGAAGCGATAGCAGATTATACTTGTTGAACATTTCAGCCACGGATTTCTCACTGGCGTAGGACTGAACGGAAATCACCGGATCCTTGGACAGAGTGATCAACGGCGTTCCTGAATCCGCCAGAAAAATTCGGGCCAGGGGAACCACGCCCACGAGCGCCGCCTGGTCGTCAATCAAATAAACGGCATGCACGGATTCAACCGGACCGTCAAACATTTTTAGCGAGGCCATCGCGGCCTCTACGGCAGCCGTATCCCCGGCCACGATAAATTCCGTGGTCATCAGCCCGCCGGCGGTGTTTTCCTCGAATCCCAGCAAGTCGCGAACTTCCTTGGCTTCTTCCTTCTCCATATTGGCAAGAAGTTGCGCCGAGGCTTCCGGCAGCATTTCCTGAAGCACGTCGGCCGCTTTGTCCGGCGGCATTTCCTCGACGATGTCTGCGGCGCGACTGGCCGGTATGCTTTCCAGCAAGGCTATCTGCATACGCGCCGGAATTTCAGAGACCGCTTGCGCGGCGGTTTCATCGTCCAAGGACTCGATGACCGACTTCTGTTCATCGCGGCTAAGCTCCTCCAGAATATCGGCCAAGTCCGCCGGGTGCAGTTCGGCCAGCCGGTCGTAGGAAATGCGCAGTTTGAGACGCCGCGCCGGGTCGGGTTCAATCAAATTCACGCACTCCCACGGAATCGTTTTCTGGGAAAACAGATGGGCGACTTGGCGTATAGTGTGCTTGGCCACAAAGCCTTTCAGCAAGCGTCGCACGGCGGCTTCCCACCCGACATTAACCGCGATAATTTTTAAATCGGTATGACCCTCGGTTGGCCGTATGTCAAAATCGACGTCAGTAACGCGAACTACTTTCTTATGATTGACGTCGATGATCTGCTGATCCAAAACATCCTTCTTAATTCGGATCATGGCCTCGTCGGCCGTGTAAGGACGAATATCCGCGGTGGTCACACTGGTTTGCGCCGCCCGCACGGAAATGGAAGGCATCTGATCGTGCGTAATGTTCAGCATTTGATTCTTTGGCGTCTTCACGAGGTAGGTCGCCACTTGCAAGGGATTTTGGCTTGGGTCAATTCCCAGATCCACCAGGCGGCCCAAATACTCTCCCTTGGCATCGTAGATTGGCAAGTTTTCAAGCTCGGTGAAGTAAATCATCGTCGGCCCCCTGGGTCGTCGGCGAGTCCCTGGGCGCCTCTCAAGAAAATGAGCGCCCCAGCCTGACGGTTGCTTGATTCCGGTTGCTCACCATCCCGTGCAACGTTCGCGCAACCGTGTCTCAATAACCCCGCTGCATCTTATATATTGGCGACGAATCTTCGTCAAGCCGAAAGCAGCAATCCTGAAGTTTGATCATAAGAAGCACGCGGCTGCCAATATCCAGCCCTCGGGGTCCCGGATTGTGGACAATTGTAAGGAGTGGCTACCGCTTACAATTCAAAGCTCCGAAGGAGCGAGATGTAATAGCCAGGGGCAAGCGAAGCGCAGCCCCTGGAAGCAAGGCGTCCCCAGCACGCCAGCCCTGTAAGGGCGCACTAATGGAGATCAATTCCTAGGCCGCCGTCGTTTTCTTCAATACGTATCCATCGAGCAGAAGGGTATCGCGCCCTTTCAGGGCTTATAACTTATATAATCTTACATACCAGGGGCGGCGCTGCGCTTGCCCCTGGCTATTATAGAACGCTCTTTCAGAGCTACGCGAACCAGCTTCGAGCTATGGCGGGGCGCTCGCTTGAAGCGATGGTACAAAAGAATCGCACGGGGATGTGGCCATAGTCCAAACTCTAGAACCCCCTTGCGTAGCCAACTTCGCTACCGTCTGATTGGCTTATGATCGAATCTCAGTATATTCTGAAAAAGACCGACGCACTAACCTCGCCTGGGCGGACGGACTGCTCACGCCTGCGGAGTTGCTATTATTCAAGAGACGGTCGTTGCCTATCTCATCAGCAAGTAAAGGTACATGGTTGGGATAGCAAAGAGCAGGCTGTCAATACGGTCCAGTATGCCGCCATGGCCGGGAATGAGCGCAGAGGAATCCTTCATCCCGGCGCCCCGTTTGAGCAGTGACTCGGCCGCGTCCCCAAACTGCCCAACAACGGAAATAACCGTGGCCAATATCGCGATTCCCACCGCGGTGTCATGCAGTGAATAAAAGCGGTGAAAGACCAGGCCGGCCGCCACGCTGGCCAGCACGCCGCCGGCGGCGCCTTCGAGCGTCTTTTTCGGACTGACCCGCGGCGCCAGCTTATGTCGGCCGAAACGACGACCAACATAATAAGCGCCAATGTCTCCGGCCCACGTCACGATCATTGGAAAGAAAATATAAGGGTAATTCGCCGCTGCCGAAGGACCTGAAAAGGCTCGTATGGGTATCAACAGACCTAGTAGAAATGTCGTATAGAAGACTCCAAAACAGGTTGCCGAAATGGAAGTCAGCGCGGCGTGAAGGTCATCTAAGGCGGCTAAGGCCACTAGGAAAGATACAAGTAGAAGGCTAATCAGAAGCGCCAGGATGATTTGCAGGTCCAGCCGAAATAGACTAAAGATCATGGCTGCGCCGCTGACGTATCCAAAGATAGTAAAACAGCGCACATTTGAGGCGGCGGCCAGTGTGAAAAACTCGTAGAGCGCCAGCAACGACACGCCGCCTACCCAGAACGCAAAAAGCCACGACGGCGAGTATAGCACCGCCAAAATAACCAGGGGAACCATCACCAAGGCTGTTAGAAAGCGCTTCATGAATTGACCTATGGCTAACTCTTTAGGGTAATGTCCCAGCGACGGCGCGCCGGGAATGATGGGCCGAAGGTGAAGTTTTCCCCATCGAAGACGCGGCGCGTATTCCCGAGCTCATCGATCATGGCGCATCACCCTCGTTCTCTTAGAGCCCACCATAGCGACGGTCGCGTTTTTGATAATCAACAATGGCCTGCAGGAGATGTTCTCGGCGAAAATCCGGCCAATAGACCGGCGTCATCCATATCTCCGCATAAGCAATTTGCCAGAGCAGGAAGTTGCTGATACGCATCTCCCCACTGGTTCTGATCAAAAGATCAGGATCATCCAGCCCGGAAGTGTATAGGTGATCGGAAATTAATTGCTCCGTAATGACCGTATCCCGATGGCCGTTCTGAGCGACCTGTCGCATTATGGACTGGAAGGCGTCAACCAGTTCCGCTCGCCCCCCGTAATTGAGCGCGATATTCATGATCATACCGTTGTTTTGACTGGTTTCGGCTATGGCCTTCTGCAACGACTGTTGAATATCCGGGGCCAGATCATTCACTCGTCCAATCGTGCAAAAGCGAATGTTATTTTTTATTATGGATGAGAGTTCCTTTTGCAAGTACTCTTTCAAGAGAGACATGAGAGTACTGATTTCAGATTTTGGCCTTTTCCAGTTCTCTACTGAGAAAGCATAGAGTGTCAGTACACGGATGCCAAGACGAGCCGAGGTTTCCACAACCTCTTTTACAGAAGCAATGCCGGCGCGGTGGCCGGCTACACGCGGTAGCCTGCGGGCGGCGGCCCAGCGGCCGTTGCCATCCATAATCACCGCGATATGTTGAGGGAGTCTGTCGAAATCGATGGCTTGCAGCAGAGAGTATCCCCTGGAGCCTCGGGGGGCTATTTCTTCAAGATTGGCCATGAATGCCTCTTCAGCACGGAACGGTCACCTCTTCAGGATAGCGATTTCACCTAACCTAAGAGAGAGCTAATGTTAGCATACCCCCCTGTACTAATCAAGCCGAGCCCCGCCGGCTATGGCTTACTGAATAATGGTTGACAAATCATGCCTAGCCTGAGCGGAACGACTAAAGAACGTACATATGCGAATTCAATCGCCGCCGGCCGGCTACGTTTTCATGCGGGCCAAGGTTTGTAACCCTTCTTGAAGTTCGATCATAAGAACCGCAGGGATGACCGATGATCACCTCTGAGATCACATCCTAGCTTGAAATTCGATCATAAGAAACGCGCGGATGCCAAGCTCCAGTCCCGCGGAGTCCCTGAGTTTGGACATTTGTAGGGAGTGGGGTACCGCTTACAAACCCAAGCTCCGAAGGAGCGCTCTATAATAGCCAGGGGCAAGCGCAGCCCCTGGAAAGAAAGCGTCCCTAACACGCCAGCCCTGTAAGGGCGCACTAAGGGAGATCAATTCCGAGGCCGCCGTCGTTGTCTTCTATACGTATTCATCGAGCCGCAGGGTATCCCGCCCTTTCAGGGCTTATTACTTATATAATTTTTCGTACCAGGGGCTGCGCTGCGCTTGCCCCTGGCTATTATTGCCCGCTCCTTCAGAGCTACACGAGCCCGCTTAGGGCTATGGCGGGGTGCTCGCTCGAAGAGGTGGGGACGAAAGGATCGCGCGGGGCTGTGGCCAATGTCCAAACTCCAGAGCCCCTGTGCAGGACCGGCACCGCCACCGTCTCATTGGCTTATGATCGAATCTCAGATCCCGGCGAAACTTCTTATTTTTTGCGATGGATTCTGGTACAATGTGAGCCGTCATCTTCATCGTGCAGGGAGGGAGATTATGGTATCGTCGTGTCGTTGGGAAGACGAGTTCCCAAAGCTGGACAGTGGTCCCGGCACAGTCATCATGGTCATTGGGGGACCAGATACCGGAAAAACTACATTTGTTAATTTCCTTGTCTCCAAATTCGTAGAGACCGGCCGAAAAGTAGCGTATATTGATGCGGACATTGGCCAGTCTACACTAGGTCCGCCCGCCACCATTGGGCTGGCCGTGTACGAAACACCGGAACAATTAAACCAACCGCAGCCGTCAATAAATTTACAATTTGTTGGATCGATTAACCCCGTCGGATTTCTGGTTCCTATACTACTTGGCGTCCGGTGTCTGCTGGATAGGGCCCTGGCTTTAGGCGCTCAGGCCATCGTTATGGATACTACCGGTCTCGTACGAGGAGCCGCGGCGCAAGAGCTCAAACAACGCAAGATTGATATCACGCAGCCCAACCATGTGGTCGCCTTGCAGAAATCGGCGGAGTTGGAACCCATACTGGCCCCTTACCGTTTCTCGCAAAGAATTCTGTTTCATCGACTGGAAGCTCCGCTTGAGATCAAACAGAAATCTGTAGAGTTTCGGCGCAACTATCGTGAAGGGAAATTCCGGCAATATTTCGCGAATGCCTCGACCCTCGAGATTCCCCTAAGGGACGTGGGATTGTGTGGAACGTGGATCCAGAAAGGCAGGCGTCTTAACGGGGACGAGACACGCTATCTCGCCAAGATTCTCGCGGTTGACGTTTTATACGGAGAATACGAGTTCGATTGCATCTACGCGGTCACCAATGGAACCCATTCTACTCGCGAGCTGTATCGTGTAAGAAATCATTTTGGATCGAGCAACCTCAAGCTCGTAACCGCCGAATCGTTGGATAACAAGTTATTATCATTAAACGCTGATGATAAGCTGCTGGCGCTCGGCCTTCTCCAGAGAATAGATTTCCAAGATATGAAAATGCGGGTCCTAACCCCTTTAAAAAATTTGGAAAGGATACAACGGCTGAACTTGGGCGCCCTGCGGTTGAAACCGACCGGCAAAGAACTCGCCTAAGACTCGCGCTTTATCATTCGTTAAGGCCGGGTAACTGTTCACGGGGATCGGGGGTCAGGGGTCGGGGTCGGGCATTATTACTTGGATTTCTTTACCAAAGACTTCCGCAATCCGTGAAGGATCCGCCGCACTACCGGATTTATAAGTCACGATAATTCCTGACAGACATCGGCAGCCCTGGCCCCTGACCCCCGATCCCCGTGAACAGTTACCAAAATCCCTAGTTAATGGCGATGAGTAATGCGAGGGTCGCACATGGCGGCCTTTGTTTTCGGAAAAACTACTATGCTCCAGGTTATTATTCGCCGTAAAGATATAGAAGCCATTTACCGCCACGCTCAGGAGTCTTATCCTAATGAGTGCTGCGGCATTTTGACAGGAGTCGCCCATCGGCCTAGACGGGTTATGGGAGTGCATCGCGGCGAGAACATTGCTCTTGATAAAAGTATCCGCTATCAACTAAATCCCTTGGACCAACTGAAGGTATTAAAGCTGTGCGACCAGCAGAACTTGGAAATAATTGGTTATTATCACTCACATACGGATGGCCCTAGCTTGCCTTCGCAAACGGATGCCGAAAACGCATGGCCCAATTACTCATACCTAATTGTGTCCGTTGTGAGAGGAGCTATAGCTAAAGTGGCTTCATGGGTTTTTAACTCAAGTTTGCTTAAATTCGAGGAAGAGCGTATAATTATCGAAGAGATAGAAGATCGTTAAGAGGAAGTTCAAGAGTCGGGCGATGAAAACAACCCCATCACATATATGGAAAAAGGCGTCGATGATTATGTGCGCTCGCGTGTAGATTAGCTTTTTTTGGAAGCGCCAAGGAGGGCCGCCAATTACTCTAAAAAGAACGTTCAAGGCAAGCGGCTATCGCAAAGGTACCTTGACCATCCTTCATGACACGAGTCTTTATCCCCCCCCATTAGTCCAAGAAATACTAATAAGGACCCACGTCATTACAATGCTATAGTAGCCGCAGGTATTCTCTATCAGCCGTGCTATCCCAGAGACGGATCGTGACCTGGTTTAGCAGGAGCCTTAATTTTGAACAACTCGGCCCCGCCGCAACCCGCGTACGGTTTCGGCCAATTAAGTGAAGGAAAGGGTAGGATATTAAACCTATGAGCAGCATTGGGGACGATCTCAGAAGGCATCGGGAGTCGAAGCGCATCCTTCTGGAACAAGCCGCCCAAGACACTAAAATCGGCACACGCTATCTTAAAGCCATCGAGGAAAACCGCTTTGAGATTCTCCCAGGATCCGTATACGCCAAGGCCTATATTCGGCTTTACGCGGTTTTTCTCGGCCTTGATCCGGAAGATCTGTCGCGCCGCTACCAAAGCTTAATCACACCAGCGCCCATGGATGTCCTAGTTACTGAGGAGCCAACGCCGTCTGTACGCTATCCGCATCGTCGACCCTACTCTATATCTTCTATAGCGGCCGTGCTTCTTATTGCCGCGGGGATTTACATTTCACGGCAGGATAATCCGCGCTGGTTAAAGTTCTTCGATCGTAACGACAGCCGCTATTCTGACCAGACCCATTCCAGCAACGTCCGTTTGACGGAGCCGCCAAGAACAATGCCGGTACTGACCACTGACAGCAAACCTACTAATGCCACGCCTGCCGCCCCAATCGCGCCGGACCAGTCCAGCGACCATACGACTATCGAACGGCAGGTAACCAATCCCCCAGAGGCGGCGGCCGCTAGCCCAGGGAAAGAGCTTCGCTCGCCCATTGAGATCCATGAGAATCGCTCGCAGGTCGTCCCGGTAACCATACAAAACGAGGATTTGGTTTCATCCCCGACACCAAGCTCTCCATCACTCAATGGCCTGATGACCTTGGAAGTACTGGCCAATAGTAGGTGCTGGATTGAAGCCTACGCCGATCAAGCCCGTGCGGTCGGAACCGTAATCGATATGGGACAAAAGCTGGATTTGCATGCGCATAATAGCTTCCTGGTCACGCTGGGAAGCGCGGGGGCCGTGGATTTACGCCTAAACGGCCAGTCCATGAAACGACTGGGACGGTTAGGCGAAGTTAAGCAGATTACGATTACCGCCGAAAATTATAAAGAATTTCTCCATTAAGCCTCCCTCGCCAATAGCTCTCATTTCTATTATTGGCATCCTCCCTCACCGCCACCACCGTAGCAACGCCGCGTACGGAAACAAGATTAAGCGCAACCCTCCCCTCGACGGAATTAATCAAACAATGCTCAGGAAGAGGATACTTAAATTCGATCATAAGAAAGCCTGCTCAAAATTAGAGGAAATTAGCAAGTGGGCATGAGGGAGAAAAAATTGGCAAAGGCCTCAGCCGGTTTCTTAGGGGTTAGTAACACCAGCGACTGGAGTTTGGACATTTGGTATGGATTGGATTGCAGCATACTATCCAAGCTCCAAAGGAGCGAGATATAATAGCCAGGGGCAAGCGCAGCGCAGCCCCTGGAAAGCAAGTGTCCCCAGCACGCCAGCCCTGTAAGGGCGCACTAATGAAGATCAATTCCTACACCAGCGCCACTCGTTTCAGGATGAGCTACGCGTCTTGTGCCGGAAAAACGGAGTCGGGTTGGATGAGCGTTTTGTCTGGGGTTGTGGTCGGTAGTTTCGCCGAAGGGTATTGCGCCCTTTCAGGGCTTATAATTTCTATAGTCTTACAGACCAGGGGCGGCGCTGCGCTTGCCCCTGGCTATTATATCTCGCTCCTGCGGAGCTACGAGAACAAGCTTCAAGCTATAGCGGGGCGCCGCGTGGACTGCGGCAAATGTCCAAACTTTAGGGGTTGGTAACACCAGCCACTGGACAAACTAAGATCCTTATGATCGAACTTCAGAGAGGATAAGACATGCGTGACGGTTTGAAAAACGTTCTTGAAGATCAAGACACAAATCCCGACGCGCCGCAGACGGATTTCACGAATAGTGCGCGTAGCCTCTTAAACACTTTAGAGGAATTGGTAAGCGATGCACTTGGCGCAGACCCGTCTAAGGCCGTAGCCGCTGAGGCCAGCCTCAGAAGCTGGCCGACGGAGCGCATGGTGACGGCGTTGACGTCCACAGTTGTCAGTGCGCAGACCCTTTCGCATATTGGGCTCGGGCCGGGCTGGAAAGACTCCATACGAGCGGCGGCGGTATGCCATACGGCTTTCCCCAGCGCGCGGCTGCAAGAGATGTTGAAACAGCCCGATCCTGATACCCAAGAATTGCTCATGGAAAGAGCGCGCCGTCTGCAGGACGACGGACTGCTCCGCCAAATGCACGCCAGCCCCGCCACGTCGCCGAAAGTTCGAGAGCGGCTCGAGAACCTTATCGTCGAAACGCTGACCGCGCAGGCCGGCCAAAAGGGACCAACCGAGGAACGTTTTAGCGATGACAAAGTTGATAGTATAAGTGAAGCGGAGAACACGCAGGACAATCCTTCGCGGGAAACCATCTTTCAGCGCTTAAATAAAATGACTGTGGCCGGCAAAGTTCGTGCCGCGCTCTTCGGAAGCAAGGAGGAGCGCATGATTTTGGTTAAGAGCATGAATCGGATCATCGCCGGCGCCGTTCTTACGAGCCCAAAGACTTCCGACACGGAAGTGGAGCTTATCTCACAAATGCGAAATGTCCACCTCGACGTCCTCACGACCATCGCCATTACGCCGGCGTGGTCCAGAAAGCGCACCATTGCACTTAATTTAATTCGTAATCCACGCACGCCGGTAGCGTTGTCTCTAAGATTGCTAAAGCAGATCACTTCGCGCGATATGCAATTTGTAGCGCGCGACCGAGGGATACCGGAGGTGATACGTCGAACGGCTACGCGCGCCGTGCTTGCGGCAAAGAAGCGTGAATGAATGGCCGCAGGCGCTTCGCGCAGGCCCTGTGGCGTCTTGCCTATGCACCGGCCAAGGAAGCGGACTATTCCGTATACGAGTGCCCCGACCAAGAAAGTCGCACATGACCAGCTTGAAAGCGACCCCGGGATGGATCGTTCGGCACCCTCATCAATAGATCGTAATAGCCGTGGGTCCGACTTTGTAGAACTCCCAATATCTGTCCTTGGGCGATGGCCGACCAGGCCCGTCCACGGCCGGAGAAGACAGTTACATTCGGCAGCGAGCGCGGGTCGGTAAAGCGGAGCACGAAGTATTCAACGGTCCCGTCTTGATTCAAATCGAAAGATCGTACGATGATTCCCTGTCGTGAGTCATCGGACGACATCTTCAATTCATTCGGCCAATCCGGCGGGGCCACGAGGGGAAGCGTCGCTAGCGGATTGAATCCATGCGTTGAAGCTCTTTTAAAATAGATTCCCAAGCTCAGGATCGTTAATGCGAATACCAGCACGCCCATCATCACCCAGGGGCGGGGCAGATCGTTCGAGGGCCGTCCATTTTTCTTTTCGGAATTGGACTCGCGCATCAGACCTATTTCCTACGAACGGGATCAGCCCTTTAATGGCCTACACGTACTTCGCGTTCATTGGCGTTCATTAGCAGTTCTAACCGCGAATACACGCGAATTAACGCTGACCCGGACGAGCCGGAACGACTCAAGTAAAATTCAAAAAGTTTGAGGCGCTGGAAAACCGTCAAATACCCGCATGACTAAACCACTACCGGCTAAAAGTCGCCAGAATCGCCATGGGTAGTATTTTCCAGGATCGACGAGATTTATCGGCGATTCGTCTTCCGCAAAACCCGATCGCCATCCAGTGAAAGGATTCGCCCGCTGCCGGCCGTGCAAAGCGCCAATTGCGCCCCCAGAATCGCGAAATTCTTTATGAGCGGTCCGAGCGGATGATACATCAAATCGGGATAACCAATGATTAGAAACGTGGTGAACCCAATCACCATGATGGACTGCAAGCCGGCCGCCAACCGCGTACGAAACCCAAACAATACGCACGCGCCAAGGACAATCTCGATAACACCAAGGACAGGTACCCAGGGCTTTACGTTGATAGAGCTCGGCAGCAGCCGCGTGCCCATCACAAGGTCGACAAGTTCATGGGGAGAAAATCGAATCTTAGTAGCCCCTTCCCACAGCCATAGAAAACCGAGGCCCAATCTGAGAAATAACGGCACAACATCGTTGCTGACGTTCATAATTACAATCCGCAAAACCTTCTTAGGATAATCCGGAGTAAGGGCGCCTCAACGATAGCCCCCTTGAACAAACCGACCCAGATAGAACACGGCAATACCGATTATCGCCTTTTTCAACATGGGACCCATATCCCCAAAATGCATAATCAGCGAATGCGCAGTCACCACCAGACCGATTAATTGAAGGCCTCGTCCAAGATAATATCGGACCACGACTTCCTCCTGACAGCGTATCGATGCAAGTATAGCACAGGCCATTGGAGTTGGAGGGTCGCTCTAATGAAAGAGAAGGCCACAGGGGAGGCGCCGCGCTAGTTTTCGGTGAGCTGTTTGAGGAGAAAATCCCACTCCTGCTCCAGAGTCGGCCAAGGCACTCCGAGCGATTGGGCGAGCCGGCTGGAGACGGGCTCCGGGGAACGCGCGTTGAAGTCTTGGTCATTCGGCCATTGGCGCAACACATTGAAAAAGTTTTCCCGGTGGCTGGACATAAGCGAATAGACTAGCAGCCATGACTGCGAATAGGCCGCCTTGACCCAAGTTGGCTCGCCGGCGACAAAGCCTCGGGCGCTCTGAAACTGAACCAAGTCGCGCCAGGGAATAGTCTTGTTCTCGGCGACTAGCGCTTTCAAATCTTGTATGCGGTATGGATTTGGTTTCCCGATGGTGGGCGTCTCGCAGTAGGCGGCCATACCTTCCTCCAACCACGAAATGCGAAACCGAGATTTCAGTACACCATAGCTATGAAATAATTGATGAGCCGCTTCATGGCGAATGACCATATAAGTATATTCCAAACCGCGGCTCTCAAGCAGGCGGAGCTCTGCCTCAATCGCCGGGGGTATCCCACCGGGAGTGGCTAGCCACTTGCGGCGAAGATTGGCTATCTTGCCCTGTAATTCCTTAAGGTCTTCCGAAGCGGTCTGATTGAACAAGACCAGCCGGCTCTTCTCAATCGAATAGAAACCGGAAGCGGATTCCATGAGGGGCATCTCCTTGGCGGCGTAACGGCGGAAGGCTTCTTGATCGCCAAAGAATACAATGTGGACGGCTAGGGGAGACTGAGCCGGCCCGACCCAATCGGCAAACGTGGAGTAGAACTGCCTATATAGATCTTCCAGAGCATCCATAGCGTTACGAACCAAAAAATAGGATTCGTCCGTTACCACGGAGTACGGCGGGCGCTTAAAAAACTTCAAGCCGGGAAATTCCATCTTTAGCTTCACATCTTCGGCGGTGATGACCAGTACCGGCAAGGCTTCCACGCTTAAGATCTCGGACTTACTGTAGGGAACCGATAGGTAGTTCTGGGGACCAAATGATTGCTTGAGAGTTATTGTTGTATTGGTCTCTTCAACGATAATGCCTTCTACCGCGCGACTGTTCTTGAGCCGTAAGCGATGCGTGGGAGAGAAAGCGGTGAGATCATCGGCCATGGCCTTACGAACCTTTTCCTCTTGAGGGGAGAGCGGCGCCGGCGCCGGCGGCCGCCTCGATTGAGAAAATAGCTCACTGCGCAATAGGGCGAGTCCGAAAAATAGAATTCCGCCCACGCCTACAACGGCGAGAAGCAATCGTCGAGAGCTTGAAACTGCAACCATTTTGTTCCTGAGGAAAGGGCGACCTATTAACTTAAAGACGGCGCAGGGAAGCTTTTGAACTCTAGGGAGGAAGGCGAAAACCCATCGAATCGGGATGAATCACTTCCTGTCGCGGCCGGCCTTATTTTCCAAAGACAAGGCCGCCTGGAAAAATGGCGCCGGCGCCCAACTCTTCTTCGATGCGCAACAGTTGATTATATTTGGCAACGCGATCCGTACGGCTCGCCGAGCCGGTTTTAATCTGGCCGGCGCTGACGGCCACCGCCAAGTCGGCAATGAACGCATCCTCAGTTTCGCCCGAGCGGTGCGAAATTACACACGTGTAGTGACTTCTCTTGGCCAGATCAATTGTTTCTAAAGTTTCAGTCAATGTGCCAATCTGATTAAGTTTTATAAGAATAGAATTGGCCACACCTTGATCAATGCCAAATTGCAGCCGTTCGACATTCGTCACAAAGACGTCATCACCGACCAGTTGCACGCGGTCGCCCAAGGCCTCGGTCAGAGTGGCCCATCCATCCCAATCATCTTCGGCCACACCGTCCTCAATCGAAATAATGGGGTAACGCCGCACCCATTCCGTATAAAAGTCAACCAATTCCTTGGCGTCGCGCGCCGAGTGATCAGACTTCTTAAAAACATACTTGCCATTGTGATAAAACTCGCTGGCCGCCGCATCAAGCGCTAACGATATATGCACCCCTGGCTCGTAACCGGCCGCTTCTATAGCGGCCAAAATAACTTCGATCGCTTCTTCATTTGATTTCAAATTCGGCGCGAACCCGCCTTCATCGCCGACCGCCGTGCTATAGCCTTTTTGTGAAAGAACCTTTTTGAGCGCGTGGAAAGTCTCTACGCCCATACGCAAGCTTTCGGAGAAGGATTCAGCGCCGAAAGGCACGATCATAAACTCCTGCAAATCGACGTTATTGCCGGCATGAGCGCCCCCATTAATAATATTCATCATGGGAACGGGCAAGACGCAGCCGGAGAGTCCTCCGATATAGCGATATAAAGGCAAAGACACCGAGGAAGCCGCGGCGCGGGCGGCAGCCAGCGAAACGGCCAAAATAGCGTTGGCCCCCAGATTACTTTTATTAGCCGTGCTATCGATTTCATTGAGCCGTCGATCGAGACCGCGCTGATCACACGCGTCGGACCCGGTCAGCTCCTGGCACAAGATATTATTGATATTATCCACGGCCTTCTGCACGCCTTTTCCCAAATAAACCAGCGGGTCGCCATCCCGCAATTCAATCGCTTCGTGTTCGCCGGTGGACGCGCCGGACGGTATCGCGGCGCGGCCCCAAGCTCCGTCGTCCAACCACACTTCAGCTTCTACGGTGGGATTTCCGCGCGAGTCCAGAATCTGCCTTGCGTTTATGCGCTCGATGATACCCATAGTTCTCCTTTCGCCGTTGCCGGGGATGATTCCTGCTCCTATAGCGGTTTGCAATGGCATGCACCGTCCTGGGAGCGCCGGCTTCCAGCCGGCACATCGGCTATCCCCAGAAACGGCCTTTGCCGGCAAGATGCCGGCGCTCCCAGCGGGCGCCTTTGGGTTGCATGCAAGTGAAACCCGCTCTACATGCGCCGGCCCTCACGTCGGTAGGACCGTCGTTTAGCCTCGCCATGGCGTTCGTTGGCGACGTGCTTGTGCCTGTAACACGGTGATGGCCGCCGCGTTCACAATATCTTCCGCGCTACAGCCACGCGATAAATCATTGGCCGGTTTATCCAACCCTTGCAGGATTGGACCAATGGCCTGAGCATGCGCTAAACGCTCAACCAGTTTATATCCAATGTTGCCGGAATTCAAATCGGGAAAGACCAGCGTATTAGCTTTCCCGCGCAGTAAGCTGTTGGGGGCCTTGGCGGTCGCCACTTCCGGCAACAGGGCCGCATCGACTTGCAGCTCGCCATCAACAAGGATTTCCGGGGCGCGGGCTCGCACCGTGCGCAATGCGTCAATCACTTTGTCGGCCAGCGGATCCTTAGCGCTGCCGTGGGTAGAGAATGAAAGCAGCGCCACACGCGGCTCGCAATCCAGAAATAATCGGGCGCTGGCCGCCGCGCTGAGGGCAATTTCCGCCAGTTGCACGGCGTTCGGATTGGGAACCACGCCGCAATCCGAAAACACCAGAGCGCCCTCCTCGCCAAACCGCTGATCGGGAACAACCATCAGGAAGAAGCTGGATACCAGCGAAAAACCCGGCTGCAGGCCGATACAGTGCAGAGCGGCCCGCACCGTGACCGCAGTCGTATTGCGCGCTCCCGCCACCGACCCGTCAACGTCGCCGGCGCCCACCATCATGTCGCCAAAATAGAGCGGATTGGTTATGGTTTGCTTGGCCTCGTCCCATGTGATTCCCTTGGACCGGCGTCGCTCATAAAAAAGTCGTATATATTTTTCCGCGCGGGAGGTCGTGGCGGGGTCAATAATTTCTGCGTTGGAAATATCGAGAGCTTTTTCGCGGGCCAGGCGATGGATCTTTTCCGGCGTTCCGAGGATTACGAGGTCCGCCAGTTTCTGTTGTAGGATCTTGGCCGCCGCTTCTATCGTCCGCTCATCCTGACCTTCAGGCAACACAATTCGGCAGGGGGCGGCCCGCGCCCGTTGCCGAATCCTCGCTAGAATATCCATAAGAACTCCGTTGTGCGATTCGACCTTTCTTATAGCATGTAATTATATAAATGTCGAGGGCGAGAGGAATCCGGCAAGAAGTCCTGTTATGGTTTCCTCCGTTCCCATTTCGCCCCGGCGTTCCTTTGATGAAATCCTCAATTAATGACTATAGCGGTGACTTTCAAGGCACGGTAGGTCCGGCGGCGGAAATCCTTTTTGTGTCTTCGTGTCTTTGTGGTTAAATGAATCCTACCATAAATATACAAAACCATCGCCAGAAAATACTCCTGGTTGATTCAAACCAAAAACAAATTTGACTCACACTACGGCGCGGGCCATTCATTGCAAAGCGAGAAAACTGTGGTTAAAATATCTTTGTGGGTAGAGATGCCGGCCATATCAAAGAACTTATTCAGGCAAGCATTCGTGAAAGTCTGTCGCTCAAAGAGAGATTCTTTGCGGAAAACCTGGAACGATTAGTCCGCGTGGGCGATGTGCTGATCGAAGCGTTACGCCACGGCCATAAGATTTTCCTTTTCGGCAACGGCGGCAGCGCCGCCGATGCGCAACATATCGCCGCCGAACTGGTGAATCATTTTGAAGTGACTCGCCGCGGGTTGCCGGCCTTGGCCTTGACCACTGACGCCTCCGCGCTGACTTCAATCGGCAATGACCTGGGCTTTGAGCAGATCTTTAGCCGTCAGATTGAGGCCCTGGGTCAGGCCGGCGACGTCGCCATCGGGATTAGCACCAGCGGCCGCTCGCCCAATGTCGTGCGCGCGCTCGAGTCCGCCAAATCGATGGGTCTGGTAACCGTGGGACTGACCGGAAGAGACGGCGGGCCCATAGCGGCGCAGGTGGACTACACTATCAATGTTCCGCACGCCTCTACTGCGCGAGTGCAAGAGGTCCATGGCATGATCGGCCATATATTGTCTCTGGTCATCGACCAGGCATTCTCGGCGGGCGAGCGAAGCCTTACTAGCCCACGTTTGAAATAAGCCCGCGGCCTTCTTGGCTCTGCCGATTACCGTTGTCAGTCGTCAGTGGTTAGTGGCCCAACCGACTACGAACCGAAGGGTTTCATTATGTCTGTATACCCAATCAAACCATTCGACCTATCTAAGGTTAGGACCTATCCGCTGCGCGACCGCCCCAGCAAAGTGTGTTACTCCAGCTTCGCGCGCACTTTTCACAAAGGCGGTTCGTTTTTGGATTTCCTGGCGAGTCTTCCTGAGATACTGGCCGGAGCGGATCTGCGCGCGCTCATCACCGCGTTGGCCGAGGCTAAGAGCCACGGGCGCGCTATTCTTTGGGGGTTAGGCGGACATGTTATTAAGGTGGGTCTAGGACCGACACTCATCGATTTGATGACCCATGGGTTTGTTTCAGGTTTGGCCATCAATGGGTCCGCCATGATCCATGATTTTGAGATTGCGCTGGTTGGGGCTACCTCTGAAGATGTGGAGGCCGAGCTGGGCCATGGACGGTTCGGGATGGCGGAAGAAACCGGCCGGTTCATCAATGAAGCCATCAACGCCGGTTTCCTCCAAGGGCTTGGCCTGGGTGAATCGGTGGGCAGATTTCTAGCTTCATTAAAACCGGAGTTCGCCGATTACAGTTTGCTGGCACAGGCTTATCGGCTCGGAATCCCTGTGACGGTTCACTTGGCCATCGGGACCGACATTATAAATAACCATCCGACGACCAACGGCGCCGCCCTCGGGGAAGGCAGTCATATCGATTTTCGCTTGTTCTCCACTCTGGTGGAAGAGATCCACAACGGCGGCGTTTATCTCAATGTAGGTTCTGCGGTAGTTTTACCCGAGGTGTTTCTTAAAGCGGTCACGCTTGTCCGCAATGCCGGCGCTTCGCTCGAGCGGTTTACCACAGTCAATTTGGATTTCGTTCAACACTATCGTCCTACCCAAAATGTCGTGAAGCGGCCTACCAAGAACAGTGGGCAAGGATTGGCTCTTACCGGACATCATGAGATTTTGATCCCGCTCATCGCCGCCGCTTTAATTGAGAAGTGCCACTAGCAAGGGCGGCGAAGGGAGCCAGACGGCGGAAATCCTACCTTAGAATAATTTGAGGAGTCTCCTTACACTGGAATAGGCCAACGTCGCCGGCCGGTATAGTAAGCATGGACCGTAAGACATTGATCGGAAGTTTCGTGACGCATTCGGAGGAAGCGACGATTCGCTTGGGCCGCCGTCTGGGAAAGAGTATTGAACCGCCCCAGGTCATATTGCTTTTTGGCAACCTGGGGGCGGGCAAGACAACGCTTACCAAAGGGATTGCCCAAGGGCTCGGCTTCCGTAAACCGTATGAGGTCATTAGTCCGACATTCGTAATTGTCAACGAGTACCAGGGGCGAGCAAAAATATTTCATGTGGATTTATTCCGGCTGAGTAGCGGTCGCGATCTGGAAAGCGTGGGGCTGTATGAGATGATGCAGCAGCCTGTGGTCACCATCATTGAATGGGCGGAAAAACTGGTTGATCCTCCGGAGAGCGCCCTATCGATCAACATACAGGACTTGGGCGAAGATAATAGGAAAATCCGTATTGAATGGATTGGGCGGGCCTTATAGCAGTCTGCAATTGCATGCGCCCTTCCTGGGAGCGCCGACTTCCAGCCGGCACGTCGGCTATCCGCAGGAACGGCCTTTGCCGGCAAGATGCCGGCGCTCCCAGGTGTGTCTTAGGGTTGCATGCCAGTGAAACCCGGTATAGACTGCCAAAGGTAATTAACGTTTCACGTAAAGTTTCGCTCGTGAATAGCCGTTGGCCGCAGCAAGGTCCGTCCGCTCAGTTCTACGCGGCGCGGTACGTATGGATTTAAGGGGGATTCTTCCACCGGTCGCCACTCCCTTCGACCCATTGGGGGAGATTGATATAGCGGCACTGGTCAGTAACCTCAGACGCTGGCAGGGCACGGGCCTTGCCGGCTATGTTTTGCTTGGCTCCACCAGCGAAACCGTGTACTTGACCGAAGCCGAGCGCGCTCGCGTTCTCGAGGCCGCACGTTCCGTTATTCCGTCGGATCAACTTATGATTTCCGGCGTTATTTACGAAGCCACCGGCCAAGCGATCGCTTTCTCTAAGGCCGCGGCCGCTCTTGGAGTGAACTACGTGCTGGTAGGAGCGCCCAATTATTATAAGGACCGTATGACGGAGGCCGTGTTGCATGCTTTCTACACCGAAGTGGCGGAGCATTCACCGACTCCGGTGCTTTTATATAATGTCCCACAATTTACCGGCGTGTCGCTTTCGCCTAACCTGATCGCCAAGCTTTCCGAACATCCCAACATTGTGGGGATGAAAGACAGTTCCGGCAACATGGCCGGACTTTCGGAAATCTTGCGACGCGTGGTCGCGCCTTTTCCGGTCTTTGTCGGCGCCCCTTTTATGCTACTGCCGAGTCTGGTCTTGGGAGCGGTGGGCGGGATCCTTGGTATTGCCCATTTTGCGCCGCGCTTGTGCGTTGAACTATTCCAGGCCTGTACCCGCCGCGATTTTTTGCAAGCGCGCACGTTGCACTTTCAACTGGCGCCGGCGATGGCGGTCACGGCCGCCTATGGCGTTCCCGCCATTAAAGCGGCGATGGATATGTTGGGGTACGTGGGCGGCCCTTGCCGGCGGCCACTACAACCTGTAGATGAAACAACGCGAGAAATCGTCAAGCAGGCGTTGTCAGCCGCCAAGCTGCTATAATCACCAGCGCAGAATCCAGTCACGACCTTGTGTGAAAATCACATCCGATGATAATCATCACGGTGTTGCAACCTGCAGCGGTCGACACGTTGTGAAAGGTCTATTCCAATGCTATTCTGATACGGGCTACTGACGTATCGACTCCGGGGTAGGCACGAATTGTTTATGTACATGGTTTATAGCATCGCATTGGCTCTAGGTATTCTGATGGCTATGCCCTATTTTTTGTTTAAGGCATGGACAGACAAGAAGTACTGGCAAAATTTACCGGCACGGTTAGGTTTTTTTAAAACGCTGGAGAGCAACGGCTTTGAAAAAGTCCTATGGGTTCATGCCGTGTCCGTGGGGGAGACGTTAGCTTGCAAGCCGCTGATCTCATTGATCAAGCGACAACACCCGAGTTGGCAAGTCATCTTGTCCACTACGACACTGACCGGCCACCGATTGGCCCGAGAGCAACTGCGGCCGCCGGTGGATGAAATCATTTATTTTCCGATTGACTTGCCCTTTGCGGTGCGCCGGGCGGTCGCGCGAACGCAGCCCGATCTTGTTATGGTGGCCGAGACCGAAATCTGGCCAAACTTCTTACGAGAGTGCGCTCGTCGAGATATTCCCTGCGTGCTGGTTAACGGCCGGCTCTCCACGCGCTCCTTCCGCCGATATCGATGGGTACGCCGGTTTATGCAAGACGTGCTACATCACTTCGATTTATTATTGGCACAAAGCAATGACGATGCGGAGCGACTAAGAGCGCTTGGCGCTCCCGATGCGCGTCTGCAGGTCATCGGCAACATGAAGTACGACATTCAACCCTCCACGCCGGCGGCGGCAGCCTCGCTGCACCAACTCGTAAAGGATTCGCTCGGCATCGATAAGGGCGGAGTTCTGTTGCTGGCCGGCAGCACGGTAGACGGCGAGGACAAGATTATCTTGTCCACTTTCGTTAAGCTCAAAGCCAAGCATAAGAGTTTTCGGCTGATTTTGGCTCCCCGGCACCCAGAACGCTTTTCATTAGTTGAGCAATTAATTAATAGACTGGGTCTGAAATACGCGCGTCGGAGCCGGCTTGGCGATGGGGTGCTGCCGCGGGAGGCTATTGAAGTTCTGTTGCTCGATACGATGGGGGAGCTTGCCGGGCTTTATGAATTGGCGGATCTTGTGTTCATCGGCGGGAGCCTGGTTCCCAAGGGCGGACACAACATTATCGAGCCGGCCCTTTATGCAAAGCCGATTCTGTTTGGTCCATACACGCAAAATTTCTCCCACATCGTCAAAACTTTCCTCGACGAGCACGCCGCGGTTGAAGCACGAGACCCTGACCATTTGCTGACTCTCTTGGATGAGTTGCTTATTGATCCGCGGGCACGGGCGCAGCTTGGACGAAATGCCAGAGCGATCATAGAACGCAACGGTGGAGCCACGCAGAGGACGCTGGCCTGTATCGAGAGGCTGCTGTGATACCGGCTACAATTATGAAGAAAGCGCTACTCGTGTTACCGGCGGCCCTTTACGGATTAGCTGTACAAATACGATTGTGGCTGTACCGATCGGGTATTATTAAACCGCGCAAACTGCATAACCCAGTCATTAGCGTCGGCAACTTAACAGTTGGAGGGACCGGCAAGACGCCCATCGTAGAGCTTATTGCTCGCCGGCTCAGAGAGTATGGAGAAGCGCCGGTCATCCTTAGTCGTGGCTATAAAGCCATAGACATCTCAAAAAATCTATTGGTGTCTGACGGAACAAACATCCTAATGGACTGGGAGGACGCGGGGGATGAGCCTTTTCAACTGGCACGCAACCTTACCTCCACAAAAGTGTACATCGGTAAGAACCGTTACATCAGCGGGCAACAAGCGGAAGGTAAGGGCGAAAGCTGCGTTTTTATTCTGGATGACGGCTATCAACATGTCCAGTTGAAGCGGAATCTCAATATACTACTTATCGACGCAACCGATCCCTTTGGCGGCGGCGCGTTGCTTCCCATCGGGCGCCTGCGAGAGCCGATCAGAGAGATACGAAGAGCCGATATCATTGTTATTACTCGGAGCGATAGCCCCTTTGATGAGGAGACGTTGACAGGTGCGATTAGGAGATACAAGCCTGCCATTCCAATACTCTTTGCCTACCATGATGTGATCGGCTTGTTTCCGGTTAAAGAGGTTGACCGCCGAACTGATCTCAACGAAAGGCGGTTGAACCCCATTGATATTGGCGAGTTCTTCGGCCAATCGGTATTGACCGTCGCGGGAATTGCTCGGCCGGATCTCTTTGTTAAGGACGTTCAGCATTTTCAAATACAGGTTGCCGGTCATATGAGCTTCCCGGATCACCACACCTATTGCGCGTCGGATGTCGACACCATACTGGCCGAGGCTCGGCGGCTTGGCGTGCGCGCCATACTGACCACAGAAAAAGATGCGATTCGCTTATCCCATCTCTACTCTGATGAATCACCTTTATATTATCTCCGCATCGAGGCACGGATAATGGACGAAGAGCGGCTTAAGTTTTACATAGAAAGCTGTCTTGGCCGTTTCGGCGCCTAGCCACCACTGCCGCCCGATGTAAAGGTAGCTATCGGAACCCTATCGCCAATCGAACCAACCGGCATTCTTAATCTCACATGTCCGGGACACGGCTTCCTCGCCGGAATGGAAATTGATGATCGGCCGTCGTTCGGTGGGGCTGGTCCTTGAGACCTGTATGGTGCATTAACGCGAGGCCATACTTCTTGGCATGACTTCGTGCCAAAGCTGCCCTTTCCGTGTTCAGCCACACACAAATGCAGAAATTATTATTTATCAGATAATTATATGGATTGTTCGACCGTCTGTGTAATTTCAGCCACATTCTAAATTTATTTGCGGTGGCCATGAAAACCGGATACCTAACGGACGGCCTCATCAATAGAGAAGATAGCGCGCAGAAGCGGTGAAAAAAATTTAGAGATGGCTGGCATATTTATTGCGGTGCACTCCGCCGTGACCTGTGTGAAGGAGACTTAAGGTATGAAGGTCAAGCTGATTTTTTTCACGACTATCCTCGGGCTGATGGGCCCATTAGTTCTTGCCGGCAACTCAGGCTATACAAGCCTGCGTGACGTTGATTTTGAGAACTTCAGATATCAATACGGCGGCCAATCGATGGTGGTCCAAGATGGCCATTTTGAAGGCGCAGAGGAGGAGTTGGGGAGAGAGTCGCTGGATGTCATCCTTGTAAAGTTTGGTTTTTTAACACAATCCGCAAACGAGGACGCCATAGTCCTTACCCGTTATAACGGCGGCGGAACGGGATTATTTGATTCTCTTTACCTATTCAAATTAGCAGACAACCAGCCAGTTCTGGTTAGCACGCTTGAGTGTGGTGATCGGGCCATGGGTGGGGTAAGAAGCTTTTATGTTGAAAACGGCTCGTTATATGTTACCCGCTATGATGACCAACTCAATCCATGCAACGCTTGTTTTGATTTCGAGCGGACTGTGGAATTCAAGTTGAAAGATCAGACCTTAGCGGTGGTATGGAAGTCCGAGCCTCAGCCCACCTCTGACGATGAAAAGCAATCCTGGATGGGCGAAGAGAATGAAGAGCTTGACGACTGCGAAGCCGGCGAAGAACTTCCAGAAGTTCCTACGTTGCAAGCCCTCAATGAAACGCATTCCACAGATTCCATATTTGCAAATAATCTCCTTCTGCCTGTAAACCCAGCCATTAATAGCTATAATACGGATACGCTAACTTATTACGAGACCCTCGCACTTAGCTTTGATCAAATAATAGAGTATTTAGGCAGTTCTAGTCCTGAGGCAAGAAGCCGCGCCGTGTTGATGCTTGCCAATCAAGGCGGGCAACGGTCAGCCGATTATTTGCACAAACACTTGTCGGGCGAGACGGATGGAGGAGTTCGCTCAGATGCCCTTTGGGCTCTTGGCGAGCTACGAGACCTGCGGTCCGTTGACCTAATCATACGGGTCTACGAGAAAACTGTGGCTGAGAACCAGCCGGTGGCTGGAGATGAGGCCATTGAGGCGCTTGGCAAGATAAGATCTAAAGAAGCGCTACCCCTCCTGGTAGCTACGCTTGACAATGTTAATCCGGACCGTCGGGCCGCGGCGGCATGGGCCATAGGAGAAATTGGCGATACCACGGCAGTCCCGGCCTTGCAGAAAGCTCTCGCTTCGGAGACCCAGCCCTATGTTCGGCCCGCATTCGTGAGCGCCTTACAGAAGCTTGGTACTCAATAAGTTGGGCTATCGATGTAGGACCGTTAGCGATAGATTATAAGAATTGGCTTTCTACACATCGGGCACAAGGGCGAAACAATAGAGAGGAGAACGTAGCATGGAAACAGCCTTACTGGCAATGGGTGCGGTAGTCTCATCATTCGCAATTACCCTTGTGGTGGATTGGGCTATCTTGAAAGCCATCTTAAAACTAATGACTTGGAAATCATAAAATATTAAGACCGACTGCTATTCATTGGCTTTGCCTCATTTTTTTGACTCGCCGCGTTTATTTGTAAATACCTTAAGCTAATTTTCATTTGAGCCAAGCCGCATTCTTTTACACCGTTTTTTTTCGGTAGCGCAATTGTTACCATTCTCATCAGCATCAATATAAAACGCGAAGAACTTGTTTAGTTAGTGCCTCCCACATCTTTGATCCGTTATGTCATTAGTCCCTAAGCCTATCTAAGAGTAGCAGAGCAGGTCAACGGCTTGGAGATCGGCGACATGCTTTTCAAGTGGATGGTCTTGTTTCGATTCATTTCCCGTTGACTTCACGTCGGAATGGATTCGAAGACCGCGGCTCACCTTGAATTTCCAATGCGTATGTGATAACGTTCTTAACAAAAAACAGAGGAGAGTCTGGGGGGATGGCTTGAACTATAGTGTAGTCGTTTGCTCAATTCATGGAAGGGAATGATTATGAAGCGTATTGCAGTGATACCAGGAGACGGAATCGGAATTGATGTAACCAGAGAAGCGGTAAAGGTCATTGAGACCATCACACAGGTAACCGGAACAAGGGTTGAGTTGGTCCATTTTGATTATGGCGCAGAGAAATACTTACGGGAAGGCATCAGTTTACCGGAGGGCATGCTGGAAACATTCCGCCGTGAGTACGACGCCATATTTCTTGGCGCGCTGGGCGATCCGCGGGTTCCAGATATGAAACATGCCGCGGATATCCTCTTTGGCCTACGCTTTGGCCTTGATCTTTTTGCCAATGTACGGCCGATTAAGCTGCTCCACCCTAAGTTGACTCCTTTAAAGAACTGCACGGAGAAGGACCTTAACTTTACGGTTGTTCGTGAGAATACCGAGGATATGTACGTGGGCATCGGCGGCTTTTTTAAGAAGAACACGGACGATGAAGTGGCCATTCAAGAGAGTATCAATACTCGCAAAGGTGTGGAGAGGGTAATTGAGTTCGCCTTTAAGTTGGCCGAAGCCGAAGGCGCGACCACGCTAACCATGTCTGATAAGAGCAATGCGTTGCGGTACGGACACGATCTATGGCAACGTGTCTTTGAGATCGTCGGAAAGCGATACCCCCACATTAAGCAAAATCATTGGTATATTGATGCGCTATCCATGCAAATGGTCAAGAAGCCAAGTCAGTTTAAGGTCGTAGTCACCAGCAACGTTTTCGGTGATATCGTTACGGATCTAGGTGCGCAGTTGCAAGGCGGGCTAGGACTGGCGGCTTCGGCCAATATTAATCCAAATGGCGTTTGCATGTTTGAGCCCGTGCACGGCTCAGCCCCCAAGTATGCCGGCAAGAATGTCGCCAATCCTTTTGGCGCGATCCTTACCGTGCAATTGATGCTGGAACACCTGGGCTATAAGACCGAAGGTCGCCTCATTGAGAACGCGGTCCGCCATTGCATCGTTGAGGACCAGACGACGCAAGATCTTGGAGGCCCCCTCTCCACCGTTGAAGCGGGGAATGCCGTGTGCCATGCCATACGCGCCCAAGCTTAGTTTTACTGATTCCCACATGGGCCTGCCATTGGCCGTGTAAGAGAGGCGTAGACGGGCCCGGTAAGTATGAAAGCGGGCATTTACATACATATTCCCTTTTGCAAGACCAAGTGTAGTTACTGCAACTTTAGTTTTGTAATAAATTACCCAAAAACCCTGCCTGAGCGGTACACTTCCGCCTTAATCAGAGAAATCGCCTCGTGTAGCGATCCGCCCTTAGAAACCGTGGACACGATCTATTTAGGGGGCGGCACGCCTTCCAACGTTACAGCCGAGATCATTGATCGCATTCTTTCGGCCTGTCGGGCGCAATTTCAGATCGCAGAAGATTCAGAAATCACGATAGAGATCAACCCCGATACGATAACTCCGGAGAAAGCGCGGCAGTACCGCAAGTTAGGCGTGAACCGAGCCAGTTTGGGGGCGCAGAGTTTCAATGACGCCGAGCTGCGCGCGGTTGGCCGCAGCCATCGCGCCAATCATATCCTTCAGGCCTTCGAAATTCTACGAGCAGAGGACTTCGGCAATATCAGCCTTGATCTGATAATTGGGTTGCCCAGGCAGACGCAGGACTCATGGTTAAACAGCCTGCTGCAGTTGCGGAAACTCCATCCGGAACATGTTTCTCTCTATATGTTGGATCTGGATAGAGAGACGCGCCTGGGCAAGGATTTCGATCGTGGCCGAACACAATTACCCGACGATGAACTTACTTCAGCATGCTTTATCGATGCGATTAGTCAGTTAGCTTCCGACCATTATGATCATTATGAGATTTCCAACTTGGCACTCGCCGGCTGGGAGTCACGCCACAATCTCAAATACTGGATGGATGCGCCCTATTATGGATTCGGCGCGAGCAGCCACTCCTACGTTGATGGCCTACGCTTCAAAGTTGAGCCGGACCCTGAGCGGTACATCGAGCAAATTAATTTGACGGGGAGCGCTGTCGTCGAGCGCACCGCACTATCACGAGAGCGCATGCGTAACGAGGCTTTTTACCTTAGGCTGCGCCGAACCGAAGGCGTCGATCTGGAGGCCTTTGACAGGATCTATCATGGGAGTATCACCGATGCCCACGCCGAAGCCATCGTTAGGCTAACCGATGCTGGTCTACTAATCAAAGAAGGTGGGCGATTGCGTCTAACTCCACGCGGTATCCTACTCTCGAACGAAGTCTTTCAGGAGTTCCTCTAATAGCCATGCGCGGCGAGCGAGAATCCGTCGAAAGAAAAAAGCCCTGCTCTCGGTACGCAGTTCCGAATCTTGGCCACGCCGCGGCAGCGGGAATAGTTCGTCAGAGGGCTTCGCGCGGGATGACGCGCGGCTCAAGCGGGCGGGAGGGGCTTCACCAAGCCGGAGGGTTTCCGCGCGATTCCTGATTTCAAATTTCGTACTTGTTCAGCCACCCACGTCTCAGGGCGCCCAGCCGATACAGTGCCATGAGCGGTAGCAACCGGGTAAGAGCCTTATGGCCCCCACAGAACCCCTGAATCATTACAAAAAAAGGAGGTCGCTGAACGCGCAAATACGTTTACTTCCGACTGGCTCCTAGGGTTTTTTAGCTACAATAACCGTATCCAACCAAGTATAGCCGTGTATCGGACGGACCTCCGGCTCCGCAAAACCGGTTTCCTTTAGCCAGCCTACAATCTCGCTACTCGTGTAGGTGGCGCCCATCGTCATATTCAAGCTAAACAAAGCGGGGAGTAACGGTCCGGATTTATCTTCGTCAATCAATAGCTCCTGCACAAGCACAAGCCCGCCGGGTACCAACGCATCAAAAGATTTTCGTAGCATTAGTTGCGCTTCGGGGGGGCCAAAACCATGAATAAGGCCTGAAAGCAGGATAATGTCATGCCCCCAGCCATAAGAATCACGGAGGAAGTTGCAGGACCGAGTCCGTACGCGACTACTCATGTCGGCTTGTCGGATTTGCTCATCGGCCAGAGTTGTGATTTCTGCGACATCAAGAACTAGGGCCTGCAAGTTCGGATAACGACGGCACAATGCAATAGAGTAAGAACCGGCTCCCCCACCCACATCACAAAGCCGAGACCGTCCGCTTAAATCAATCATTTCGGCCAAGGCCACTGCTTGTCCTCCTACGGCAATGTTGTGCATTCCTCGCACCCATGTGCGATTGGCCTCCATGGCCTCCGCCTCGGAGCGGGAGTTTCGCGCACTCATCTCTCTTGGCCCGCGCTGTCCAGTTTGGACGGTCATGGCTAGTTCACCGAAACGCTCCCAAAGCTCATTAAAATGCATTACCAGATCTCCCTGATAGGCTGGACTAGTCTTAACCAAGTATTGTTGCGCGCTGGCGCAATTGTGGTAATGGAAGCCAATTTTTTTAACCAGACCCAGCGCACTGCATGCGATAAGCAGTTTTTCCATCCAGCGAGCTTGGGCGTTGCATTGCGCGGCCAGTTCGGTAACGGTAGACAAGCCGTTGGCCAAGTGCGTAAACACATTAAGCCTGATAGCCGCCATGAGCGTTCCGGCCTGCCAGTGCGCCGTCATGATGCGGTAAATCTCATGAATCGGATTGATGATTTCATCGGATGAGCCCACATTAATATCCGCGTCCATAGTCGGTTTTACCTCAGTACATAATTTTCCAATCTTTATTGCATGGGAGAATACCTTGAAATTAAGTCTTGCGCGTCAAGGTCGCACAGAGCCCCCTCATACATCGACAAAGACACAGGATTGCACCCACACATACCTCTCTAAATATACCGTTATTGACCCTAGCTAGACAATATAAATGTAGTAAACGGCTTGAATTCGATCATAAGAAATGCGACTTGTCCTATATAGATGAGAATTCTCAGCGAAACTATCCCTGACAGACGGATGATTTTATCATGGTTGGGGAGGCGCGTCTTGAGCGAATTCTCAGCTAAAATATCCCTGAAAGGGATGCGGTTAATAGCCGGGGGTGGAGCAGAGCGGAACCCCCGGTACCAAGGCCACCCCAAGACCTCGACCCTGAAAGGGTCGCAGTTAACCACCGTGGCCCAAATCTCCAGAGGCTCAGTCCCACAGATACCTCGCGTCGTACACGATCTCGTATTTTTCCAGAAGTTCCATCAGCCCCTCTTGAAACGTTTTCTTCCGGTGATGTTGCTTCTGTCGGGCAAAATAAGACATCAAGACGGGAACCTGGGACTTTCCGATCGAGAAACCCCCATACTCGTCTTGCCAGTGAAAACGAGCAAATTCCCGGCCGTTGGTCTTTTGCCACGCGGAAGAAGCTTTCTTTAATTCGCCCACTAAAGGCCTGAGCGCCACGTTTTTTGATTGGGACATGAGCAGGGGAATGTGATTAGCCGACCGCCGGCGGCCAGAAGACGCGATTGTTGTGTTCTGGCTATTCCCCCAAAGTAGGCATAAAGATCAGCCTCCATTTCCGAGGGTATCCAGTTCTCGCGGTGCTTGGTAGAAAAGATCAGGTGAACCAGCAAACTGACCAACGTTTGTGCCATCGCTTCCGCTCCTTATTTATGTCGTGACTGCGACCCTTTCAGGGTCGGGATAGGGTGGGGGGGCCTTGTTTCCGTGGGTTTCACCCACGGCTATTAACCGCTGCCCTTTCAGGGCAGGCTGCGTGACCCAATAATAGAAAATACCGTAAGGCTGCCACCCAGCAGGCCAGGTGCGTGCCATACGCCTCCAACTCATTTCTGGCAAAGACGCCAAAGAAAATTCTTGAATCGAACACCACCTCCCCGTCCGAAACTTACCCATCGCCGGCACTGTGCAAACGCGTTTTTTTCGCCAGGATCCAGGCGTAATGGAAAAAGAGCGAAGCAGGCGGATCATCCCGCAGAATCGGTGGCTCAACCAGCCATTGAAGAAGTCCGACAAGAATGTAAGCCGGCAGGCCTGGGAGCGCCGGGCGCGTCATTAGGGAGACCAGTCTCAGTGTCGTGGCTCATTCCAACTTTCGGTGAGTTTGTATGAAATCGACGATCTCTTTCAGAGAGGCGCCCGGCTGAAAGATGGCGTCGAGCCCCATGGCTTTAAGCTTGGGCACGTCAACGTCGGGGATGATTCCGCCTACCACCAGCCGAACGTCATCGAGCCCTTTTTCATGGCGAAGTTCTAAAATGCGGGAGCAGACGTGCATGTGTGCACCGGACAGTATCGAGAGGCCAATCACATCTACGTCCTCCTGCAAGGCTGCCTGAATAATTTGATCGGGCGTCTGCCGTAAACCCGTATAGACGACCTCCATGCCGGCATCTCTCAGCGCGCGCGCGATCACCTTCGCCCCGCGATCATGGCCATCAAGTCCGGGCTTAGCTACCAATACTCGAATCTTTCTTTCCGTCATGGTCCATCCTCAACGTTTTTCAAGAAAATAGACGATACCATACCGGTTGGCGTGTGACAAGGGAAGATGGTTGGAAGAAACGTATTTACCTTCGTAACCGTTCAGGGGGTCTGATGAATACAGAACCGGGAGCGGTAGCGACCGGGTCGGCACGTTGTTGTCATCGCTCATGTATCATTCCGAGCTCGGGAGAATACATGATCGCTGACAGTTGTCGCCAGGCGCGCACCCGGTCGCTACCGCTCCCGGTTCTGTATCAGTGCCGCCTCCATGGGCTGAGCAGATACAAATATTCCGTTACAGAATCTTAACTACATCCCTCCGAATAAGGGCCATGATTATAGGGACTTTTCACTTAATGAATATGAAGCGCACCTGGAAGGCGTCATCTTTTCGATTGGGACCCACAGGAAATCTCGCGTCCTTGTGCTGATACTCCGCAATGAACTGGAGGCCATTTTGAATGGGCACATTGGCAAAAGTCGTAAGACCCCATAAGTCGTTATTTTTTTTGTCACGCGCCCGGTCGAACCAGTCATAGCGGAGACCAGCCGTCACGTAATCATTGATGGGCACATCCACTTCCGCGAACGCCCCACGGCTGGTGAAGGTGTCCTTCGTCACCGTATGGTCACGACCGCTTTGGAAGCCGCCGAGTAGGTGCAGTTGCTTGGCGATCGGATAACTCCCATAAATCGCCACGCGGTCAAAATTATTCCTAAAAAACCCGGCGACCGAATTCACACCATTTATGGGTAGGCCTAAATTCCCATGATAGTAGTACACCGAAATGGCCCCGCCCTGCTCATGGATTATTTGGTTGAAGAACATTTGAACGTCGGGCGTGTTGTGCGCCGGTGTCACTGTAGCCTTGTTGAGTACCCCTCCCTGAGCGGCAAAAGGCTTTAGTACCCCATCTTCCTCGCGCAGCAAGAGGCCATTGAACATGGTCACGCGAAACGAGGTTCGGCCATAATCAACTCCAACCTCGGCGCCGGCTTGATCAAAATTCCACGGCGTAAAGAAAGTCGGTTGAGTAAAGTTTGCACCATTAGTTTGGAAAAAAGGTCGGGAGAGTGAAACGGGACGGTCGGAGGCCCCATAACCTTCGAAGGGATGGAAAATGCCGACTCTGCCGCCGACGAACATCTTGGAATCGCCGCGGCTGGCCCGTATGTACGCGTTTTCGATTTCAGCATGATCTTCCGGCAAGTAAGATAACTCCACGAGAGAGGAGAAATACTTACCCCATGAGCCGGTCACCGGATAGACCGTCAACTCGTGGAAAGTCAGCCGATTATTGCGACTTGATACAAGTCCTCTGCTCATTCGATTGGCGTCATATCTTGCCTGTATGCGACCCGAAAAATAATCGCCAAGATCAAAAGTCTTCGCTTCCGGCTTGCCGATTTCATCGGGTAGTCGGAAACCGGCGGCACGGAACTTAAAGCCGACTTCATTCAGCTTGGGTATTGTCGTATGGCAGAAAGCACATTCTACGCCGAGTTTACGCGCGAAATTAGGCATCGCCATTGTATTGTCATTGCCTATAAGAATGACCGCCGTTAGAAACAAGAACAACGATATTATTACTTGGGATCTTCTCATTTTTGGTATCCTCTCAATTGAAGGGGGAAACGCCTATGGCGATTGCCACGACGCCCCCCAAGTTTAGCTCTTTTGTCGGCTCACGGATCAGGTCCGCGAGACTTGGCCCTTGATCAGCGCCGCTGATCCGGTCATAGACCTATTGCTAGAAACTGACGCTCAATTTTTTTCGCCGTCGCTACCCGGGTCAAGAACGTATCCCGCTCCCGAAAGTTCGACGGCAACCACACACTCTCTGAAGACCGACGCTTGAATTCTCCGGGGCACGCCTAGCGGGCGGCTTTCTTGCGGACGAAGGCCGGGATGTCGTGCGCATCGTGCAAATACGTATTAATTCCGTCACTCTCGGGTATGCCATATTCCCGGTCCAGACGAATCGGCTCAATCACCGGCAGCACTTTGTTTCGAGCCGCCGCGGACACCGCCTTAAGCTCTTGCGGCCGTTCGAAACCGGTGGCGATGACCGTAATCTTTATCTTATCGCCAAGCTTCTCATCAAAGACGGCGCCAAAAATTATATGAGCTTCCGGATGCGCGGCCTCGTGGATAATGCTCAGCGCCTCATTGACCTCGTGTAGCGATAAACTCTCCCGGCTTCCCGAAACATTGACCAGCACACCTTTCGCCCCGCGAATCGAGGATTCCTCCAGCAATGGGCTGGCAATCACCTTTTGTACCGCCTCGGTGGCGCGGTTCTCACCTGATCCCATGCCGGTACCCATCAACGCAATTCCCATGTCGCACATTACGGTCTTAACGTCTTGGAAGTCGACGTTGATCACACCGGGCACCAGAATCAGGTCAGATATGCCTTGCACGGCTTGGCGTAGCACATCATCTGCAATGCGAAACGCCTCCGCCAAACTGGTCCCGCGCTCCACCGTGCCGAGCAGTCGTTCGTTAGGAATCGTAATCACGGTATCGGCCCGCTCCTTTAGTTCTCTTAAGCCTTCCTCGGCATGGGCCAGGCGCTTCTTGCCTTCAAAATTAAAAGGACGGGTGACCACGGCGACGGTCAAGGCGTTCATTTCGGCGGCCAGATTCGCAATAATCGGGGCCGCGCCGGTCCCGGTTCCGCCGCCTAATCCGGCCGTGATAAAAACCATATCGGCGCCTTCCAAAAGCTCAAGAATTTTTTCCGTGTCTTCCAAGGCCGCCCGTTTGCCGATTTCAGGATTTGAACCGGTTCCCCGTCCGCGCGTCAACTTGGCGCCAAGCTGCAAGCGCGTCGGCGCCAAGGAATCTCTCAGCGCCTGCATGTCGGTGTTGGCCGAAATGAAATCGACGCCTTCGATCCCGGCCTCGATCATGCGATTGATGGAGTTGCCGCCCCCGCCTCCGACGCCTATGACTTTGATTCGGGCTTCGCTCAAGCTCCCATCGTCCATCGAAATTTTTATTCCATTCTCACCCATCACTACCTCCTATGTTTTACCCGTTAGCTGTCAGCCGGCCATTTCCGGTCCCCAACTGCCGATTGCTGGAGTCAATTAAAAAAGCATGCTGCGTAACCACTCGCGTGCCTCTGCCACGGCGTGCGGCACAAACCTTACAACCTTATGCCCATTCCCCTCGCTACGCGGCGGCTGCACGGTAGAGTTAAACCCATGACGAACCAAACCCACGGCCGTGGCGTACATCGGCTGCAGCCAGTCGGACGAGAGCGTAGAGACGTTATTCTGATCGAGAATGCACCCGCGCCGCGCAGTCATCCCCAACACCTGCTCGCTGAGTTCCACCATTCCGCTCAGCAGCGAACCGCCGCCGGTCAACACCACACCGGCGGTCAGTTGTTTGCTCAGCCCGGTCCGCTCCACTTCCTCACGCACAAACTCCAAGATTTCTTCGGCGCGTGGCTGGACTATCTCATAGATTAATTCCCGTGCTACCGGCCGTGAAGGGCGTCCGCCGACTCCCGACACTTCGATCATTTCGCCTTTGCCTATCGAGGTGGCTATCGCCGAACCGAATTCTCGCTTGATACGCTCGGCCTCCTGGATCGGCGTGCATAATCCCACGGCCAAGTCGCGCGTAAAGTTGTCGCCGCCGACCGGCAATATGGCGGAATGCCAAACTGTCCCGCGGTAGAAAACCGCCAGATCCGTGGTCCCGCCGCCAATGTCCACGATCAGGCAACCCAGCTCCTTTTCATCTTGGGTCAGGACCGCTTCCGCCGCGGCCAACTGCTGCAGCACCAGATTGGTTACCATGAGACCGCAGCGGTTAATCGCCGTCACGATATTCTGCGCTGCGGTGATCGAGGCCGTGATGATATGAACATTCACTTCCAGGCGACTGCCGGTCATCCCCAAGGGATCGGTAATGCCTTCGTCGCCATCCACACTAAAACACTGCGGAAGGATATGAATTATTTCTTTGTCCGCCGGCAAGCTGATCGCCCGCGCCGCTTCAACCACGCGTTTGACGTCGTCTACAGAGATCTCGTGGTTGCGCCCCTTGGTGGGTATGAGTCCACGGTTATTGAAGCCGCGCACATGGCCGCCTGATAAGCCGACAAACGCCGACTCCATCGCCACGCCGGCCTGCGTCTCGGCCTCGGCCATTACCTTTTTTACCGCGCATACTACCGCTTCCAAGTTGATCACCACACCTTTGCGTAAGCCGTGGCACTCGGTACTGGCGGCGCCCACAAACTCAAGGCTATTGGACCCGTTAATCTTACCGATAAATGCGCTGACTTTGGTGCTGCCTATATCAATTCCCGAGATGATTCTTTCTTTTTTCTTTGCCATAATAAACCTCTTAATCCAAAAACTCATAGGGGTGTACCGCCGGTCCCTCGCCGCGTTAGTCGGTTGGAGAACAGCGACATCATTTTCTGAATAAATTCGTAACTGTTCACGGGGGTCGGGGATCGGGCAATATTTCTTGGATATCATTTCCAAAGACTTCCGCAATCCGTTAAGCATCCGTCCCACTACCCAATCTCTAAATCACGATAATTTATAACAGTCATCGGTACCACCGGGACCTTGGCTCCTGATCCCTGACCCCCGATCCCCGTGAACAGTTACATAAATTCATGGGGTCTGGGCCGGCACAAATACGACTTGATCCTCAAACCGCAGATCAACGGCCTCGATACGCCCATGGGTTTCTTTCAATTTCAGGTATTCGTTCATGTGCGCGCTGAAATTCATATAACGTTGCAGGAAATCTTTATCACCCAAATGAACGACCACCGGATCGTTCATCGGCAGAAAGACCGGGTCATCGAGCCGGCTCACATCTATTTCAGAAATATTTTTAGAATGTTTGACCTCTGCAGAATCCAGCGCTTCAACAATATTGAAAAAGAGCGCAGCGCGCGGCTTGTTCTCTGCCAAATAATTCCCTTGGTCCGGCGCCAATAGCCCTTTCAAAATTGGTAGATCAAACTTCCCATAACTCGGACCATATTTCCCCAGCAGCCTGCCCTCGCGGTCGACCAGTGTTAACACCCCCCCGACCATTCCAACCGCTCTAGGAACGCGCTCGACGACCTGCACGATGAGACGGCCCGGCAACACGCGCCGTATCTCGGCACGCTGGATCCAGGTTTCCGTCTCCAGCCGCGTCTGCAACCGTTTTAAATCAACCCGCAAGACCGCTCCTGGAAATTCATTGCGAATAATGGCCCCTAAGGCGGAGCTTTCCATAAAGTGATTGCCGGCGATGCTGATATCGGTAATTTCAAAGCGATCCGAAACATAGGCGTGATTGAAAATCTTCCAAAAGAAAAAAACGCCGGCGGCGAGCAACAGAAGTTTTAAACAGGCAATCAACAGCCGCGTCGCCGGCCCGGCGAATTGCCGCGTCTGACGGATGGAGCGGCTGTTCGAGCGCTTGAGCGGGGCATCGGCCTCAAGGGCGCGCTCCAGCCACGCGCTCTCGCGCAGCGTCCTGGCGCCCGGTTTTACTTCCATATCTCGACTTCCTCCTCCAGCGTTATTCCGGTCTCTTTTAGCACTATGGCCTTGACCACGTCGATCAACGCAAAAATGTCCGAGCACGTGGCCTTATGGCGATTGACAATGAAATTCCCATGCTTTTCCGAAACGACGGCGCCGCCCATCGTTTTGCCTTTAAGGCTTAAATCTTCGATAAGCTTTCCTGCCGGCACAATCGTCCCCGACTGGTCGGTAGGGTTTTTAAAGATGCAGCCGGCGCTTTTCTCATGAAGCGGCTGCGAGCGTTTGCGTTCCTGCCGATCGAACTTCACGCGCCGCGCGATCTCCCGCGGGTCATCCGAATGCAGCAGCAAACAAGCCTGCAGCACAATCTCGTCCGTCCCGATCGCCGAGTGCCGATAAGCGAAGTCCAATTGCGACCGTGAAAGATGGCGCACGCCCGTGCCGGAGCGGGCCGTTATGACCTCCTTGACCACCTCCTTCATTTCTTTGCCATAGGCGCCGGCATTCATGCGCACCATGCCGCCTACCGACCCGGGAATGCCGCCCAACTCTTCCAGGCCGGCCAGACTCTTGTCCATAGCCTTGCGCACCAGGCGAGGCATGTAGAAATTGGCGGACACTTCCAACTCATTCCCGGCAAAGCGAGCCGACTTCTCCAAATCGTTCAAGCTGACCACTACAAACGGCAAGCGCGCGTCCGTTACCAGTAGATTGCTTCCCCAACCGATCACTCGCCAGGGAATGCTCTCGCCGGCCATGGCTGATAGGAAATCCGCGACCTGCGAAATCGTTCTGGGAAAAGCCAGCGCCGCCGGCCCGCCCACTCCCATAGTCGTGTAGTCCGCCATCGAGTGGTCGCCGACCCAGCGCACGCCTACCTCCTGGGCGGCCCGCTCGGCGGCTTTCCAGTCATAAGCGATTTTTGGTTCACAACACATGCCCACTTCCTATCTGAAACCCTTCGGAGCCGCGTGTGCGGCTTGCTCCATTCGCTTCCCGGCAATCGGCGGCCTCCCACCGTCTCTGACTCGCTTGCGATTTCGTCGCATAGCCGCGAAGTGTGAAGGGTGAGAGAATTCCATGCAGGCAATGCCTTCACACTTCGCTCGTATATTCCTTTAGAAAACGCTCGCCAACTTTCCATATGTCGCCGGCGCCCAGCGTTATGATTAGATCATTAGCGACCGCCTCGGCCTTAAGCCGCATGACAATGTCATCAAACTTTTCAATGTACATCGTTTTCTTATGGCCGTACCGCTGGATGTTTTCGACCAGCTTTTGCGCGGATACGCCCGCCACCGGCGTTTCGCCGGCCGCGTAAATGTCCGTGACAATGAGCAGATCCGCGTCATAAAAAGCGTGCGAAAACTCTTCAAAAAGATCACAAGTGCGTGTGTAGCGATGTGGCTGGAACACCACCACGAGTCGATGGTCATCCAGCGATTTGGCGGCGGCCAGTGTAGCGCGTATTTCCGTGGGATGGTGCCCATAGTCGTCTACGACTTGTATACCATTGACCTCGCCTTTGACCTGGAAGCGTCGATCAGCGCCCTGGAAACTTTCCAAAGCCGAGGCGATTACGGCAAAATCCATATCCAGATCCAGACCCACAGCGACCGCGGCCAGCGCGTTCAAGGCATTATGTCGTCCCGGCACTTTAATCTTTACGTCGCCTAGCACTTGGTCGCGATAGCGAACCGTCATCGCCGAGCCGAGACCGGAAAGCCGTAGCTTCACCGCCACCACGTCGGCTTGCCGGGAAGTGCCATAGCTAATGATCGGCCGCTCTATCTTAGGAAGAATCTCCCGCACTCCGATATCATCAAGACACACAACGGCGGCGCCATAAAACGGAACCTTGTTGGCGAATTGCACAAAGGCTTGTTTCAAATCGCCGAGGTCGGCGTAATGATCCATGTGCTCTCGATCAATATTCGTGAGCACGGCAATAGTCGGGGTTAACTTCAAAAATGACCGGTCACTTTCATCGGCCTCAGCGACGAGGAAATCCCCGCGGCCCAGACGAGCATTGCTGCCCAGAGCATTGAGACGACCGCCCACCACAATGGTCGGATCAAAGCCTCCCCGCTCCAATACGACCGCCACCATGGAAGTCGTGGTGGTTTTGCCGTGGGACCCGGCCACCGCGATGCTGTACTTCAGTCGCATTAACTCGGCCAGCATTTCCGCCCGCGGAATGACCGGAATCCCCCGTCGCTTGGCTTCAACTACTTCGGGATTGTCGGCGCGCACGGCCGACGAAGTGACCACGACATCGGCATCCACCACATGATCGGCCACGTGGCCTTCGCGTATGGCCCCGCCCAAGGCCGCCAAGCGTTCCGTGATCGGAGAAAGTTTCTGGTCCGAACCGGAAATTTTATAACCCAGATTCAGCAGAACCTCGGCGATGCCGCTCATGCCGATCCCGCCGATTCCAACAAAATGAATATGTTTGATCCGCTTAAACATAAATTACGAGTAACTGTTCAGCCACACCTTCGACCAAGCCGGAGGGTTTCCGCGCGATTCCAGATTTCAAATTTCGTAATTGTTCAACCACCCACGCATTAGGCTATCCTGCCGATACGGAACCGCCGCCAGGGCCTGAGCAGTTACAATTACGATTTCATGGCCGCCAGGGCCAAGTCTACGATTTGAGCCGCGGCGGCCGGTTTCCCTAAAGCGCGGCAGGCCGCCGACATGGCGACCAGCTTTTCCGGGCGCTCGATAAACGCGCGAATCTCATCAGCCAAGCGCGCCCCGGTCAATTCCGCTTGCTCCAGCACGCGCGCCGCGCCGCGCACGGCCAGCGCTTCGGCGTTCTTGCGTTGATGGTCGTCCGCGGCCGTCGGCAACGGAATTAGTAGCGCCGCCTTGCCTGCGGCCGCCAACTCAGCTACGGTGGCCGCGCCGGCCCGCCCGATGATAAGATCAGCCTTGTCGAATTCCTCGGGCATATTATGAATAAAGGCGCACACGCCGGCCATCATGCCTTCCCGCTGATAACGCTCACGGACCCACACCAAGTCGGCAGCCCCGGTTTGATGAACAATGCGCAGCCGACGGCCATAGTCCTTCAGATGCGGCAGGGCGTCGCACATGGCATGATTGAGCGCCCGGCTTCCCTGGCTGCCGCCGGATAACAATATGGAAAATGGCCGGCCTGGAGGGCGCTGGGCCAGCTTAAAAAATTCCCGACGCACGGGGATGCCGGTCTCGACGCCCTTGCCGCCAAGACGCGCACGCGCCTCGGTAAACGCCACGGCGGCCTGGCGAACGATCCTGGCGAGCAGACGGTTGGCCAAGCCGGGAAACGCGTTGGGCTCGACAATTATAGTGGGCAGACGGAGCAGCGCCGCCGCCAACAAAACCGGCCCCGAGGAATAGCCGCCGACTCCGAGCACTACATGCGGCCGAAAGCGCCGCAGAATACGCCAGGACTGCGTCAGACTCCTGGGAAGCAACAGCAGATTGGCAACAAGCCGCATCCCGCTCATGCCTTTCAGTCCTCCTACGTCGATCACTTCCAAGGGGAATCCTTCTCGCTTCAAAATATCTGATTCAAGGGGCCGCGCCGTGCCGACGAAGCATACATCGCAGTCCGGGTCGCGCGCCTGGAACTCACGCGCAATGGAGACCCCTACAAACACGTGACCCCCTGTTCCACCACCCGCCATAATAACTCGCAATGCCATACGATGGATGTTTGCAAACCCGCAACCTCAACCCCGTGCCGCGGAGGAATTCATGGACATGGATCGCAAATCGGCCGGGCTCGAATACTGGGAGACATTCAGCAGAATTCCAACCGCGACGAGGCTTACTATAATCGAAGAGCCGCCCATGCTGACGAAAGGCAACGGAATCCCTTTCGTGGGCAGCAGTTTCAAGACGACACCCATGTTGATGAAAGCCTGTACGACAATCAGCAAAGTCAGCCCGAGCGCCAAGAAGAAGCCGAAGCGATCCGGCGCCCGCACCGCCGCCTTGAGCCCGCGCCAGAAAAACACCAGAAACAAGAATGAAACCAACGTTGTCCCAATCAATCCGAATTCCTCACCAATCACTGAAAAAATAAAATCGGTGTGCGGTTGCGGTAAGAAGAACAGTTTCTGTTTACCATCACCGAGGCCCAAGCCGGTAATTCCGCCCGAGCCAATGGCAATTAAAGATTGCGTGATCTGGTACCCGGCGCCCAGTCGATCTGCCCCATCGCCAAAAAAGAACGTGAGCATCCGCTGCAGTTGATAAGGGTTCCTTAGAATCACGGCGGCTAAGGCGATACTCGCCGCGGCCGCCGCGCTGATTAAGTAGCGCCATCGCAACCCGGCCGTAAAAAGCATCAGTACGGCCACGATCAACAGACAGGCCGCCGTGCCCAGATCCGGCTCGATCATGATCAACCAAGCGAAAAGACCAACGACTAGGAAGTACGGCAACAAGCCGCGGCTAAATTGATTTATTGGTTGCCCACGCCGGGATAAGAACCCAGCCATGAACAGAACCATCGTCAGCTTGGCCGCCTCTGAAGGTTGGAAACCCAGCGGCCCCCATTGCAACCAGCGATGGACATTGGCGGACGGGCCCTGCCGCAAAACCAACAGCAGCAGCACAAGGCACAGCCCCAACCCTGAAAAGACCACCGCAGCATTGTTATAGCGCCGGTAATTGATTCGCATAAAAATCCACATCAGCGATAAACCGAGCAGCGCCACAACCGATTGATGCAAGAAAGCGTACGAGAAAATGCCAAGCTGCTTGTTATTGAGAAGAGCGGAAGCGCTGTTGACCATGACGATCCCAAACAACACCAGAGCCACGGTTACGGCAAACAACCATTTATCCGGCGAAAGTTTTCTAGGCATAGTGGTTCACGACGGTATTGAGTTTTTATACGCCAACACCTCGGCTTTGAACACACGGCCACGGTGCTCGAAATTGTCAAACATGTCAAAACTGGCGCAGGCCGGCGCCAGCACTATCGTATCGCCAGGCCTAGCCATGGCGGCCGCTTTAGCGACAACATCGTTCAGGTCGGCGCAGCGCGTCATCGGCACACAGCCTTCCAGGGCGCGCGCAATCGTATCGCCGGCTGCCCCGATAAGGAGAACGTGTTTCACACGGCCACTCATGCCCGCCCGCAACGTCGTAAAGTCGCCGCCCTTGTCTTTCCCCCCCAGGATCAACAGAAGGTTGCCGGCAAAGCTCTCAATCACCTTGATCGTAGCGTCCACACTCGTGGCTTTGGAGTCGTTGTAATAATCGACTCCGTTAATCGCACAGACAAATTCCAACCTATGCTCGACGCCGGGGAAGCGCGACACGACGCCCTGCATGGTCTGTGCCTCCACACGGCAAAGTATCCCCACGGCCAAAGCGGCAAGGACATTCTCCTGATTATGACCGCCCTTCAACGGTATATCGGAGGTGGACAGTAGGGTTTGTTCCTGATCGCCGTTGCGGAAAATAAAATGATCGCCGCGGCGGAAGAGACCTTGGTCAAGCTCTTGGTGTCGACTGAACCACATAAGGTTGCTGCGCAAAGCGGACGCCGCACCTGCCGCGGGCGCGTTGTCGGCGTTCAAAATGGCGTAGTCGGCCGCGGTCTGGTTGCCGAACAGGCCGTACTTGGCCTTGGCATAGGCGGCGAAGGAGCTATACCGGTCCATGTGATTCGGAGTAATGTTGAGCAAGACGCCGATGAAGGGTCGGAAGCGGGCGATCCCTTCCAACTGGAAGCTGGAAATTTCCGTCACATAGAGATCCTCCGGCGTAGAATCCTCCACGAAACCGATCAAGGGCGAACCGATATTTCCGGCCACGCAGCAGCGCAGGCCACCGGCCTTTAACACTTCTCCCGCCAGCGTTGTGGTTGTAGTTTTGCCATTAGACCCGGTAATGCCAATGATGCGGCCGCGTAGGTGACGGAAGGCCAGCTCGATCTCGCTGATGACGGCGATCCCGGCCGCCAGCGCGGCTTGAATGGGCGCCATCGCCATAGGCACGCCGGGACTGACTACCACGAGCTCCGCCTGGCGAAACGTTTGCGGGTCATGCCGGCCCAATTCGAAACGCACCTCGCCCCCAAATCGCTTGGCCGCCGCTCTTATTTCCTGAACGGGCGCCGCCAACGCCGATTCGGCTTGAATATCATTGATGATGATTTCGGCGCCGTTTTGCAGAAGGAACTCGGCGGCGGCAATACCGGTGCGGGCCAACCCGACCACTAGGACTTTCTTACCCTTATACAGCTTCATACTTTCAAATTCCGGCCAAGGGGCCGCAGACTCAAGACTTCACGTTTTGGGCCTCTGACATCTTCATTCGACATCGGCGGTCTGAGCTCTGGATCGCAACGTTTTCATAGGGGCTATGGGCGTCAGCGCAATTTTAGTGTCGTGAGGCTAAACAGCGTGAAGACAATAGCGGCAATCCAGAATCGTATAACGATCTTTGACTCTTTCCAGCCCAGCAATTCAAAATGGTGGTGCAAAGGCGACATGAGGAAAATTCGCTTGCCGGTCATCTTAAAGGAGGCGACCTGCAGAATCACCGAAAGGGCCTCCATAACAAACACGCCCCCAATCATAATTAACAACAATTCCTGCTTAATCAAAACCGCCACGGTTCCCAGCGCCCCGCCCAAGGAGAGCGATCCCACGTCGCCCATAAAGATTTCGGCCGGGTAGGCGTTGTACCATAGGAATCCCAACGAGGCGCCGACCATCGCGCCACAAAAAATGACCAGCTCACTAACTTTAGGATTCCATATCAGCCCTAGGTGATGCGCGAACACGCTATGGCCGGTGACATAGGTAAGCACCGTCAATGCGGAGGCGGCGATCAAAACGCAGCCGACCGCCAAACCATCTAGTCCATCGGTAAGATTGACGGCGTTGGAAGATCCCACAATGACTGTGGTCACAAACAGAAGTAATGGGCTCAGCAGAGGCAAGCCCAGCACACAATAGGCGGCCAAGTCCGGGGTGAATCGCTTAAAAAAGGGAACGCTGAGACGCGTACTGTAGGAGCCATAGTTCGACAGAATAATGAGCGCGCCGCAAATGGCTACGCTCAGCCCCACCTGCACCAGGATCTTCTTGCGCCCGGTTAACCCCAACGAACGTTGCCGGACTAACTTCAAATAGTCATCCATGAATCCCAGCACGCCCAAGGTCAGTGTGGACAGAATTACAATCCATATATAAGGATTGCCAAGATCGGCCCAAAGCAGCGTCGGAACTATGATGCTGATCAATATAAGAATGCCGCCCATGGTCGGCGTGCCCGCTTTAGCCTGATGCGAAGCTGGACCTTCTTGGCGTATCTGTTGCCCAATCTGAAACTCTTTCAATCGACCTATTAACCAGGGGCCGAGCAACAGACTGATCAAGAGCGCGGTCAGCGAGGCATAGGCAGTCCTAAACGTAATGTAGCGAAATACGTTGAAAACGATGGAGTATGAATGTAAAGGATAAAACAAGTAGTAAAGCACCTAATCGCCTCTCAGCTTGAAAGTCTCCTTAATCTTGGCTACGGCTCGATCCATGCGAATACCCCGGGAGCCTTTCACCAGGAGCAGGTCCCCATGACCTGCCAGCGTGCAGAGAAAGGCTCCCGCGGACACAGCGTCTGGAAAAAAATGTACATGACTCGGAGATAGGCCCTCGGCCATCGCGCCTTCACCCAACCGTCGGCTTTCTTCGCCGACGCAAAGCAGCTCGTCCACCGGGGCGCGTGCGATAAAACGGCCACATTCCCTGTGCAACTCGCCGCTCTGGGGACCGAGTTCCAACATTGCGCCGACCGCGACCATGCGGCGTCGGTATCCTGTTATTTGACTAAATGTGGTTATCATCTCTCGTAGCGCTTGGGGATTGGAATTATAGGAGTCGTCAATTAAGGTAAACCCCTCGATGAAATGCAGGACCTCCCCGCGCCGGGCGCTCGGACACAACGTCGCCATTTGCCGCGCGATCAAAGAAAGATTCAACCCAAAGTGCACGCCGGTCGCGATCGCTGCCAGCGCGTTATACACGTTGTGCTTCCCAATCATGGCGATGGTGACTTCTTGGGCCTGATCACGATAACATGCCGTAAAGCGAGTCGTCGAAAGGCCGCCGGCCACGATGTCGTGCGCGGTGACCTCCGCCGCCGAGTCGACGCCGTAAGAGAGCGTTGCCCCGCGGAATGAGCGGCCAATTCTTTCAACGTAAGGATCATCCATGTTGTAAATCACGGTTCCCCGGCTATCCATATAATGAGCCAGCTCCGCTTTGGCCGCGGCGATCGCTTCGACGGATGAAAAATTCTCCAGGTGGACAGGCGCGACATTGGTATACACGCCGACCGACGGTTCGGCGATTTCGCAGAGTCGAACAAGCTCCCCTGGGTGATTCATCCCCATTTCTACCACCGCCAAGTCATGCGACGCGTCAAGTTGATATAACGTGAGGGGCAGTCCAAATTGATTATTCAAGTTACCCTGCGACTTTAGCACGCTACCGACGCCTTCCAGGACCTTGGCGATCATGTCCTTGGTGGTCGTCTTTCCCATGCTGCCGGTAACGGCCACCACCGGCCGGCGCCAACGGGCGCGGGCCAGGGCGCCGACTTCTTGCAAAGCCCGTGTGGTGTCGGCCACCTGAATAATCGTCGCGCCGGTCAACCCTCGAAATTGTGAATGGTCTTGCGAGACCACCGCCCCACAGGCGCCGCGGTTGAGGGCCTCTTCCACAAACGAGTGGCCGTCAAAGTGGGGACCGCTAATCGCAAAAAAAAGATCGCCGGCGTTGAGCGTGCGCGAGTCTATCGATAAGGAAGGCGCATCACCCTCTGCGGAGCCGGCCAGTAGCCGGCCTCCCGTCGCTTCAATGATTTCTTTAAAACTCAGACCCGACATAAACCGGCGTACACATTCTATAATCAGCCACGTTGAGTAACGGGCCGACGACATTCCTCGGAGAAGCCACAGACCTCTACGGTCCTGTTAACGTCGGCCCGCCAGCCACTCTTGTAATAATTCGCGAGCGACCAGCCGATCGTCGAACGGGATAGCTTGGTGGCCGACGGTCTGCGTTGTTTCATGCCCTTTTCCGGCCACGACAACCACATCCGTGGGCTGCGCCTGAGTTATCGCATGTCGAATAGCGGCCCGCCGATCGGCGATCAAAATATAAGCGCCTCCGGAAGCTTTCAACCCAGGTTCGATCTCTTTTAAAATCTCATACGGGTCTTCACGGCGCGGGTTGTCCGATGTCGCCACGGTGAGATCGCTGTAACGGCCGGCAACCTCACCCATCAACGGCCGCTTGCTTCGGTCGCGATCCCCGCCGCAGCCAAATACGGTAATAATGCGCCCCGTGGTGCAATCCTTCATTAACTCAAGTAGGTTGCGCAAGGCATCATCGGTATGCGCGTAATCCACCAGCAATTCAAATGGCTGACCCTCGCAGATCCGCTCCACTCGCCCGGGCACGCACGGCAGAGCTGCTATGCCGTGCTGTATCGTTTGATCCGACAGCTTGAGACCGGCACAAGTCGCCACGGTAGCGAGGATATTATAAACGTTCGCCTTGCCCGGCAAGGTTGATTCGATTTCTAAGGAGCGCCCGGCGATACCGACTTCAACACGTATATGCTTAACGTCATACGTATAGCTGACGGCATGAACTGCGGCCAAATCGCTGAGACCGTAGGTGACGGCCGCAGGCAACTCAGCGGCCAAACGGCGGCCCCAGGGATCATCAATATTAATCACGCAAAGGTCAGGCGCGACGCCGGTTTCGTTGACGAAGAGCCGTCGCTTGGCTTGAAAGTACGATTCAAAATCACCGTGGTAATCCAGGTGATCGCGCGTCAAGTTGGTAAAAACGGCGACTCGAAAGCGGAACCCGTAGACTCGCGAACGATCCAGCGCGTGGGATGAAACTTCCATCACCCCATAGCGGCACCCGCGCGCGCAAGCTTGATCGAGCAAAGCCAAGAGATCCGGCGCTTCCGGGGTTGTGCGCTCGGCCGGCCGTATATCCTCATCCCCAATTCGGGCATTGATGGTCCCCACCAAACATACTTTCTCGCCACCGACGCGCAAGACCGAGTCAACCAGATAGGCCGTCGTCGTCTTGCCATTAGTACCGGTAATCCCAACCATTTCCATACGCGCCGTAGGATCGTGATAAAAGGCGGCCGACACCTGGGCCAGCGCCTTGCGGGCATCGGCTACCGATACCCACGCAACGTCGTTGTCGATCGGCGCCCGCTCCGAAAGGATGGCCGTGGCGCCGTTGGCAATGGCCTGACGAACGTAGAGATGGCCGTCGGTCTGTTCGCCTTTCATGGCCACAAATAAAGACCCGGGAATCACCCGACGAGAATCGTATACGACCGCGGTAACCGGTTGCGACGGCGAGCCCGTATGCGTATAACGCTGCTTAATGGCTGATAGAATGGTGCCGAGAATCACACATACCCCTAAAAAAGCTACGCCCTAAAAATTAGGTAACGGTTCACGGGGGACAGGGGTCGGGGATCGGGCGATATAGCTTGGATTTCTTTTCCAAAGACTTCCGCCATTCGTTAAGCATCCGCCCCCTCCACCCAATCTCTAAATCACGTTAATTCCCAACAGTCATCGGTGCCAGCGGGCCCTTGGCCCCCGACCCCTGATCCCCGATCCCCGATCCCCGTGAACAGTTACAAAATTAGTTCGCCATGAGTTTCGGTAAAGGCGCTGGAAATGGCTTGGGCTCGTTGGGTCTCGCTCTGTCATTCGCGCTACGCGTCCCCGCTTCGCCGGCCGAGCCAGGAATTCCAAACCGCAGTTGACATTGCATTCCCGGCCCAACTAAACTTCCGGGCGGAGGATCCTGCGCAAGGGCAAGGCCTGAGCCGATGGGCTTGAGTGTAATCCCCAGCCTATTACACTGCTGACTGACCTCGCGCAAGCTCTTACCACGGAAGTCCGGCATCATGGTCATACCGGGCTTGGCAGCAATGATAACGCGCTCTTTCGTCTGCGCAGCCGCGGGGGAACGGGACGCGGCCGTCCACTCCACTTCCTGCGCCGGCGCGTCAAGTCGACCGCGCGAACTGTCAGCACGCATAACCGGTTTTTGCCTGGCCTTCCCGACTTTCCGGGTCGTTAGAATGGGTTCCTTGGTCTGTTGCACGCCCATCGAAATCAATACGCGCTCGCTGACTTGTTTAAACACAGGTGCGGCAATGTCGCCACCATGATACTTTCCGATCGGTTCATCCAATACGACGATCGCGGCCATCGCGGGATTCTCGGCCGGAGCAAAGCCGACAAATGAGGCTACGTACTTGTTACGAGAATACGCGCCATTGATGATCTTCTGAGCGGTCCCGGTCTTCCCGCCCGCGGAATAGCTTTGCATCAACGCCTTCTTGGCGGTGCCATGCTCTACGACACCGTGCATCATATCGGTGACGGCTTCCGCTACAGGCGAACTGAGAATGGGTGTTCGAAAGGGCTGGGCTTGATAGACCGTGCGGCCATCGGCCGCTTCAATCCGCTCGACCACATAAGGCTTAACTAGGTAACCACCATTGGCAATAGCGCCAACCGCGCGCAGCATCTGCAAGGCGGTAACGCCGACCTCCTGACCAAAGGAAATGGCGCCAATTGAAATTCCCGACCATTTGTGCGGCGGCTGAAATAGGCCGAAGTGCTCACCGGGTAGATCGATTCCGGTTCTTTGCCCAATACCAAAAGTCCGCACGTATTGGTACAGCCTTTCCGTGCCCAGTCGTAGACCAAGTTTGATGGCTCCCACATCGCTGGACTTGGCGATGATATCGGAAACACTGAGGACGCCGAAACGCTTGTGGTCATGGAACCGATGGCGGCCCACCAATATGCTGCCCATCTGGCAGTCAATCGTTTCTTCGGGTCTCGCCAAATTTTCTTCCAACGCCGCGGCGGCAATCAAGACTTTAAATGTGGAACCTGGCTCAAAGGCATCGCTAATGGCTCGGTTCCGCCGCACTTCCGCGTCCGACCATTGATACTGATTTGGATCATACGTCGGCTCATTGGCCATGGCCAGTACTTGCCCCGTATGGGGATCCATCACAATAATTGTACCAGCAATGGCGTGGCTATTGCGCATCACCTCGGCCAGCGCTGCTTCGGCCGCGTATTGCACCGGGCGGGAGATACTAAGCACCACCTGCTTTCCCGTAATCGCCGGCTTTATAATCTCTGTTCTAAACGAATGTTGCTTGGCGTCGCGGCGTATCGTCATAACGCCGGAAGTCCCGCGCAAGTCGGCGTCATACAATTGCTCCAACCCGGCGAGGCCCTTATTGTCCGTGTCTACAAAGCCCAGGACGTGAGCCGCCAACTGGGCGTTTGGGTAAAACCGCTGATCCTCCTTAATGAAGTCTACGCCTGGAATACCCAGCGCGACGATTCCCGCCGCTTCTTGGTTCGATATCTTCCGTTTGATCCATACGAAAGCTTTGGTCGGGGAATTGGTTAGGCGACGGAGAACAAATGCCGGCGACAGGGCAAGCACTTTGGACAGCTTTTCGGCAACCGCGCCGGCCTCTTCCCCCACAATCATGCGAGGATTGGCATAGACGGAAGATACCTCTGTGCTGATCGCCAATTCATGTCGGTTGCGATCATACACCACGCCCCGTTTGGCATTAACCTCAATAACGCTCCTTTGCTGTTCGTCGGCCAACTTGGCATATCGGTCATAACATAGGACCTGAACGTACGTCAGCCGACCGATGATCACTAAGAACCAAAGGAGGACACCGATCACTAAGATGTATAATCGAGCTTCTTGTTGAAGAGGAGTCCCATCCGTCATAGTCGCTCACCCGCCGTCGCGTAAACGGTAAGAGCTGAATACCCGTAAAGCAGTGCTTGACTAATTCTTGCCGCCACTCGCATGGTCAAGTGCCAATAAAGTATCTTGGGACATCGGCGCGTCTCTCTTCTGACGAAAGATGATCTGATGGCTAAGCGGTGGCGCCAAGCTTAGGTTCTTTCTCGCATAGGCATCAATGCGATGAGGGGCTCGCAAAGCGGCGCGCTCCAGCAGCAGCTTAAGGTAGAGTTCATCAGCGCTGGCCTGCTCCTTTTTCAGTTGTTCGATTTGATATCCGCGCTTGATGATGGCCTGCCCTTCCAGGCAATAAACCGTCGTCAGAAGGGCGGCTACAATTCCCAGAGCTGCGTAGCGAGCAAGGTTTCGAAGGCTAACCCAATCTGTTTCATGAGTGATCTTCACACGCTGCCGCACGGGTCCTTCCCGTGGATTAAAGTCAACCATATATATCCCCCCCTCGGGATAGATTCAAAGTAGTGCCCTTCGCAATAAGCCGCCGTACGATCAATCAGCCGGGACCGTCGATTTTTTTTCGCAGGCCCTTAAAATGGCGCTTCTCGCTCGGGGATTTGCGCGAACTTCATCCATTGAAGGTCGTAAAGGTTTTCGAGTTAGAATCATCACCTGGGATTTCTTTTCGCAACGGCACAGTTCCGGCGGCATCGAACAAACGCAGCGGCCAGATAAACGTCGAAATGCGCGCTTAATAATTCGATCCTCGAGTGATTGGAAGGAAATGACTACCAGGCGTCCGCCTGGCTTTAGGTAATCGACAAGGGATAGAATCGTCGCTTCCAACCCGGTGAGCTCATCATTGGTGGCAATCCGCAGTGCCTGGAAAACTTGTGTGGCCGGGTGTATGCGCGATTGGCGCCCCCTTGGAACGATCTTTTCAACGAGCGCGCTAAGCTGGGTCGTTTTGGTTATGGGAGTATGAGCGCGCTCACGCACTATGGCCTTGGCGATTTTTCGAGATCTGGGCTCCTCGCCGTATTTGAAGAAAATCTCTGATAACTCGGCTTCCGAAAGATGATTTACCAAGGTGGCCGCCGTCAACTTCTGTTCGCGATCCATGCGCATGTCAAGGGGAGCCTCGATCTGAAAACTAAACCCGCGATTCGAATGCAGCAATTGGTAAGAAGAAACGCCAAGATCCAACAAAATGCCATCCACGGGGGTCTGTCCCAAATTATTAAGGATCAAAGGCAGATTCTTAAAATTATCGGCATAGAGTTTGCAGTTCGAATATATCTCCAACCGCTTGCGACTAAGAGTCAGCGACTCGCTATCCCGGTCAACCCCAATCAACCTACCGCTTGGGCCGATCTGCTCGAGAATCTTCTCGGCGTGGCCACCCATGCCAACCGTGCCATCAACCACGACTGAGCCGAGCCGGCAACCAAGGAAGTCAATAACTTGGTCGACCAGGACAGGCACGTGGGAGGGCTCCGGCGACAATCCACTTTCATTGGGCGAAAATAAGCAATATACGGTGATCATAGGCTAAACACGTGGGCCGCGCCGTCGCATCTCAGACTTTTCCCGGACCCAAAGTATTGGCTAACCGTTCCGCATCTTCCATTGTGAAAGGATGCGCCTCCACACGAGACTTCAACTCGGCATTATTCCAGACCTCAAGGTAGTTCACATTGCCGACAACGGCGACTTCTCCTTGAATCCGCGCAAACTCGCGCAATCGAACATGAATAAGTACCCTCCCCTGGTTATCCATGGCAGTTTCTTGGCCCCAATAATTCGCCACTGATAGAAACTTGATCCTTTCTGGTCTCATCAGGGGAGGGGGACTAATTTTCTCTTCCATCTCGGTCCAAATCTTTAATGGGTAAATTCGCGCGCACGACCCGTCTAGGCTAGTGATGAAGACTTCGTTGCCGAAGCTTTTCTCAATGAGTTTGCGGAAAGAAGCCGGTATTTTCAGGCGCCCCTTTTCATCAACTTTTGCGAGGAGATTTCCTCTAAGCATTTCGCGTCACCAGTATCTACCGACCCTACGGGGTCTGCCGAGAATTCGGAGGGGCTTACCATTTATCCTAATACTATGGCGTGTTCATAGGTCTTCGCTTGGAACTAAAGTCACGGGGGAACCTCTCTGAAATTTTACTCCATTTTAGTCCACTCCATCATTATATACGCTGGCGTTTTCTTGTCAAGAAAAAAGATCATGCTAGATTAAAATTAATTTATATACTTGATAATAAAAAGATTATAACGATAACTTCGCAAATTACCATTGATAAATGATGTGTGATTAACTAGCATTTAAGTTACGTCGTATATTCATAATATACCTTATAACTATAGTAAATATATGACAATTATCTAAGTGGACTATAGTGGTCAATTAAGGAAACTATTGATTTCAAGAAATATTACTGTCAGACGTAAATCTTTAAAAACAATTTTGAGGATTGCCGTTTTCGACCAATAGTATGACCAAGAGATCTCCTGGTGGCCTTAAGTGGACCGTGAAAAAGAGCCGCTGAAGTAGGATCACTCTCTAAATGGTATAGCTCAAAATATGAGGGCTCCAATTTACAGATTCGCAAAGTGATCAGGTAGGCGTCCATCCCGGCGTTGTTCATAATCGGCGGCCCACCCTCTGAGTTAAGATCATGGCCGGCGACCCGCCGCGCGAAGCAAGCCCTGAGCCTAGGGTGTGTCGGGGATAGATTGGAATTGGGTTAGTATATGAGAAATATTTTGTGAAAGGAACTAAATTTTCTCGTCTGAGAGATAAATCATACAGTCACTTGGACTCAGTGGCCATCTGCATAAATCATCAAATAACCAGCCACCAGAAGAACCTACTTGATGAAAGTTAAAAGTGTCTATCACAAGGGTTGGGAGGATCGCCAGCTAACTTTGGTGCCAAGCAGGAGCCTGGCAAGCAGGAGCCTGGCACCAAGCACGTGCCTGGCGCCAAAGTTTGGATCTTACAAAAACGTAACCAGCCCTGAGTGGCCTGCCGATTGTCGAACGAAAGCCTTGCGCTGGGTGCGTCGTCAGACGGCCTTGCTATAGAATTCCTCGTTGGTGCCGGATCGGCCAGGTCAAGGGGCCGCCGCGGCCGGGTCTTGGACAAAAAACGGTCGAGCAGCGAAGGCTGAGCATGGCGATCCTGTCGGAAAGTTCGAGACGCCGACCTGGAAAGCCCCCGCCGTTGCAATGTCGTCCGCCGAAATCTCCACACTCAATTCCGTCGGGCTCATAAATGTGGAAGTGCGAAAGATCCCATTCACAAAAACAAGACTATCGCGTGTGAATCCCGTGCCATTTATGGTGAGCGTCATCCCGTCGCCACCGGCGATGGTCATGGGAGGCCTTAAATTGGTCACCGTGAGCGGCGCCGTCGTTGTGTTGTAAAGGGCCTGCACCAGTGGTTCATCGCGGACCGACAGCGATTGGGGGCTGGCCGTGCCCGATAAGTCGCCCTGCCAACCGGCGAATATCCATCCGTTATTTGGGGTCTGTGCGAAGGTCAAACGCGTTCCGTCGCTGTAGTACCCGTCGGGAGACAGCTGAGAAACCGCCATGAATCCGGCGCAGCCGGGAGTGACAAACTGAACTAGAGCATACTGAGGTGTGAAGTTGGCCGTAAGGGTGAAATTGCCTGAGGGCACTGTAATGGTGTGCGATGGCGCGCCGCCATCGCTCCATACGGCGAACGCATACCGCGAATTAATGCTATAGGGAAGTTGAGGCGAAATCATGATGTTTACGTTATGGGAACTGCCGGGCGTCCATGCGGGGTTGTATGGCAATGCGAAGTTTTGCGGACCAAAATAGAAAACACCATCCACCCATATCCAGCGCCCGGCCGGGTTCGTTGTGATCGTAGTGATGGGTGATGAAGTGAACGCCGCGCTGATGTTTCCCGGCGTCCTTATAACTTTTGGATTGCTGCTGCCGGGCCCTGAGAGACCAAACCATTGGTAGAAGTTATATCCAGGGTTCGCCGTGGCCTGCAGAGTTACCGCCTGGCGAGCAACGTAGAAGAGACCTGGGGCGGGCGGATAACTCGCCGGCAGGGGGCTTGCAGTAATGCTCCCACTGCCCTGCGGAGTGACCGTTTGCGTAAACGGGACTAATTCGATGAAATGGGCTGTGTACACGGTCACCGCCGGCGACGTAACCGGGGAGGCGGGCAATCCGTTGCCCGGCGAGATTGTGATGGTATGGTTCGCCGCCACGTCATCATTCCACCGTCCGTAGGTGTAAGTGATGCCTGCCAGGGGTTGCGAACCGTTTGGGACGCCCAACTCGTGGGTGGAATTCAGCACGAAATCGAAAGTCTGCGGTGTGGTTATGGCGACACCGTCGACCATGACTTGCAACCCCGGCGGGTTACTGGCAATGGTAACCGCCGTGGGCGCGGCGGCGTAAAGCCGCTGTAGGCCGTCAATATCGCCCTCTGTATAACCCACGCGATTTGATAATGGAATGCCGGGCGGAATGGACTCAAGGGTTGGCTCGCCGTTGCGAGTGAAGCCGTAAGCCTCGTAATGCATGAGGGAGCGATAATCGTAGAGCCCCAAAGATTGCGCATTATCGAGCAACTGATCAAAGTTTGATTGGGAACCCTTGATAATATTGCGGAATTGTACGTCGATGTACGTATCGCGGTCGGCCCGCGATTGCTCGTGCCAAAGCCCCAGGGTGTGTCCCATCTCGTGAAGGAGAGTATCGGCGGCGCAATTGGCGGAGCCCGAAATCTCCTGCCGTCCACCGACGCGGCCCACGGATGAAAAGCAAACGCCGCTCGGATTTCCCGCGTTGAGATTGATGTCCACGTAATCGGTTTCCGTTGCCCTCGGCACAAACTGAATGAACCCGGTGAACGTATCATTGAACGAGGCGATGGCGGCTGCCACGCTTCCCGGAGCGCCGGTCACAATAAAGGGAACTTGGTATGCGCCACCGACTGGTGGCCACAAAGCCGATGAATAAGTAACCCCGATGCCTTGCGCAAAAGACCTATCCACCGCGGCTTCCAATTCATGGGCCGCGCCGAGAATTATGTCGCCCTCGTAGACGGCTTGTCTGTCCACTTCCACGAAGGTGACCTGACGCCCGCGATAGACTCCGGTACGGAGAGGGTAACCCTCAGCGTGGGTCAGAGCGGCTCCAGCTCTATCGGTTTGAGTTCGGGTTTGCGGAGTGGCACGGGATTCCAGTCTATAAATCCCCGGTTGACGCTGATCCGCGGCAGGATTCTCTTCTGCGTCTACCGGATAGATGAGAAGTGATAGTGTAAAGACTGCTGCGACCATTGCTGGACGCCAGCGTCCTATCGGTCGGCGTGCGCACACTGCGTTGCCTTTCATAGTCCACCCCTTGTTTTAGATCAAGATCCTCGATCGGATCGGTTCCCTTTAGCTTAGTAATCTGCCAGAAGTGTACATTAAGAGAAGCGGCGCTGCGCTTAGATCGCTCACTGATAACCAAGCCAGATGCTTCTAGTCTATATTCATTGACAACGCCCGTCAACCATTTTTTCGCAGCCGTTTGTAATACGTTAGTCTCGGCTAACTGGTGCCTGGCAAGCGCCAGGCACCAAAATTCGCCACGCAGGCAAAATAATTTAAGATAAATTATTCCATTGTGGTCAGTTGGTTCGACTTTCTTTCATCGAAGCCCGCGCGCCTGCAGTGTCAATGGGGATCGAAATTAGACAGAGTGCCTAGTTTGAGGTGGTCGCAATTTGGAACCTTGAGGCGTCTATACCTTCGCCAGCCCCAAGCTAAGAAGCAACGCCCGGTCTACCTCCTGCATGGTCTCCGGCTTCACGCTCCCCAGGCGCCGCACAAGCCGCTGCTTGTCCACGGAGCGGATTTGCCTGAGCAATACCACGGAGTCAGTTTTGAGGCCCCCTTCCGGGGCGGCAATGAGCACCTGGGTAGGATAGAGCGGCTCCTCAAACTTCGAGGTGATCGCCGCCACTATGGTGATCGAGCCGTAGCGGTTGTAAATATCGTGTTGCACGATGAGCGCGGGGCGAGTCTTTTGAATTTCAACGCCCAGGGTGGGATCAAAATTCGTCAAGTACACCTCGCCTCGTTGTGGGTAGGTTACTTTTCGATATGCTGACATGCTTCTTCTTCGAGAGGGAACCACTCCTCAGCCAACTTCAAATCTCGTTCAGCCCAGCGAATGGCCTCTTCCTTCATGAGCATTCTCAGGTTCCTTCGACCAGCTTCATCGACGTAACGCTTCACCGCCCTATCAATGAAGCGACTCCGGTTTCCCCGCTTGGTCACTCGGTCAATCAGCCGAATGGTCTCATCCGGCAAGGTGATATTAATTCGTTTGTACACGTCGGTGTGACCTCCATTCATGTTAAGGTCAATATACACACTGGCAGTAGGTATGTCAATGACGAGCGGGGGCGAACTGAGTTATCGTTACACTTTATTGCAGATGAAGTCATGTTTTAACCTCCTTGCGAAAGGAGAAATTTACGATTATTGCAAATCACGCTGTAATACGAGGGTGTGTCGGAGAATTCAGGAATCGGTCTTTGGGCGGGTGTGTTTGTCATTTTCACCCGGCTATTTTGTAGAAACCAGGGGTTGCCAAACGCTCAAATAGGGTATCTCCGATAGGCGCCGAGACGGTGAGAAGCCGTCCTGATGAACTCATCAGGAACTACGACTTTCAAAGGAAGTTTTACATTGTCATTAATGACAGATCCCCTTATAATCAAGACATGAAAGACAGGTACCCAAAGGTTGGGCTGGCGCTCAGCGGGGGCGCTGCGCGTGGTCTTGCCCACATTGGCGTACTTAAGGTCCTGGACGAATATAAAATCCCCATTCACTACATTGCCGCCACCAGCGTCGGCAGTATCATCGGCGCGGCCTATGCGGCCCGAGTGCCTATTACCAATATGATAAAAATAGCCGAGACGATGCGCTGGCGAGATTTGGGCTCCGTTAGTTTCCGTCTCATGGGCTTGTCTGACAGCAGCCGCATGGAAAAGTTCTTGCGAGGCATCCTGCCCGTTGCCACTTTTGAAGAGCTGGAAATTCCGTTGCAAGTCACCGCCACCAACCTTACCACCGGCGAACTGATCGTATTCAAACAGGGTGATCTGTTCCGGGCGATCCGCAGCAGTTGTGCCCTTCCCTGGGTTTATGCGCCGGTCGATGTGGATGGCGTCTTGGTGGCCGATGGCGGATTGACCATGAGCATCCCTTGTCGTGTCGTTAAAGACATGGGAGCCGACATTATCCTTGCCGTCGATATTCGCGGCAACCTCTCCGCGAAGATCCCACGCAATATGTTTCAGGTGGTAATGCAATCAATGGCTATACTGGGATATGGCATGCGCGATTATCAAGTGCAAGAGGCCGATCTGGTCATCGCACCGGACGTCAATGATATCGGCTGGGACGAGCTGGCCAGAGCCAAAGAGGCTATTGCCGCAGGCGAGAAAGAAGCTCGACTAAGACTCTCCGAGCTACTCAAGATTGTGAAACCTAATTTCTATCGATGGCTGGGTTCGATCTTCCGAGGATAAGCACTATACAGTCCCTCCTCACTCGATATCCAACAAGGACCTTCATGAGTACTATTCAAGAGTATGATCTTCTAATCACGGGCGGCCTCGTGGTCACGATGAATCCGGGACTCGATTTGATTGAGGAGGGGTACTTGCTGGTGCGAAATGGTCGCATTATTGAGATTGGTCCCCGATCACAGTTGCGGCCGGCTATTGCCGCCAAGCGCGTGCTGGACGCCGGCGAGAAACTCGTCATGCCTGGATTGATTAATGCCCACACGCACGCCCCTATGGCCCTGTTCCGAGGAATAGCCGATGACCGCGAACTCATGGATTGGCTAGCAAATTACATTTTCCCAGCCGAAGCGACCGCCGTTACCCCGGATTTTGTTGACTGGGGCACTCGCCTGGCCTGTTGGGAAATGATCCGCTCCGGCACTACCACCTTTGCGGATATGTATTTCTTCGAGGATACGATGGCTGACGCCGCCGCCCAAGCCGGTATGCGAGCCCTCCTCAGCCAAGGTATAGCCGAAGGGCCCACGCCGGACAGCGCCACCGCGGCGGATGGATTGGCACGCGCCGAAGCATTTATTGCCAAATGGAAGGGCCATCCTTTAATTTACCCGGCCGTAGGCCCACACTCCGCCTACGCCTGCAAACCAAGCACACTGCTACGCGCCAAGCAGATCGCCGATCAATGCGCCGTGCCGCTCCTAATACATTTGGCCGAATCACAAAGCGAAAACCGCCTTATTCAGGAGCAATATCATACGACGCCGGTTCGCCACTTGGGAAAATTGGGCTTGTTGGACAAGAACCTGGTTGCGGCGCATTGCGTGTGGATAGACGAAGAAGAAATCGAAATGCTTTACCGACACGACGTCGGAATTGTGCACTGCCCCCAAAGCAATATGAAGCTGGGCAGCGGGATTGCGCCGGTTCCCCACTTCTTGAAACTCGGGATTAAGTTAGGCTTGGGGACGGATTCACCGGCCTCAAACAATCGTTTAAACATGGTCAGCGAGATTAGCGCCGTGGCGAAGCTGCATAAGGCGGCAGCCCTTGACCCGACGGTGGTGACGGCTCAGCAATCGATCGCTATGGCCACTATGGGCGCGGCGCGCGCCTTGGGTATGGCCGACGAGATTGGATCGCTCGAGGTAGGCAAGCGGGCTGATATTGTTGTCGTCACACTCGACGAGCCGAATGCCCTACCGCTGTACGATATATACTCTCACATGGCTTACGCGCTGGAGTCCAGCAATATTGAGACGGTGATCATTGATGGGCGAGTGGTCATGGAGAATCAAGTCATGATGACCTTGGATACGGAAGCAATCCGAGTGCAGGCACGGCAAATAAAAACCAAGATATTAGGCAGCCTGTCCGTGCCACACAAAGGCCATTAATTCCTGGTACCGTTGGAAGCCAATCTGCTGATACCACGTATAGGCTCTTTGGTTTTGCTCCGAAACGGAAAGGCACACTTGCGAATACCCGAGCTCCTTTAGGGCGGTAAAGGCGCGGTCCATCAATAGCGACCCCAGACCAAGCCCTTGATAACCGGGAAGGACGGAGATTTGCGCGATCAAGGCCGTAGCCGCCGAAAGCTGTGAGACCAGAATCACTCCGCTCAGCAACTCATTTTCATCCAAGATCATGAACGATGCTTGCGGAAGGAACTTGCCGCATCCCGGATTGCTGACGAGATTACGCAGGAACACAAGGCAAGACGTATAAGAGGCGTATTCACTACAGATCTCCCGATCAATAGAGCCAGCGTAACCGGACTGAATTACAATGGCAGCGCCATCCACCAGCTCTTCGGTCCAGGGCATGAGCCGGAAGGATTGCTGTTTATGGAGAACTCCCGGCGAGTTAGCCGCGGGAAAATCCGAGAGAAACTTGCGCAGATAATGACGCCGGTAATACTTGAAGCCAAAGTGTGCAAAGGCGGGAATAAGATCAATGCCGAAGGGGAAGATTTGCGCTTCTAAACGATCAATGCGAGAGAAGCGCCGCAAGCAATCCAGCGTTGTCGTCAGCAAATCCACCACCGCTTGGTGCCGGCGGTGTGTGCGAACCAAATACAGCGTACCGAGGATACCTACGAGGTCCCTGGTCAAGTAATAGGTATATCCGACGGCGCGTCCTTCCTCGAAAGCCGCAAAGCCGGGGAGCAACCGTTGCCCAACGTACCTCAATATAAGTTGTTGGACTTCACCGGGATCCCAGCTTAACTCCTCAATCCAATCACGGCGCTCCTCAGCCAGCAGATCGGTCAGCAACGAGGGATCTACCTCAATCAACGGATGGAATTCCAAAAGGCTTTCTCCACGTCAAGGCGGGGCCTTTATTGTCATTGACGTTATGGCCACCGACGAATAGCCCTACTGGCGCCCTGAACCGTATTTTAATAGTCTGCCCCCTCAGGTTCAACCGATAACTCTCGCAAGGTCGAGCAAGTTCGAAATCAATTTGTCGGTGCGTTGGGCAGTTGCCTGTTCACGGGTAGTTTACCATTCTTCTTTGTGGATTTGCAAAACACGTCAACCATCCTGAAGTTCGATCATAAGCCAATCAGACGATAGCGGTGCCAGCCCCGCAAGGGGGCTCTGGAGTTTGGACAGTGGCCACAGCCCCGCGCGATCCTTTCGTTCCCGCCACTTTGAGCGGTCTATAATAGCCAGGGGCAAGCGAAGCGCAGCCCCTGGTACGTAACATGGCGAAGATATGCGCCCTGAAAGGGCGCGATACCCTTCTGATCGATGAATACCTAATGGAAGAAAACGACGGCGGCCTGGGAATTGATCTCCATTAGTGCGCCCTTTCAGGGCTGGCGAGCTGGAGATGCTTGCTTTCCAGGGGCTGCGCTTCGCTTGCCCCTGGCTATTATAGCTCGCTCCTTCGAAGCTTCGGATTGTAAGCGCTACCCCACTCCTTACATATGTCCAAATTCCAGGCCCCGCGGAACTGGAGTTCGGTCCCGTCTGATAGGCTTATGATCGAATCTCGGGAATTCCTGATTTGCCCTTGACGACCGGCACTGTAGAAGTTAAGATCCCCCATGGATCTGAATTAGTACAGTGATCAGTCTGTGAGATTCGCCGCTGACGCCCACGAGCGGAAGCGATAGGGCTTGGTTATGGAAGCGTGGCCTGGCAAGGCGGAGTTTCTCAATTGGGAGTGAGACGTCATGGAAAAAAATAAAGAATCCGGAGCCAAGTTGATTGATAAATCCAAAGCCGCATCCTACGCCATTTTGGTCGGGTCACTTGGGTTAATTATCGGATTCAGTATCGGTTTTTATTTATCCAATCGGTGGAATATGGAAGCGCAGGCCAACCGCCATGCCTCGCCGGGCAAGCCGGCCGATGCGGCGCACGTACATGAAGGCGGTGATAGCGCGCAACAGATGGACATGGTACGGAAGCATCTGGACGCCCTCAAGCAAAAAGTGGAGAAGGACCCAAAGGACGCGCAAGCCAGAATCGATATGGGTAACATGTACTACGAAGTCGGCAAAATGGAGCAAGCCATCGAATGGTACAAGCAGGCCCTGGATTTGGAACCAAACAACGTAGACGTGAGGACCGATTTGGCTACGGCCTACTTCACGCTAGGACAACTGGACAAGGCGGAAATCGAATTACAAAAATCTTTATCCATTAATCCGAGTCACGTCAATAGTCTAATCAACCTCGGTATCGTTAAGATACGGGGGAAGAATGATACACAGGGCGCTGTGCAACTTTGGGAAAAAGTCCTGGCCCTAAACACGAGTCTTCCAGCGGATAAGTTGGATCAGATTAAGCAATGGGTCAGCCTCGCCAAGCAAGGCAATAACCCATTCCCCAAGTAACTAAATTCCTCATCTGCGATTCATGCCCAGTACAGCGGGCACTAGACTTGGACATCAAGGCTTCCGGTGCTGAGAAGTAAGTTCTCTGAAAAGAAAATAATCTATCGGTGGTTAACCCGTTGGCATTGAAAAGCCGGTCGCCTACCGTCTAAAGGTCCGGGGTCAAGATGTATAATAAACACTATGATCATCCTTAGAGTGTTCTTTTCAATTTTGCGGCTGCTGTTTTTCATAGCTCTGTTTGCGTTCATTTGGCGAGTGGTTTCCGTGTGGCTGAAAAAAATCGCGGCCAGTGGCATACCCGCGGATCGAGAGCCGCATATACGATCATCGACCCAAGCCAACGGCTCTCCCATGATTACCGGTAAGACGGTGCGCGATCCCGTCTGTGGGACGTACGTGGCCACCGAGCTGGCCGTTCCGCTAACTCGACCTACCGCCACGGTGTTCTTCTGCTCTGAAGACTGCAAGCGCAAGTACCAATCCGTTAAATCTTGAAACCCCACCGAGAATATTCCTTGGTAGGGGTATAATACTCCTCTGAATATTACCTATTTTCATTCGTAGTGGTGTGCCCACGGGGCGGATGAACGACTCCCCAAAAACTGGACTGGCGGTTATTGAAAAGGGGCTCTTTTCAATCTTACAGGGCCGATCACAAACTCATGTTGACAACGGTGGGGAATCGGTATAAGCTTGCCCTAGCTTTATCGTAGTTTGAAAGACTAAGAATGTACTTAAGCCAGCCCCCGCGAGGGCGCGCCGTGCTTGGGGCGCCGCGAGCGGTGGTGATCTCAGTGGAAGGCCGAGACGCCCCATCGCCCGAGGGCCGATAGGGCTCGGGTCTGTGGCTCCGTAGTCCTAATCCAGCAATTCCCGTTGTAGCGTGTGAGGCTCTAAAATAGGGGGTATGACGAAAAAGTTTTTGCGTTTGCCTAAAGCCGCCCTCACCATCGCCTTTCTAGCTCCTGCAATTTTTGGCTGAACAATTGGCGTTCGCTCTGCTATGCTAGGATGCGGATTGGCGAGCGAAGCGGACGCCGAGCGCTTCGGCCGCGCGGC
>JACOSC010000321.1 GCA_016179055.1 Acidobacteriota bacterium
CTTATCTTCAGCGCTAGGGCCTCTGGTAGGCCAAGCACCTCTCAGCGCCCCTGCCGGGGCGCACGTGGTGGATGAGGCCATGAGTCCTGGGGCAGCGCTGCGCTTGCCCCAGGCTAATCTCCTTGCGCCCCTGCCGGGGCACGTGCGACTTTATGGTTCGCCTGCTTCGCGGGATCGGCACCGGCCCGCTTCAAAATGTCCAAACTCCAGGCTCCTTAGAAACTTCCCCAATTTCTACTTGGTATCTGCGTGCCTTTAGGCCAAGTTGGGGGACTCCTACGGAGCTTGAGGCCTCCTTCTGGGTAGGCTTGGATATAAACATGCCGCCCCGACCGAGAGCGTCGGGGCTGATACTTATCCTGACCTGATGATAATTTCCATCTAGTCGAATACATCATACGGAAATCATACCCCACGCGCTTGTGCGCCCCTCGGATCGTGATTATAATGACATCACTATGAAAAACTTATACGATGCCGACATTATGGCCCGACTCGCCGCCATGGCCGAAGAGTATGACCCGGTGATGAACGTCATAGAAAAAAACAAGAATGCGCAGACCGCCGCCTTTGAGCTGGTTCTGGCCAAAGGCTACTATACCGAGAAGATTGCCATCCCCCTACGGCTGGTCACGGGGTGGTTAGAGGATGAAGATCGTACCTGCCAAGTGGCTATACGCCGAATTATTAGCGACGCTACCGACCGCCTTGATCAACGCGATTACTCCGTTAAGGAAGATCAGGGACTTTGGGATTGGACGGGCGATAAGCGCTAGCCATCTTATCGGGAGGCTTTGGGAAGGTCGATCGTGAAGGTCGTACCGCGACCGAGCTCGCTGCTGACTTGTATATGCCCTTTGTGCTTTTCAACGATGCTCCACACAATGCTCAGGCCAATCCCCAGGCCTTCCCCAATTTTCTTGGTGGTGTAGAATGGGTCGAAGATCTTGGGCAACACTTCAGGGGGAATCCCTTTTCCCTCGTCCGTAATGGTGACGCGCACGCAATCGCCGGCCTCGCCGGTTTGAATCGTTATTTCGCCGGCCTCATTCATGGCATGAATGCCATTATTGATGATGTTGATGAATACCTGTGTGAGCTCGTTATTATGACAGGGAATCGACGGCAGCATACTAAATAAGCAGCGAAACTTGATTTTCTCCTTGGTCTGGCGATAGAGACTTATCACGGATTGTATTTCATCGTTAAGGTTAATCAGATTCACGACACTCTCGCCGGAGCCTGAGTGATATATTTTCTTAAGGCTGGCGATAATGCCGCCGGCCTTGTTTCCGGCATCCTTGGTTTCTTCCAAGATGCCGAGAACCGACCCGAGCAACGGTTGCATCTTGCGAATGGCCTCCGCCCCATTTCCATTTTGGGCAAGCGCCTGTTGGTCCACGGACTCAACCAGCTTTGATAGTTGCTCATGATAGCGAGCGCAGACGCGCAGATTGCTCAACATGGCCGCCAGCGGCGTATTGAGTTCATGGGAAACGCCGGCCACTAGTTTGCTTATGGCCGCCATTTTATGCGACTGAATCAGCTCCTTCTCGAGACGTTTCTTCTCGGTGATATCCCGAATCACGCCTTCATAACCAAGGATGTGCCGTTGACCGTCCCGCTGCAGGCTTCCGGTGATTAAGACGTCCAGTTCAACGCCCGACTTGCGCTTTAACTGAAGCTCAAAGTCTTTAACGAACCCACGGTCTCGCATCTCCCTTTCAAAAAGCTGCCAATCCTGAGTTGTAAAATGGAGATCCTGGGCACTCTCCAAACCGGGAAGATCATCCTTACCGCCGTAGCCCATCATCTCCAATCCGGCCTCATTGATTGCAACCAGCGCGCCGCGTAAGTCACAAATAAATATCCCGTCCTTGGAACGCTCGAAAAGGTTGCGATATTCTCGTTCCGACTCTAACGTTTTCTGGAGGAGCTCTTCGAGACTGGTGGCCATAAAGTTAAAGGAGCGCGCCAACTGCTCCACTTCATCCCCGGTGTTAACTTCGATCTTTACATGTAGGTCGCCGCCGGCTATCGAATCAGACACCTCGACGAGCTGGCGCAGCGGTTGCACAATGCGCTGAACCTGCGACGTGGTTACCCAAATGGCAATGACAAGACTAACGAATAATACGATAGGCGGTAAAATCGCGCCGGTGGTACGGCGACGGCTAAATTGGGCCAGCGGATACAGGAAGCGTACAATGATAACACCGCGAAACTTTTCCCGGGCATGGTCTCGGAAGACTGCGCGACTATACACCATCTCCTCTTGTATGGGCGATCCGTAAGCATTAGTCTGACCCCGCGCCTCTTGAAAAAAAGGAACATTCCTCACATTGCGGTAAACCTTCGGCGACCCGTCGAAGTTAATCTTGATGCGCTCTATGCCAATCTGATCAGCAAAAACAATTTCGGTTAGAATGGGCGGGTCGGCGGTGTTTCTTCTTGCCATGAAATTCCTTATGTAGTTCTCAAATTCACGGCGATAGGTATCGGCCTCCTCTCTGAGCTCGAATTCTGTATACAGTATATAATCCGAGAGGGCAGAGTTCTCGCTAAGGGTAATCAGATCTTGTTCGCGCTCGTGCAGGAAGGTGTCGCTCTGGTTACTGGTTGACTTGGCAATAAACAACCAGAGGATCATGCCGACAAACAGCAGTGGAACGGTAACCAGCGGTAAAACGCGCCCGAGCAAACGCCGCTGGATCTTTGAATCTGGAATAATAGCCGCAAGGCGTCTGAAAAACGCGAGCCCTCTCATTGGAAATATGCCTCAGAGAGATCGACCAGGCCTGACGGAGATGGTTTGTACATCAGGCGCTTGGATACCTCGTAGGTTTCCACGATCTGGAAAAGCGGGCAAACAAAATAAGTCTCGTAGGCCATGCGTTCCAGCTCGTGGCAGAGGCGGGCCTGCTCCACCGTATCGATGGTCGAAACCATTTGCTCAAACTTCTGGCGAAATCCTACGGGATAAGCGTTGGTAGCCGCCATGGAAGGGCGCTCAACTAAGAACTGGTTCAACAAAAAGGCGGAATGTCGCAACGGGTTGTGCGCGATAAAGACCCACAAATCGTAATCCTTGACAAGGTTGATTTTCTCCAATTGCCGACGATCCGGGGCGACCACGGTTATATCCAGGTTGATGTCCTTAAAAAATCTGGCAAGGACCGGGCCAAGTCGCGGGCTGGTTCCCGGGGCGAGCAGAGCGCGCGCGCTGAGACCCGAGGGGTAGCCGGCCTTCGTCACGAGCGCTTGCGCCGTATCCGGATCAAAAGGATAAGCCGGCAAGCTCTCGTTGTGCCCAAACTCCAAATCGGAGGATAGCAGCGCCACCGGTTGGCCATTGCCATTAGCCACCAGGCGGATCAGCAATTCTCTATCTATGGCAAGCGCTACGGCGCGGCGCAAGCGAATATCCGAAAATGGCGGCTTGAACGGATTCGGCATTAGTACGACGTAGCGCGTGGAGCGCGTTTTAACCAACTTGGTTTCGCGGTTGTTCTGCACTTTGAAGGTCTGCATGCCCGGCAACTGCTTGATAAAATCCAATTGACCGTTCAGCAGTGGGTTCCGCCATTGGTGGTCTTTGAAGTCAGCGGTCGGTATGAACTGAAACGTAACACGATCTAATTTGGGAACAGCCGGGACCCAATAACCCGCATTTCTGGTGAGCACGATATCATGGTCGGCATTCCATTTCGTGAATCGAAAGGGGCCGGTGCCGATTGGTTGACGGCCAAAAGTTTGTTTGCCGACACTGCGAAAATAGCGCGGCGGAAAAATAAAGACTAGCGTGGCCAATTGACGCAACAACAAACCGTCCGGCACGGTCGTACGTATCTTTACCGTGTATTTATCGACAATGTCGACGCCGGCCACCGTATGCAGGCGATTTTCCTTTTGTCGGCCTATGGTCGCCTGAAAAAGGCGTTCCAAAGAAAACTTAACCGCCCCTGCATTGAAGGGCTCCCCATTATGAAAGAGGACGTCGCGGCGCAAATAGAGTTGCAGGGTTAGGGGATTTAAATATTCCCAGGAAGTGGCCAAGCTGGGAACTATACGGCCGGCGGCATCGATGTTGACCAATCTATCAAAGATGTGCTGAGTAATTTCATAAACCGATGCGATGCCATTCGGGTCGGTTAAATTTCCGGGATCGAGCGTCTGCGGCTCTGTGGCGCTTAGGCAAAGGTTCAAGTCGGATTTATGAGAGGGCGTCGCCGGCGCAGCCGTTAGAGAAGAATCCTTACTTATTGCGGTCGTAATAGGAGTGGCCGACTTTTCATTTAGGCGCGCCGAACAACCGTAAATGAGTAACAAACCGGCTAAATAGAAAAGGGCACAAAGATATCGCGGACAAACGGTCGTGCGTTTCATAGTAGAACCCCCTAACTTATCGTGTGCTGCGGACCTTTACTTTAGTGCCCGCGTGGCTGAAAGCGGGTCATGCCGCTAAAATAAGGCCACGTTGGCCGCACGAACCACACGTACCCTATCAGCGATGAAGAATGGGCTCTACCAAGGTAAGTCAGGCATCTTGCCCCGACGCCGTCGGGGCGGAACGCCTGTGCCACTTTTGATTTTTTTACTCACTTCGCGTTCATTGGCGTTCATTAGCGGCTCTTTGGGGATGGGGCGCCATTATTTGCCCTCTTTAGTAACCGCGAATACACGCGAATTAACCCTAACCCGGACGAGCTGGAACCAAACAAGTAAAATTAAAAAAATTGAGGGCGCTGGAAAATCGTCAAATACCCGCATGAATAAAGCGTGAAAGGCTACTTCAAAAAATATTTTTCCTGTTCAGCACAATTTCATCTTGCCAGATACTAAGGTCTTCTAAAGACAATCCTATTTCCATAGCACTAAGGTGTTTAAACTTTCCCCCATCAATGGCATCATGAGAATCCCATTGGCCTAGGCCATTTTACTGTCGGACAAATACGAATTGCAATGCCTATATGGCGCCAGGCGTGATCTATTCCAAGCTCGGCTTAATATCCGATCACTGCCCGCCCGCTCGATTCATTATTTCATGGCCTTTATTTTACCCTCCCAGCACACCGGGCCAATGCACGACTGGCCGGTAAATTGGGTTACGGGTTTTTCGTTTCGGGCATAGTGGACAAACCAGGCGGAAAATCGGGCTTGGGGATCGCGTGCGCTGATTGTTGGCCCCACCCAAACCAGTGGATGATTGAAAGCCTTCTGGAAAAGCATTAACCAATTCCTGCGGTCGTAGGAAGCGTAGGCGGCAGCCGTATAACGATCCGCGCTTAACCAGAGTTTAAGGAACCGGGCGTTTTCCGGCCTGACGCCATTTGGCCTAACCAAGGCCTCCCAATGGAGCCGCGGCTTATGAGACGGCGTGTCTGAATCGAGCCGATAAAACACGCCCGGCGGCTTGCCGCCTTGGCGGCATACGGCGAAAAATGGCGACGAGGCCGAGAGGTCTGCGCGCGCCATGAGACAAGCTTTGGCCGACGGCTCCACAAAACTGTTGGGATGCGTTACACCGACTGTAAAGGTTAAGGGCTGATCTGCGGCGGGCTCAGAATTGTAGGCGAAATAAAATGAGTCGGTTCGCCATTCAATATCGCCGGATTTGACCGTGGCGGACAGTATGTGCCGGCGCGGCTCGCTCAAGGCCGAGGGATCGCACAGGGGGCCGGCTGGGTCGCAGCTCAGTGGATCGCCGACAACGGCGTATGGATATTTTGAGGCATTGACCCAGTCGCTGGAAAAAATGTTCAGCCCTTGCCGCATTAAAGCGAGCCAGTCGCTAAAATTATGAGCCAGGTTATAGGCGCGCGTTAAATAGCCTCTCCGATGTGCGCGGCTAATGAATTCCCATTTCCAGGGTGGAATGGGAGGGGCCAAGTTCACGTTAAAAATAACGTGGTAAGGCACGCTCACGCGATCAAGCGGGTCATCGAAATCCCAGTGAGGACTGGTTTGTTCATAACTGACAAACGCCGGCCGGCCAAGCAGTGGCGGCCGTGCGTCCTCAGCATAAGCCTCATTCATGGCGGCATTACCGGTAAGAACCACGATGAAATGATCCCGAAGGACTTCCAATGCCGGCCACCGGCTTTTCCCGACCGCCGTTTGATGATCAGGATACCACTGTCGCAGTTGATCCGGAGTAAGAAGTCGTTCTTCGCTGAGATGGGCCGTGATGATCTCGTCGAGGCTTTCCATGCCGCCGGTTTGCCAGCCTTGATCCTTCAAGTCCAACCAGATAAATACAGGCTGATGGCCAGGATTCTCATTCGACCAAATTTTTACTTCATCAAGGCAGCCGCCCAAGAAATAGCACAGAGTGTCAGCCGCTCCGTCGTCATGATAAACTACCCAATCATCGTTCACGTACCTTAGGTCAAATTCCAATTGGCGAATCTGGTGAAAACCAAGCTGGTCCTGTATAGGCTCGAGCCGCTCGTAGCTATTGTGGCTGCCTTTGAATTGAGCGACATTCAGCAACGGCGACAGGTCTGCTCCAGCGGCCGGTCTAACGAATAAAACTGCCAGCGCAGCGCAAAATAGCAACTCGATAAACTGGAGACATTCCCAAGCCATGGCATTCCTATTGGGTTTGATGCTGATCGGTCTCTTCATAGAATTTTCGCAACTGTTCAGCTACGCCTTCGACCAAGCCGGAGGGTTTCCGCGCGATTCCTGAGTTCAAATTTCGTAATTGTTCAACCACCCAGGCACAAAGCTACTCAGCCGATACGGAGCCTCCGCCATGGGCTGAGCAGTTATGGATTTTCAACTTTGCTGAGATGCTCCGAAATAAACTTCATATCGGTTTCTCAGCAAAATCGGCGATCTTTGCTCTCGAAAAAAATAACAGCTTTATGCGTACAATACCATAGCCGTTTGATCGGCGAGGTACACTCACTCGCCAGTGCTTAGATCCCGATTAAAATCTGTAAGCCTATTGCGGCGCTATCAGAAGTTGAGTATCCTATCAGTGGCCGGTATGGTTTAAATTTTCTTGCCGCGAAAAAACAAGATATCTTTCACGTCATAAATGTATGCTATTCTACAAAAGATTAGAATTCCCAGTCCAACTTATCTGAACAGGAGGCAACGATGAAACAAACCGCACGGATTAGATGGTGTCGACTAGCGTTCGGATGGCTGCCGGCCGCCTTAGTCGGTCTCGTAATGATGCCCGTTCCAGCGCAGCAAATCAACGCGCCGCCACGGGATGAGGTCAATATGCTCGACGTTATTAAAGCGCCCGGCAAACGCCTAGCCGAAGGAAAAAACACCAAGCCCGCCGGACCTCTGCGTGTGAAGACCTACTATGTTGATGAAATCCGGCCGGTCAAGCCCATCGCCGTCACACAGGGGGACCGTGTGCGCTCGGTTGATACTGTATATCGCCTTACTATTACCGGGGAACAGTTTCCGGTGCGGGCGCTGCTGACCGTTATTTGGATCGACGACACGGCTTATCTCGGTGTCCATGAGAGCGAGGACCTCCGCAGCCTCTCGGTCCTATTATTTGATCGGGCCGCGCTCAAGCACAATGCTGCGATCTCCGTCGGATATGGAGAAAAGGAAAAAGATATGCTCTCCATACTTCCGGAGAAACTGCAGATCGGTCCCAACCGTTGATCCAGGAAGTGGCTCATGCCCCTTGGTGGGGCGTCGCAACGAATGAAAACAGCAACGACACCCCTGGGAGCGCCCCGACTACCGTCGGGACAAGGGTGGACTCGGTCTGCTACGGGACTCGCCTGTAGGGATGCCGGCGCTATCAGTAATTTTCTAGGGAGGAGAAGATGATCAGAGAAAGACAGATTGGTGTTGTCATACTTCATGGGCTTATCGCGATCGCCTTAATGACGTGTATGCGGTCTTCCGCCCTGGCGCAAGATCCGGGAGCTGTCGGTCCCTATGCCGTAACGCTACAAGAGTACGATCTTGGCAACGGCACGATCTCGGGACCGCGCGTGGGCGGCGGCACCTTAACCGGCCCCGTTGAGTTAAAAGGTTCCGTTCATGCTCCGACTAACCTCGCCGGCGGTCCATTCCCGGTGGTGATGATCCTACATGGGCGCCACGTGACATGCTCGGCGGGAAGCTCGATATTCATGCAGTGGCCTTGCAGCCCCGGGCGTACGCCGATATGGAGCTATCGCGGCTACAATTATTTGGCCCAGACGTTGGCCAGTAATGGCTACATTGTTATTTCGGTCAGCGCCAATGGCATCAATGCCATCGACAATGGCTGGGTCGATGCCGGCGCCGGAGAACGCGCAGCCCTGCTCCATTACCATCTGGATCGTTGGAACGAGTTTAACACGGTCGGCGGCCCGGCGCCTATCGGAAGCCGCTATATCGGCGCGGTGGATTTGACCAACGTTGGTTTGGTTGGGCATTCCCGCGGCGGCGAGGGAGTAGTCAGCGAATATAACCGCAATGCCTCGCTGGGCTACCCCTATGGGATTAATGCGGTGTTCGGCTTGGCGCCAACCAACTTCCAGCCGCAGCAGCGAGACGTCACAGGAGTAGCCTTTGGCACTCTATTGCCTTATTGCGATGGCGATGTCTATAATTTGCAGGGCGAACTTTACTATGATGTGGCGCGCTACCGTATGGCCGGAGATCCCGGCGACAAGAGCCACGTATTGGTCATGGGCGCCAATCATAATTTCTACAACACGGTCTGGACGCCACCTACCGTGGGCGGGGCCGATGATTGGACCGCGTTTCGGGATACGACGGCGTCCGATCCATACTGCGCGCGCAATCGTCCATCCGGCGGTCGCTTAACTGCGGCTGAGCAACGCGCGACCGGCTTAGCCTATATCTCGGCCTTCTTTCGCTTTTACCTCGGGTTTGAAGATTTCTTCACGATCATTACCGGGGACAGTTCGCCGCCGCCTTCGGCCGGGACCGCAACCATATACAATGCCTATCATCCGTTGGACGATCCGAGCGCCCGCTTGACGGTCAACCGATTTACCAGCCCATCAAATCTGACCATCAATACCCTGGGAGGCAGCGCCGGTCACTCCGGCCTTTCGGTGTTTGCTATTTGCCAGGCCGGCACCAGTCCGGGCGGCTGTGGAACGACACAATACGACTCCATGCTACAGTTGCGAACTGCCTGGAACAGCACGGCGGCCCAATATCGCACCACTATCCCAACGGCATACCGAGATGTGAGCCTATATAATACATTGTCCTTCCGCGCCGGGGTTGTGTTCAACGATGCACGGAACCCAACCGGGCAGCCGCGCGACATTTCCGTTGTGCTGGTGGACGGGAACGGCAATGTCGCGTCAGCGCGGACCAGCGACTACTCGCCCACGCTCTATTTCCCACCGGGAGGAACGCTGGCGCGTAAGGTGGTTATGAACTCTCTACGTGTGCCGCTATGGGCCTATTCCGGGGTCGATTTGACGAACATTCAGACGATTCGCATTGATTATGATCAAAACCCATCCGGCCACCTGTTCATCACCGATCTCATGTTCACGTGGTAGTTTTCCATCAGACGGAGAGCGGCGGGGCCCTCGTCGTACACAGGCCCTATCGCTCGAATTTTGATCCGCCGTACAAAAACCCCAACTACGATTCTGGGGATTTTTGTACGGCTTATAGAGAGAGGGGTCGATCCTATAAGAGGGCAATCCATGCTGCGAGGTTTGCGCGTACACAATAAAGGTTTGCTATAATGTAACTGGTCACGGGGGTCAGGGGTCGGGGATCAGGGGCCAAGGTCCCGATGGCGCCGATGCCCGTTCGGAATTATCGTGAATTAAAGATTGGGTGGTGGGGCGGATGCGTAATGGATTGCGGAAGTCTTTGGAAAAGAAATCCAAGCAATATCGCCCGACCCCTGACCCCTGTGAACAGTTACTACCTGAATTTTGCACGACAAGGAGGTTTCTCTAACAAATGATCCATTTTTGTCCGGCTCTGCTTGTGCGCGCGGATCCGTGCAAAAAAAGTTTTGCACGGACGATCATCACCACGGAGGGTAACTTAGCGATGACTGTGCGTTCTCAGCTAATCAGCGTAAAACAACGCTGAAGCCTTGTTTCCAGA
>JACOSC010000330.1 GCA_016179055.1 Acidobacteriota bacterium
GCCATAGCGCTGAAGATGAGATGATAGTTCAGCATCAAATGAGTCTATGACCTCTCGACGCCCCTGCCGGGGCGCCGGTGTTCTAGGGAACTCGCCGACCTGGGGCGGCGCTCCGCTTGCCCCAGGTTAATGTCCCGGTGCCCCTCTGGGGCGCTCTGGAGATTGGACATTTCAAAGAGCAAGTATGACCGGCCAATCACGATTGAAGGCGAGCTTTAACGACGCGAAGAATAAAGAAGAAACACGGAAGTTTCTAACGAGCACCATGTTTAAAGCAGGGGCTGCTTGCTTTAAGACCCAAGCCCCGTAGGGGCGACATGTGAACCATCACGACCGACCACATGTCGCTCCTACGGAGCTTGAGGCCTCCTTCTGCGTAAACTTGGCTATAAACATACCGCCCCGACCTTGTCGGGGCTGATACTCATCCTGAACTGATGATAATGTCCATCTATTTGAGTACATCATACGGAAATCACACACACTCGCCGGCCATAATAGCATGAAAGTCGTTCACGTCGCCTATGGCTTTCACCCAGACCCCGTCGGGGGGACTGAAGTATATGTGGAATCCCTCGCCCGTCACATGGTGCAACGGAGTGCGGCCGTTGTCATTTCGGCGCCGGCGGAACGGAACAGCCGCTATACTTACAAGGGTCTCTCCGTGCAACGGTTCGCCGCGTCGTCCAAGGTGACTGACCTCGGGGATCTTTACGGAGAGGGTGACGCTCGGGCCTGTCAGGAATTTGCGAACATACTGGCGGAAGAGAAGCCTGATATAGTTCACCTGCACGCCTTCACCGCAGGTGTTTCGCTGCGGCTGGCGCAAGCCGTTAAACGTAGCGGGACTCCAATGGTCTTCACTTATCATACGCCGGCGGTAAGTTGCCCGCGGGGAACGCTTCGGCGTTGGGGCAGGGAAATTTGTGATGGGCAATTAAACCGTCACCCCTGCGCCGGCTGCGCGTTGCACAGCCGAGGATTGAGTAAAGGCAGCAGTGCACTACTAAGTCATATTCCTGCCGCCGCGGGTCGACTCGTCGGTCGGGCAGGTTGGAAAGGAAAGCTGCCGACCGTCCTTCGCATGACGGAATTGATGGAGCGCCATCACTCGGCCTTTTACGCTCTGTTGAACGAAGCCGATCATGTAGTGGCGTTGTGCGAATGGGCCAAAGAGCTACTGGTGCGCAATGGGCTTTCCTCAGATAAGATCACGCTCTCGCGTCAGGGACTGCCGTATACAACGGCCGGCCATGCCGAATCCATAAATTTTCGGCCGGCGGATCCTAGGCCGCTGCGGGTCGCTTATCTTGGAAGAATGGACCCCGCTAAAGGGCCTGACACGCTTATTCACGCCCTGCTGGCGTTGCCCAAAGCTCCAATAGTGCTGGACCTATATGGCATCACCCAAGATGCGTCTCAAACGAAATTCCTGCGAGGTCTTCAAGCGATGGCCGCCCGCGATCCACGAATTACTTTCTTAGCCAAGGTTCCCAGCTCGGAGACGGTCGGTCTTCTACGGACCTACGACGTGCTGGCGGTACCCTCCCGCGGTCTGGAGACCGGTCCCTTGGTGGTGTTGGAGGCTTTCGCCGCCGGTATCCCTGTTTTGGGCTCCAACCTGGGAGGTATCGCCGAGTTGGTCGAGCCTGAGGTTAATGGCTTGCTGGTAAACCCTGAGGCTCTCGAAGAGTGGCAGGAGGGACTAGTAAAGCTGGCCGCGGACCGGAAGTTATTACAGAAGCTTCGGGCGGGTATACGGCGCCCGCGCAGCATGGATCAGGTCGCTGATGAAATGATGGAGCTATATCGTTCTTTACGGCCGGCGAGCCGAACTCACCATGGAGCATTTTCTCTTGCATAGAATCACCATGAATGTCCTGGAACGCTGGTGTATGGGCCTACGGCATTGGCAAAAGTTGGAACGGGCGGAATGGCTTTGGTCGCGAGCTCGGCCTATCTACGTGAGTATGCTGGCTCGTTTGGCCAAGAATGGCCTGGAGCGGGTGATCAACCAGACGGACCGCTTATGGGTGCGACCGGAGCTGCGTGGGGTTTCCCAGTCGTATGAGCCCGAAGTATGGGCGCACTTGATGTCCCATATACGACCGGGCGATGTCGTCGCCGATGTTGGAGCATTCGTTGGATTATATGCGCTGGCGATAGCGCAGCGAGTTGGGTCAGCAGGAAAAGTCTTCGCATTTGAGCCGGATCCGCAAAACTTCGCAATACTGAAAAGTCATGTGGAATTAAACAAGGTGACTGATCGCGTTTCACTGTTTCAGGCGGCGGTGGCGGACTGTGACGGCGTGACGGCCTTCGACGCCGGTGGAACCTGCGAATCCCATATTAACTCGAAGGCTGAGACAGGCGCTCATAGTGTTCGCTGCGTTTCCCTAGATACCCACCTGGCTAATACGCGTTTGGATATTCTAAAAATTGATGTGGAAGGATACGAAGAAGTGGTGCTGCGCGGGGCCATACGTCTGCTGCAGGATCGGCGGCGATGTCCTCGCCTGCTCTACGTTGAGACGCATCCTTACGCATGGCCGGCGACGGGAACCAGCAGTGAGTCCCTGCTCGGCTTGCTGACGCAATGCCAGTACCGAGTTTACGATCTGCAGGGACAACCGGCGACGGCCATCACTCGCTATGGCGAGATTGTCGCTTACAAGAATTAAACCATCGTAACTGTTCTGGACGGGCGCCGTAGAGCAACCTTTTGTCGATAGGCTCATCGGCGTACCCCCTTGGACAGTTACATCAAATCTTAGGATTCCAACCATTCCCTATCGGCTCTTATATGAAAAATGGATTCGACAAAGTAAAACTCTGGGTCAAGTGGCGGCTATTTCCAGGCCTCGATTTGGCTACTCGTTGTCGTTATCGACACGTCTCGCGCTTCTTGGCTTCCGGCCCCATCGATACCTTGGACGCGGGCTGCGGCAATGGCGCTCTCTCCTACGCGGCCTACCTGCATGGGAATCGCGTGATAGGCGTGACCAAGGATCCCAATCAAGTACGTGCGGCGAGAGCGCTCTTCTCGGCCGTGGGGACGGATCCGAAGCGTCTGAGCTTTGAGGTGTGTGACCTTTACGATCTGCCCAAGCTTGATCGTTCGTTCGACCAGATTATCTGTAGTGAAACCCTCGAGCACATCAGGCAAGACGATCTTGTGATTCGAAACTTTTATGAAGTCTTACGTCCCGGCGGCGTATTACATCTATGCTGTCCCTTTGCGCTCCATCCCGAGCACCATCTCGGTCGGGTTGATGGCCCGGAGGACGGCGGGCATGTGCGAGACGGTTATACGCTGGCGTCTTATCGCACGTTGCTTGAACCGGCTGGATTTCAACTCGTGTGCAAGATTGGTCTTGGATCCCAGCGCTTGACCCAACTCGATCGGTTCCTTCGCAATATTCGGAACCGGACCGGAGACCTGGCGGCGCTACCTTTCTTTCTGATCACCCGGCGTTTGCAGCAATTGGATGCGCTCAATCCGCCGGTTCCGTATTCTCTATACGTGCAAGCCGTCAAGCCATTGCCTGCAGCGAAGGAACCCGGGGCAAGCGCAGCGTAGCCTCCGGAAAGAAGGTGGGACAGGCATTTTGCCTGTCCATGGAGTTTGTACATTCTTCAGGCGCGGCACTTCGGGTCACCAAAATGTCCAAAGCCCAATGGCCGCGTAGCGGCCTAATGACTTTAGTCGTGCCTTTTAAGGCACGATCAGCCAGGCCGCGGAAATCCCTTTCGTCCCGACGCTGTCGGGACGATTGAACCACATCACGATTCAACCGTCGCTACGCGACGCTGACACTTTGAGGGCCCATGAGACCCGTGCCCTAAAGGACACGGCTAAAATCATTAGGCCGCTACGCGGCCCCTGGAGTTTGGACATTTTATGTGGTCCCGCAGGGCGGGGCTTATAGTGTATGAGTGACGTGTTCCTGGGGCTCACGCTCCAGGCTTTAAGCTGCCGTCCCGCAGGGCGGGGCTCGGCACCTCTATTAATGACGGCTAAGCAAACAAATATGATGCCGAGAGTTCTTTACGTTCAATACACGAATCCCGCGGCTTATCCCTGCTTGGAGCACAGTTCCATTATACTCGCGCATAATAAATGGCAGGTCACGTTTCTCGGCGCGGACACGCCGGCTACGGTGGCGCTTGACTTTCCGTCGCACCAGCAAATCGATGTGCACCGCATAGCCATTAGCCCAAAGGGATGGCGACAGAAGCTCGCTTATCTACGCTTTGGTTTGTGGGTCCTATATTGGACCGTTCGTTGGCGACCGCAATGGATCTACGCCTCCGACGCCTTGTCCTGTCCCATTGCCCTGGCCTTGAGTTTTTTGCCGGGGATTCGTGTGGTCTATCATGAACATGACTCGCCAAGTGCGGTAAAAGCCACCGCCTCTCATAACCTTAAGTCTCGGTCTCTGCGTTGCATGCTTTGGGCGCGCAAAAGACTTGCGCGCAAGGCCGCGCTTTGTGTCCTGCCCAATCGACGACGGGCGAGGAGCTTGACGACGGCGACCGACCGCAGTTCTACGGTTCTTTGTGTTTGGAATTGCCCCCGACGGGATGAAGTGATGGCCCCGCGGGCGTCCTCGAATCCGGATACGTTGCTAGCTTTTTATCATGGCTCCATTGTTCCTCCACGGCTGCCGATAACCGTTGTTCATGCCTTAGCCATGTTGCCCAGCGGCGTCCGATTGCTGGTAGCCGGTTATGAAACGGCGGGGCACACGGGGTATGTAAAGCATCTGGAGCAAGAGGCGCGCCGGTTGGGAATCGCGGACCGTTTGGAATTCCTGGGTCCGATTTCACCCCGTAAGGACCTTCTCAACCAGTGTGCGCGCGCCGACGTGGGACTGGCCTTGATGCCCCATCATAGCCGGGATATGAATCTTCGCTATATGGTAGGGGCGTCCAATAAGCCGTTTGATTATATGGCCTGTGGTTTAGCTCTGCTGGTTTCGGACATAGCCGACTGGCGCACCATGTACGCGGAGCCGGGTTATGGCTTGACCTGTGATCCGGAGGACCCGTCCACTATCGCCGCAGCTCTGCATTGGCTCCTGCAACATCCCGCCGAAATGCGAAAGATGGGCGAAGCCGGACGGCAAAAAATTATTGCGGAGTGGAACTACGATCAGCAGTTTGCCCCGGTCTATGAGCGAATGGCCAAGGGATTAGTATGAAATGCATTTGTAACTGCTTAGCCACGCCTTCGATCAAGCCGGAGGCTTGACAGCGATTAGCCGGTGGTTGCGCGCAGCGATACCACCGGTCAACGAACGAAAAACGGAGGCACCCCGCTGGGGTGCGCCGGTTTTCATGGCGTGCGTTCCGGTGGTATCGCTGCGCTCAACCACCGGCTAATAGCTGGAAACCCTCCGGGTTTCCGCGTGATTCCTGATTTCAAATTTCGTAATTGTTCAACCACCCACGTATTAGGCTGCCCAGCCGATACGGAACCGCCGCCATGGGCTGAGCAGTTACATGCATTTTACACCATGACGGTGTTTTGAATGAAGTCCGTGGTCGGTAGCCCGTGTTTGGGGAGCCACGAGGAATGAAAACAGCAACGACACTCCTGGGAGCGCCGGCATCTTGCCGGCAGACCCGTGCTCGGGCTCGGATGAGGCCGGCTGGAAGCCGGCGCTCCCAGGTATTATCAGGGGAGATGTTCGATGAAGTATCTCATCACGGGAGGGAGCGGTTTCATCGGCTCACACTTGGCCGATAGGCTGCTCGAGCAAGGGCATACGGTGTTAGTGGTGGATGATCTTACCACCGGAAGCATAGAAAATATTCAGCACCTTAAGAATCATGCCCGTTTTCAATATGTAATAGACTCGGTGATGAACGAGCCGCTGCTGGCCGAGTTGATTGACTGTGTCGATGGTGTGTTTCACCTGGCCGCGGTGGTTGGCGTGCGTTTAGTCGTGGATGAGCCGATTCGTACGATACAAACCAACATTCACTGCACGGAGCTCGTTTTGAAGCATGCCGGTAAAAAGGGGAAAAAGGTTCTCATCACATCGACCAGCGAGGTCTATGGAAAATCGGCGCAGGTCCCTTATTCGGAAGATGACGCCTTAGTATATGGCCCCACCACCAAGAGCCGCTGGAGTTACGCTTACTCTAAAGCCATTGACGAATTCTTGGCGCTGGCTTATTACAAAACGCGCGGGTTGCCGATTATTATCACACGATTGTTTAACACGGTTGGACCCAGACAGACCGGTCACTATGGGATGGTTCTACCTCGCTTTGTGCAGCAGGCCTTGGCCGGAGGACCGATTACGGTTTATGGGGATGGCCATCAAATGCGTTGTTTCTGCCACGTGACCGATGTAACACGGGCGTTGGCGCAGTTAATGGAAAGCCCAGACGCCCTGGGAGAGATCTTCAACCTGGGCAGTGACAAAGAAACGACCATCCTGCAGTTGGCAAAAATGGTGCGGGCGCGGATCAATCCAACCATCGGCATTCGGTATGTGGCCTACGAGCAGGCTTACGGCGCCGGCTTTGATGATATGCAACGCCGGCAACCCAATACGGCAAAAATCCATAAGGCCATCGGATTTAAGCCTGAATTTCAGCTTGACCAGATCATTGATGACGTGGCTCAACACATGGGAGCCGGGTTGAGCTCTCACGTAGCGGAAGCGGGGTCAGGCGCCTACATGACGGGCCGGCGCCCGCTTAATGTTTCCGCGCAAGGGTAATGCCTATGCTTGCCGTCCTCGAGACCCATCCTATTCAATATCGCGCGCCGGTTTATCGGGAGCTGCAACAGCGATTCAATATCCCGGTGACCGTGATCTATGGCTCGGATTTTAGCGTGGCGGGCTATCGCGATATGGAATTCGGAACCACCTTTGCGTGGGACAGCGATCTCTTGTCGGGCTACACCTCCTGCTTTCTATCGCGCGTAGCCCAGGGCGGCGCGTGTTCGGCGCAGGCGGCCACCACGCGCGGGCTTAGCCGGGCTTTGCAGAAGATCGCGCCCACGGCCATAATGGTTGTAGGCTATAGTCCTCGCTTCCATCAGCGCGCGATTTTCCATGCCTGGCAACATGGCTCTCCCGTGATTTTTCGCGGCGAGACCACGGAACGAGCCCGCGCGCAGAGTCCGGTCAGAATGTGGGCGCGCCGGCGCGCGCTGCGTTGGGTATATCGATCCTGTGCCAAGTTGCTTTATGTCGGTCAGGCCAGTTATCAACACTTCCGGCGCCTGGGCTGTGACGATGAGAAACTCATTTTCTCCCCGTATTGTGTCGACACGACGCCATTTCAATGCGATGAGGTTGATCGCCAACGCTTGCGTCCCCACGCCCGCACGCGCCTCGGACTTACTAAAGCACAGAAGGTCATTCTCTTTTCGGGCAAGCTCTATCAAGGCAAGGGACCGCACCTATTGATCCGGGCGATCAAAGCGCTGCCCACGAAAAGCCGCGAGTCTATATCCGTTCTAATTATGGGGAGCGGAGAAATGCAGGAGACCTTGGAAGATCTGGCGCGGTGCTCGCCTCAGGTTCATATACGGTTCTTGGGCTTTCAGAACCAGACCCAATTGAGCCAGTATTACCACGCGTCTGACTTGCTCGCGCTGCCCAGCCTGTCGGAGACGTGGGGATTGGTAGTTAACGAGGCCTTGCATCATGGGCTACCCTGCATTGTCTCTGATGCCGTGGGGTGCGCGCGCGACTTGGTCGATCCCGGTCTAACCGGGGACGTCTTTGAGAATGGTTCAATCCACAGCTTGGCATCAGCGCTTGAGCGAGGGTTGGCTCTGGCCGGCCGGCCGGAAATACGAGCAGCGTGCCGGGAAAAAATGAGCGGCTTCACCGTGGCGAGAGCGGCACAAGGCATCGCCAGGGCTTATTGGAACGTGGTCGGGGAGCGGCCTGGGGTTCCATTGACCTAACTCGGATGAGCCGGAACCAACCAGGTAAAAATGAAAGGTAACAATTCAACCACTCACGCCTTAGAGCACACAGCCGATACAGAGCCGGGAGCGGTGGCGACCAAGCCGGAGGCTTGACAGCTATTAGCCGGTGGTTGAGCGCAGCGATACCACCGGTCAACGAACGAAAAAAGGAGGCACCCTGGAGGGGTGCCAGCGCGGGTCAGATGACTCGTGCTTGCACCCCGCCGGGGTGCGCCGGTTTTCATGTCGTGCGTTCCGGTGGTGTCGCTCCGCTCAACCACCGGCTAATGGCTGGAAACCCTCCGGGTTTCTGTGAGATTCCTGATTTCAAATTTCGTACTTGCTCAACCGCCCACGCCTTAGGGCACCCAGCCGATATAGAACCGGGAGCGGTAGCGACCGGGTAAGCGCCGTATGGCCCATAGACCCCCTGAACAGAATAAAGCGTGGAAGACTACCGCCAAAAAGATATTATTTCCGTTTCAGCACAAGTTCATCTTGTCAGACACTAATGAACCTCCAATACAGACGTCTTACGTTCGGCATTTACGGTCTGAATTGCATGTATGAATAACAGGGGCACAGCCGCGAACGAGAATTTCTTTTTAGTCGGCTATCCAGGCGTTGAGCACGTCGGCGCGCATTTGCAGCATGCGGCGCAAGCCATGGGATTGCGAACCCTGTTTTTCAATGCGGCGGAAGCCTTCGTAGCGAGAGCCTGGCAGGCTAAGCTTAATTGGTGGTTGCGGGGACATCTTCCAGTCCGCCTGCAGGAGTTCAGTGAGCAAATCGTTGACGCCTGCCGGAAATTTCAGCCTCGCCGGCTGGTTTCAACCGGGTTGGCGCCGATTGAATCGTGGGCGTTAGAATCGATTGGAAAGCTTGGTATACAAAGAGTGAATTATCTTACTGACGATCCGTGGAATCGCGCCCATAGGGCGCCCTGGTTTATGAAAGCGTTGCCTTTCTACGATCATGTTTTCTCCACGCGGCGCGTCAATCTCAATGATCTCCAACGGGCGGGCTGCCCGAAGGTTTCGTACCTTCCCTTTGCTTACAACCCCTCCCTGCATTTTCCTGATCCACCGGCAACGCCCGCCGAGCAGGCACAATTCGCTGCCGATGTGGCGTTCGTCGGCGGCGGGGATGCGGACCGCGTGCCGTGGATTGCCGCTTTGAGCAAGGCCGGCTTCAAGGTGGCTCTCTATGGAGGATACTGGGAACGCTATGCTCAAACCCGCACGCTGACACGCGGTTATGCGGATCCCTGGGCCATGCGTAAAGCGGTTGGCGCGGCGAAATTGTCGCTCGGCCTCGTGCGCCGGGCCAATCGCGATGGGAATTCCATGCGCACTTTTGAGATTCCCGCGATCGGCGCGGCCATGCTGGTGGAGGATACGGAAGAGCATCGCGATATTTTCGGCGAGGAAGGGCAGGCCGTCGTTTATTTTCAAACTAAAGAAGAGCTAATTCGGAAAATAAAGTGGTTATTGCCTAATGACGGCGAGCGGGCGCGGTTGGCGCAAAGCTCTTACCGCATGATGGTCAGCGGACGAAATACCTATCGCGATCGCTTGCAGGTGTTACTGGGCTTGCCTGCTGTCGATTCCGCCGGAAGGGAACCGGGCGAAAACGCGACTCCGCCCGAGTATCGCTACGACCCTGCGCAACAGAGCTTCGCAAGCGTGGAGAATTTGGATTCATGAGGATCGGCGTTATTGTTCATGGTCGCTTTCACGCCTTTGATCTGGTGCGGGAGCTATTGCAACGCGGACACGATGTGAGCCTGTTTACCAATTATCCAAAATTTGCCGTAAGGCGGTTTGGCGTAGCGGACGCAAATATCCATAGCTTCCGTCTGCATGGCGTGCTTAACCGTCTCGTCGACCAGCTGCCTGTGAAAAGAGAGAGCGCACGTGCCGAGTCATGGCTTCATACCGTCTTTGGTCGCTGGGCCGCTTCCCAAGCTTTGGCTAGAGGACCTTGGGATGCTGTGGTTTGTTGGAGTGGCGTCGGCGAGGAGACTTTTCAGGCTCTTTCGCGGAGAAACACCTTGCTAATCTGTCATCGCAGTTCATCCCATATTCGCGCGCAGGCTAGTCTTCTGCGAGAAGAGGAGGAGAGAGTCGGGTGGCCCATTGAACGCCCCACCGATTGGATCATTGCCCGTGAGGAGAGGGAGTACGCGCTCGCCGATGTGATCTATGTGCCCTCCACCTTCTCCGAGCAGACCTTCTTGTCTCTGGGAATCTCGCCGGGTAGAGTGGCGCGTATCCCGCACGGGGTAAGCGCCAAGGCGTTTCGTCCGGAGAGCGACGTGGTTCAGGAGCGCCGGGCGCGGATTCTGAGCGGTGCGCCACTTCATGTGTTGAACGTCGGTACATTTTCTTTTCGGAAGGGGATGTGGGACATGTCTGCGATCATACGAAAGGTGGGCCGACGCTTTCGTTTCCGATTTGTCGGGCCGGTGGCAGCCGAGTGCGCCGGCTTGGCGGAGGAGCTACGTGACCAAGCCACCTTTATCGGCCCCCAGGCTCAGCAGGATTTGCCCAGATACTATGCCTGGGGGGACATGTTTCTCTTACCGACCATCGAAGATGGCTTCCCCTTTGTATTGGCTCAAGCGGCGGCCGCCGGCCTGCCTATACTGACCACACCGAATGGCGCCGGCGGCGATCTAGTCTGCGAGGGGAAAACCGGATGGGTCCTGCCCATACGCAGCCCGTTAGCGTTCATCGAGCGCCTGCACTGGTGTGATACTCATAGAGAAGAACTGGCGGCCATGACGGAGCATATTCACACGCACTTTCAACTTCATGACTGGACGGATACCGCCAGAAGTTTTGAAGCGCTTTGTGAGACCCGCTTGGCGGCACGCAAACAATCCCGCTTTCAGGTGAGTAATGGATAATTCAATTTATTTAGCCGGGTGGCTTATAGTTTGGCTGGGGGCAATCCTGGCCGCTCTCTTATTCCGCTGGAGAGGCCGGCCCGCAGGGAGCGGACTTCTGCTGGCGTATCTATTTCATCTCTCGCTCATTCACTGGGTGGCGACCTGCATCTACCTGGCCCAGTATGCGTATTACGAGCGCGCCGTCATCGAGATCGGCTTTCGGCAAAGCGCGTACGCCGTTTTAGCGTTTGCTTTCGGCAGTGTGATTCTCACTCCGGTCGTGCTGGCTCTCCGCCGCGAACGGGGACCGGGAGCGGTAAAGTACCATCCGCATCCATCTCTGCCGAAGGCTTATATCATAGCGGGGATGGCTTCATATCTGCTCTCTTCTTCCGTACTGGGGCGATTGCCATCGGCTACTGCGCTCGTCTCTATCGGGCAATATCTTTTCGTTATCGGCGTCTGCCTCTCCTGCTGGCAAGCGTGGCTGCAACGGTCGACGATCCGATTCTTGGGCTGGTTGCTCGCCGCTCTCCTCCTCCCGTTTGTCACCATCTTAAGTCAAGGATTCATAGGCTACGGCACGGTCGCGGCAACGGTCGTGTTTGCGTTTGGCGCCGGTCTAATTAGACCTCGCTGGAAGGTTGTGGTCGCGGGACTCTTGATGGGTTATCTCGGGCTTTCCTTTTATGTGGGCTATATGCGAGACCGTGGCGAGATCCGCGAAATGGTTTGGGGCGGTCAACCGGTATGGGACCGTGTGGAGCGGGTTTACCGAACCCTACGCACGGTGGAGTGGTTTGACTGGTCAGATGAAACGCACTTGCGAGCCATTGACGAGCGGCTCAATCAGAATTTTTTTGTTGGGACGGCCGTCAGGCGACTGTCAACTTCCGGTGATTATGCTTATGGCGAGACCCTATGGCAGGGCGTCATGGCGCTTGTTCCACGCGTGCTCTGGCCGGAGAAGCCGGTGTTCGCGGGAAGTCCGGGGCTGGTAACGGCGTATACCGGCATTAGATTCGCGCCTGGCACCAGCGTCGGCATCGGGCAGGTCATGGAATTTTATATTAATTTCGGAACGCTAGGGGTCGTACTGGGCTTCCTCGTTCTCGGCGTTCTCATCACCGTGATTGACATTACCGCCGGTGCGCGACTTAGGCAAGGCGATTGGCAAGGATTTGCGCTCTGGTATTTGATGGGCATCAGCTTCCTGCAGGTGGGAGGCTCTCTGGTCGAGATAACGAGCACGGCGGCCGCCGGAGTCGTAGCCGCGTGGCTGGTAAATAAGGGCCTGCTGCTGCGCTATCAAAAAAAACAACCGACTCTGAAGCGCCAGTGGGCGCCCTCGTCGATTCAATGATTGCAAGGTCAATGCCCAGAGTAATGGCGCCTCCCGGTCCAGGATTGTTGGGACTTTTCCCTTCGATGGCGGCGGACCGGATCGGGGGAATAGAGACCAGCGGACGCCTGGCTTGGCAAGGAATTGCGGATTTCCCAGGGAGGCCGGGCGAGCGCGAAGGTTTGAGTCCTTATCTATTTTGTTACGAGAGACTCGCTGAAGCAGGCTCAGGGCTTGGGCGGCGATACTTTGCGCACACAAGGTCGAAGCTGCGCACCGTGATGGCCGCTCTGGATGTGCCAAATCACTTTCTCCGCGCCTTGGTCTGGCATATAGACCTATTGAAGCTTCTTCCGTGCTTTGATCTTTCCGGGGCCAAGGTTGCGCTGTTTCTACACGGCGTGGAGGCGTGGAGATCGCAGCGCTGGTCGACGCGTTTTCTCCTCCGCCGCGTGCAGCTTTTTTTGAGCAACAGTGACTTCACATGGCAGCGGTTTCTGGCGTTTAATCCCGGCTTCGAACACACACCTCACATTACCGTTCCCTTGGGGGTTGACGTGATCGATGACGGACCGGCGCTCCCGCCGAGGGATCCGCCGGCCATTTTGATGCTCGGCCGTTTGTCCTCCAGCGAGGACTACAAAGGCCATCGGGAGATGATTCAGGCTTGGCCGTTTGTGCTAAAAAGGATTCCAAGAGCGGAGCTCTGGATTGCAGGAGACGGCAGCCTGCGGGCAGACCTGCAGGCCATGATCCGGAGTTCCGCCTTGGATGAACGTGTGCGATTTTGGGGCGAAGTTTCCGAAGCGCAAAAGCAAGACTTGTTGGCGCAATGTTCGGCGTTGGCGCTGCCGAGTCGCGGCGAAGGCTTTGGTGTAGTTTACCTGGAAGCCATGCGATTGGGTCGCCCATGTTTGGTCAGTACAATCGATGCGGGTCGAGAAGTGGTTAATCCTCCAGAAGCGGGCTTGGCCGTCCATCCTGAGAATCTTTCCGAGCTCGCCCAGGCCGTTTGCCGGCTCGTCACGCCTGGACCGGAATGGGAGCAATGGTCGGCACAAGCCCGCCGTCGCTATGCGCGTTATTTTACCGCCGAAAAATTCCAGCAACGATTGCTTTCCGCACTGCTGGAAGTGTGACGCCGCAGGGTACCCAGTCGATTCAGAACCGGCATGTATGATTTCAGTAAGATGTAAGCTCCATAGGAGTCCCCCAGCTTGCGAAGACGGTAAGCAGATACCAGGGTGAAACGGGCGTGAGCCCAGCACGATGTAAGCCCCGTAAGGACGCTGGAGGTTGGACATTTGGACGGTCTTTTGAATCGCCAGGGCGCGAAGCTCCACAGGAGCGAAATAGGATAGCCAGGGGCAGAGCGCGCAGCGCGTCGCCCCTGGAAAGGAAATCGCCCTATGTGCCTAAGCCCTGTAAGGGCGAAATAGGGGAGACGAATGCATTGTCGGCCTTATTCCGCCCCTTCAGGGCTTCTATGCAAATTTTTTAACCTCCCAGGGGCGACGCGCTGCGCGCTCTGCCCCTGGCTATCTTATGACGCTCCTTCGGAGCTGCGAGTACGAACGCCTGGCTAAGGTGGTAGGTTTGCGCGAAACGATAGATTTGAAAACGCCTGGGTAGTATTAAATTCCAAACTCCAGAGCCCCGTAGGGGCGACCTGTGAACCATCACAACCGACCACGTGTCGCTCTTAATGGCTGTCAAGCCTCCGGCTTGGTTGAATGCATAATGGAACAGTTGCAGTTTTATTTGGTGATTTCCATGAGTCGGCGACGAAAAGGAGCGCGGATTCGTAATCTATGATCTATCGACCATTAAAAATTTTGCACGCGATTCCCTCTGTGAGTCCCTTGCGCGGCGGACCGAGCGTAATGGTCCGCACCCTGGCGCGCGGCGCGGTGGCGGCGGGCCTTGAGGTGCACGTGGCCACCACGGACGATAACGAGCAAGGTCATCTTAACGTCATTCATGGCGACGCGCAGTGGGAGGAGGGCGTGGCATACTACCATTTCAAACGGCAAACTCGTTCCTACATCTTCTCCTGGCCTCTGACGCGCTGGCTTGCCCGGCATGTGCGAGATTACGATCTGATTCACATTCACGCGCTCTTCTCATATACGCCGGTCGCTGCGGCGTATTGGGCCAGTCGGTACGGTATCCCTTACATAGTGCGTCCACTGGGCACACTGAACCGTTGGGGTATGCAAAATCGTCGCCCATGGCTGAAACAGCTTTCGTTTCGTTCCGTCGAGCGTCGCATATTGAACGGCGCCTCAGCCATTCATTACACCAGCGAAGAAGAACGACGGCAGGCCGAAGAACTTGGGATATCGCGCAAGTCCGTAGTCATCCCAAATGCCTTGGGCCCCGCTATCCCCCGTGAGGGCTTGGTCGGTAGATTCCGAGCCAATCACCCGGAGTTAGCGGGGCGTCCGATCATCTTGTTTCTCTCTCGGCTTGATCCTAAGAAGGGGTTGGATCTGCTATTGCCCGCTTTCGCCCGCATGCTGGCCGAAAATAAGAAGCCGGCCTTGGTGATAGCCGGCGATGGCGATCCGCTGTTTGTGAAGGGTTTGCAGAAGGAGGCGAATCGGCTTGGCCTGGGCTCGGATATTCTCTGGGCCGGTTTCCTGCAAGGCGAGCAGAAGTGGGCCGCCCTGACGGATTCCGATATTTTTGTATTGCCCTCCTATTCAGAGAATTTCGGAGTGGCCGCCGCGGAAGCCATGGCCATGGGATTGCCGGTGGTCATCTCCAATCAGCTCGGAATTCATCAAACGGTTGCGCAAGAACAGGCCGGCTTGATTGTTCCTTGTCAGGTGGGAGAACTGGCTCGTGCATTACTTCAGCTCTTGGACAATGCTCCGCTGCGGGAGTCATGTGCGGCCAATGCGCGGCGCTTGGCTGAAAAGGAATTCACACAAGAGGCGGTTACTCATAAGCTGATTGCGTTGTATACGACGATTCTTAGCCACCCATGGCCGGCGGCTGTGAGGGCGAACAGTTACTTATGAAGAAAGTGTGCAAGGAGTTTGGCCGGCGAGACCTCACCGTGATTATCTTGACCTATAACGAGGCCGCCAACCTACCGGATTGTTTGCAAAGTCTGAAGGGCCTTGAGGGCGACATTTTTGTGGTCGATTCAGGCAGTGACGACGCGACGCTGGAAATTGCCCGCTCTATTGGCGCGCGCATCGTCCAACATCCGTTTGTGAATTACTCTTTGCAACGGAACTGGGCGCAACAGCATCTGCCGATCGCAACCGAGTGGATCTTGCACCTGGATGCCGGTGAGCGGTTGACGAGGGAGCTGGTTGCGGAAATTAATGCTGTACTCCGAGATCCACCGACGGGCATCGACGGCTTTCTGCTTCGCCGACAAACTTATTTTATGGGGCGTTGGATCAAGCATGGTGGACATTACCCGTCCTACCACCTGCGGCTTTTTCGACGGGGTAAGGGCCTTTGCGAGGATCGCCTCTATGACCAACATTTTCTGGTCAATGGGAAAGTCAATCCACTAAGACATGACTTCACGGACGTCGTGACCTCGGACCTCAGCACATGGATCGTGCGCCACACCCGCTGGGCGGAATTGGAAGCGCAGGAGATGATGACCCACGACAGGACCAAATCCCTGGTCCGTCCGAGACTCCTCGGAAATTCCATTGAACGCCGCCGGTGGCTCCGGCAAGGACTCTACGAGGCTATGCCATTGTTTGCGCGTCCCTTCCTCTATTGGTTCTATCGCTATATTTTCCGACTCGGATTCCTTGACGGCAAGGAGGGGCTCGTCTTCCATTTTCTGCAAGGGTGCTGGTACCGATTTTTCGTGGATCTACAGCTTCACGCATTGCGGCAGGCCTCCCGAAGGCCGCCGGCCGTAGGACATACTCATGCGTAATGATACGGCGCCGGCCAATCGTAGCGGGCCCGGCGGGTCTTTCTCGCTCCGGTGGGATTCGCGTGTCGGAAAGTGGGTCGTTATGTTGATGGCCGCGGCGATTCTCATGGGTCTTGGTTATTGTGCGCTGCTTCGGGGTGTCGCCACCTTTCTGGTCGTCGAGGATGTGTTGGCGCCCGCCCAGGCTATTGTGGTTCTCGGTGGGCAATTGCCCTTCCGGGCGATCGCCGGAGCTAACCTATATCGAGCCGGCTGGGCGCCCCGTGTCGTATTGGTGCGCAGCGCCCCGCAGGAAGCGCAGCACGCGCTGATGAAATTGGGAATGTCCACCCCTGAGGAATGGGAAGTAAGTCATCGGATCTTGACTCGCCTCGGGGTTCCACCCTCTGCCATATTGATTCCCGCCCAGGCCGTTGATGGGGGCACGCTCGAAGAGCTACAAATTGCCGCCGGTGCGTTGGATTCAGCCAATGCGCCGGTCATACTGGTCACATCCAAAGCGCACACGCGTCGGGCCCGCATGACCTGGCACTACGTTACGGGCGGCCAATCCCAGGGGATTGTACACGCAGCCCCCGAGGACCCGTTCGATCCTGCGCGCTGGTGGCAGGAACGCCAGTCAGTCTTGGTCGTAGTGCGAGAGTATCTCGGGCTTCTTCATTACGGATTAGGATTCCCCGTGGCCGCGCGCGCCGGCCGTTTGTAGAGACTCCCCGGCGGGGCGTCTCTGAAGCGCCCGTGGCCGCATGCGCCGGCCGTTTCCCTAGCCCCCTGATCGGAATACAACCAGGTGTCGATAATCTAGCGTCTATAATCTGGCGTTCAGCGCCTGAAAGGGAGCAACAGCATGTATATACTTGGGATTAACGCTTACCACGGTGATGCCTCGGCGGCAATCCTGCACGACGGGCATCTGGTGGCCGCCGTTGAAGAGGAGCGCTTTAATCGCGTGAAGCATTCGGCCGGCTTTCCGGCCAATGCCGTTCGCTATTGTTTGCAAGCCGCGGGCATACGGCCCGATCAGCTTGATCATATCGCTATCGCCAGAGATCCAAAAGCTCATCTGCTTAGAAAGACCTTCTACGCGATGCGGTTGCCACGGATGACGCGGGATCGCCTTGTAGCGCTCGGCAGGTTTGCCGAAATCAAAGGAGATTTAGCTCAGGCGTGCGACGTTGATCGCAAGCAGATCCGTGCACAGGTTCATCGGGTGGAGCATCATAAGGCTCACCTGGCCAGTTCCTTCTTTGTATCCGGGTGGGACCAAGCGGCGTTGCTTTCCGTCGACGGAATGGGAGATTTTGCCAGTACCATGTGGGGTTTTGGCGAAGACCGGCAAATCGGCTCGGATGGCATCATAGCTTTTCCCCATTCGCTGGGCCTCTACTACACGGCCATCACGCAATACCTCGGCTTTCCCCATTATGGTGATGAATATAAAGTCATGGGGCTGGCGGCCTATGGCCAGCCGGAATATCGCGACGAATTTCGAAAAATTGTTCACTTGAACGAGACGTCAGGATTTCATTTGGGGTTGGAATATTTCGTTCACCATACCGAGGGAACCGAGATGAGCTGGAAAGCGGGTGTCCCAGTTGTCGGGAACCTTTATTCCCGTTGGCTGGAACAACGTCTGGGTCCCGCTCGTCGGCCGCAGGCCGATATCGAAAAGCGGCACGAAGATTTGGCGGCCTCTTTGCAGGCCCGTTTGGAAGAAGCCATGTTTTGGCTGCTGAACCGACTCTACAAGAAAACCAAAGCCAAGACGCTGTGTTTGGCGGGCGGCGTGGCCTTTAATTGCGTGGCCAACGGAAAAATTTTCGCCGAGACACCGTTCGAGAAAATCTACATTCCACCAGCGCCGGGCGATGCCGGGTTGTCTATCGGCGCGGCGTATTTTCTCTACCACCAAGTCCTGAAGCAGCCGCGCGCCTTTGTGATGGATCACGCCTACTGGGGCCCCGAGTTTGGCGACCATGAAATTCACCGTGAGCTGCAGGCACGACACGGAGAGATGTCGAGGAGCGGCGGCGTGCTTCGTAAGTTGGATACCGAGGCCGACATGTGCCAGTGGGTCGCCCGGCGCGTCGCCGAAGGCCAAATCATCGGATTGTTTCAAGGTCGAATGGAATTTGGCCCACGCGCCTTAGGCAACCGCAGCATGATTGCGGATCCCCGACGAGCGGAAATGAAGGAACTATTAAATCGACGGATCAAGCATCGCGAGCCATTCCGTCCCTTTGCCCCGTCGATTTTGGAAGAAGCCACATCGCGGTACTTTGAGCAAAGCCACCCATCGCCGTTCATGCTCATGGCCTATAACGTACAAAAGGATAAAATCGGCAAGATCCCCGCGCCGACGCACCACGATGGCAGCGGCCGTTTGCAAACCGTGAACCAGGGAACCAATCCGAGGTATTGGGGCATTATAAAAGCCTTTGAGCAAATCACCGGGGTTCCTGTCCTTTTGAACACCTCTTTTAATGAGAACGAGCCCATCGTGTGCCGACCGGAAGAGGCGATTGACTGTTTCCTGCGGACGCCCATGGATGCGGTCATCATCGGGAATTACCTGGTCGAGAAGACTTCCGCACAGGCTCCCCAAACAGTGGTGAGCGGATGCGTTTCCAGATAACGCTTAGCCCGGAGAAGGAAAATAGTATGGATACTGCCAATACGTGTCAGCCCGCTACCCCCATACCAGCCGGCAAAGCGACTCGCCGGAAATCCAATCCAAGCGCGCGTGAGGAGAGAAGGATGCTCCTGGTGGAAGATAATATGGGCCGAAAGTTCCCTGCAATAGATGACACAAAGCTGCGGAACGTCATCGATAACCAGTTAGGATCCGCCATGGAAAAAGCCCAACTTCATGAGGAAATTAAAAGAGAGGCCGGCCAAGGAAAAGCTTCCGAGAATATGTATCGAGCTTTGGTTGAAAGCGCCAGTGATGGGATATTCATATTGCAGGAACAGCAGATCCGTTACGCTAATAAAAAATTCTGCGAATGGACTGGGTATTCGTCCGAAGAACTGCGGCGCCTTAATTTCTTAGACCTGATTGCGCAAGGTTCCCAGTCAACCGCGGCTTCCTACGAGGCGCCTAAGGCGATTACCGGCGACATACCCAACGGCGAGATTGTTTTAGTTAAGCAGGACCGCAGCAAAATAATTCTGGATGTAAGGGGCTGTCCGATAGAGTATCAAAATGCGCCGGCGTGGCAGCTCATCGCCCGCGACATAACCGAACAAAAACATTGGCAAGAACAGCTCCATCAATCGGAAAAATTAACGGCTTTGCGCCAGTTCATTGCAGGGCTGGCGCATGAAATTAACAACCCCTTGGCCAGCATATACAGTCGCATTCAATGGTACATTGGGCGCAGCCCGGACGCCGCCTCAGCCCCGCCGGCGCTATTGGCCGACATCTATAAGGAGACCAAGCGCGCAACGGACATTATGCGGAACTTGCTATCCTTCGCCCGCCTGAGCAATTTGGAGAAGAGGCCGGTAGACATGAACCTTTTCCTAGAGAAAACCCTGGCCATGCGAGCGCGCCACCTTAACCGGGCTAACATTACGATCATTACGGAACTGGCGCCAACCCTGGGGTGGCCGCTGATTGATCCCCTGCACATGCAAGTCGTATTTCTCAACATCATTGCCAACGCCGAACAAGCCATGGCGGATTCTCAAAAAGGCGGCATGCTTCGTATTATCGCCTCGCCGCGCCACGAATCCCCCGCCGGGTTTCCGTCGGGGGACCGTATTATCTCTGGCGGGATTAAATCTTGGATCCAACTTGAGTTTACGGATAATGGCGGCGGCATCGACCCCCGCGACCTTCCAAGAATCTTCGAGCCATTCTTTACCACCAAATCAGAGGGCCATGGCAGGGGCTTAGGTCTTTCCGTCGCCTACGGCATTATCAAAGACCACGGAGGCGAAATCTATGCGGTCAGCGACAAAGGCAAGGGTACGACCGTGGTTGTCAGATTGCCTGTCACTGAGAATAAAACTCTGATACGGCGCAACGAAGTGAGTCTGAAAATCAGCCAGACGGATTCCGGCAACGGACGGGTCGCCGGCCAGGCCTCTTTGCCGTGAAAGGGAAAAAATAGTAACTACTCAGCCCCGACACGTCGGGGCTGATTGAATTTAGGCCGGCCTTTCAAGGCCGGTATAGCCAGTCTCGCGCACACTGCCTGTCGCGTAGCGACGGTTGAAACGCACACGGCCGGGATTCAACCGTCCCGACGTGTCGGGACGGGGCGTTCCGCCGGTCCTTGCCCGCAGGCCCTAAAGGAGCTGCCTAAAGTCAGTGGTCCCTACGGGACCATAACGGCTGCGCATTTTCAAAACGTAATAGTGTGGCGCATACGCTTAGCGCGTCACTCCTGGCTATTTTATCTCGACGCGGCGCGGTTGAAAGCGATGGCCGACTTGGGTCATCGGCCGGTGAACGCTCGAAGGTTGAACGTGACTGTTCACGGGGGTCAGGGGTCGGGCGATATGGCTTGGATTTCTTTTCCAAAGACTTCCGCAATCCGTTACTCATCCGCCCCACTACCCAATCTCTAAATCACAATAATTCCTAACAGTCATAGGTACCACCGGGCCCTTGGCCCCTGACCCCTGATCCCCGTGAACAGTTACGGTTGAACAATAACAGTAAAGCTGACGAAAAGACGCCATGATAAGGATTCTCATCGCCGACGACCATGCGATTGTCCGTAAGGGGCTAAAACAAATTGTTTCCGACGCGCCGGATAAGGCCACCGTGGGTGAAGCCCAAAACGCCTATGAACTACTCGAACATGTACGAAACCAAACCTGGGATGTAGTGATATTGGATATGAGCATGCCGGGCAAGAGCGGGCTGGACCTGCTGCAGGAATTACATTATCAACGCCCGAAATTACCCATTCTTGCATTAAGCATCCATCCTGAGGATCAGTTCGCGATCAGAGTGCTTAAAGCCGGAGCGGCAGGGTACTTGACCAAAGAGATCTCACCGGAGGAATTGGTCAGAGCAATTTGGAAAGTCGCGCATGGCGGAAAATATGTAAGCCCCACGCTGGCTGAAAAATTGGCGCTCGACCTGCAATCCGATAGAGATAAACTGCCGCATGAACAATTGTCCGACCGGGAATACGAAGTTCTCCTTATGATTGCCTGCGGAACTTCGGCTGGCGCTATGGCAGACCGCTTATCGTTGAGCGTCAAGACCATTCATACGTACCGAGCGCGCCTTATGGAGAAGATGCGGATAACGAGCAACGCGGAGATAATACATTATGCGATACGTCACCGGTTGCTGGATGAATATGAAGAATGAAGATCGGGGCAATATCTAATTGGCCGTTCAAAGGAAATGGTGAGGAGCCATGGTGAGAGTGTTAAGCGGTGTACGGGTTAGGAAAGGGGTTGCATAGTGGGGTGTAATAAAGGAGTGACGGAGGGCGGCCATCCCTCGGAAGTTCTTGAGACTGTAGATACACAGGCGGAGCTCGACCGGCAACTATCGTTTACCGGCGCTATCGCCGGCCAACTGACCGAAGGTGTGTGCGTGCTCGACGCGGAGGGCCATGGCGTCTTTGCCAACCCGGCGGCGGAACAGATGCTGGGGTGGGCCCCCAGCGAATGCCATGGGCTCGTCATGCATGATCTCGTTCACCGCTACCATCAGCAGGAAAGACTGCTGAGCCTAAACGAGTGTTCCCTATATAAAGCTCTGCGGTCGGCGGAGCCCCTCTGCATGGCGGACGATCGGTTTTCCCGCCGGGATGGGACGACAGTGCGCGTCTCTTATGCGTTTTCGCCGATTCTCAAGGATAGCCAAATACTCGGATTCGTTTTGACCTTTCGCGAGCTGGCGCCCAGCCGGCAAGTGGCGGAAGCGCAGAGAAACCTCGAAGCGCTTTACCACTCTCTGGTAGAAAGCTTGCCGCTGAGTATTTTTCGAAAAGACCGGAACGGCCGCTTCACGTTTGGCAACACACAATTTTGTGCGACTCTCGGCCAGCCGCTGGAGAGGATAGTCGGCGCGACGGACGCGGATCTTTTCCCCAAGGCGCAGGCTGATAAATATCAAGCGGAAGACGATTGGGTCATCGCCACTGGGAAGATGATTGAATCGGTGGAGACCCGGCAGTTTCCGAGTGGAGAGGAGGCTTACGTACAGTTAATAAAAACTCCCGTCTATGATAGCGGCGGCAGCATCATTGGCATGCAGGGTATTTTTTGGGATATCAGTGAACGCAAGCGAGCCGATGAGGCCTTACGCAAGGCGCACGTGCAAAATGAACAGTTGCTGGCATCGATTCTCTCCATATTGATTGGCGTGGATGAAAACGACACGATCACGCAATGGAATATGACCGCGCAGAACACGTTCGGAATACCGGCGGCCGAGCTGGTGGGAAAACCTTTCTTCGACTGTGGCATTAAATGGGATTCGAGCGAGGTGCTGAATTGTGTTACGGAGTGCCGTAAAAATGACCGGTCTATTCGCCGTAAAGAGATCCGCTACCAGCGTAAGGACGGAAAAGAGGGGTTCCTGGGAATTACGGTAAGTCTCATCAAAGGGCCTAGAGAAAATAAAGCCGGATTTCTGCTCACCGGGGCGGATATAACCGAACGAAGGCTTCTGGAGAGCCAACTGGCACAGGCGCAAAAGTTGGAGTCGATCGGACAACTGGCGGCGGGCATTGCTCACGAAATCAACACGCCTATTCAATATGTCGGCGACAATATCAAATTCCTTCAGGACGCCTTCGCCGGCATGGCAAAACTATTGAAGGAATATAACCGGTTTCGAGAGGCCGTCAAAGGCCTCGGCGTCGCGGTAAATATTTTAACGGAGCTAGAAACGCATGTAGAAGAGGCCGACGTTGGCTATCTGCACGAAGAAGTGCCCAAAGCCATCCAACAATCGCTCGAAGGGGTTAGTAGGGTAGCAAAAATTGTGCAGGCCATGAAGGAGTTCTCTCATCCCGGCCCTGAAGAAAAAACGGCGGTCGACATTAATCATGCCATTGAAAGCACGGTAACCGTCTCACGGAACGAATGGAAATATGTGGCCGAAATGGTAATGGATCTTGATCCGAAACTGCCGGCCATACGATGTCTGCCCGGGATATTCAACCAAGCCGTTTTAAACATAATTGTCAATGGGGCGCACGCCATCGCGGATGTAGTCGGCGACGGTAGCCGGGGCAAAGGCACAATTACGATTGCCACTCGTCGAAATGGAGAGTGGGTGGAGATTCGCGTACGGGATACGGGAACCGGAATTCCAGTGGCGGTAAGGTCCAAAATATTTGACCCGTTTTTCACAACCAAAGAAGTTGGCCGAGGGACAGGGCAAGGGCTGGCCATTGCGCATTCAGCCATCGTCAAGAACCATGGCGGAACCATTGCCTTTGACACCGAGGTTGGCAAGGGCACGACATTTATAATTCGTCTCCCCATTTAGGGAACCTCATAGATGCCTATGAAACAAGTACTCTTTGTCGATGACGAAGCAAAAGTGCTCGAGGGTCTGCAGCGTATGCTGCGTTCCATGCGCCGCGAATGGAAAATGCTGTTTGCCAACGGTGGCCAGGAAGCCCTTGATATATTGGCCAAGGAGCACGTCAATGTCATTGTGACCGACATGCGCATGCCCGGCATGGATGGCCAAAAACTCTTGATGGCGGTCGCGGAACATTATCCGGAAATCATTCGAATTGTATTGTCCGGTCAATCGGACCAGGAGATGGTGTTGAAATGTGTGGGAACGGCCCACCAATATCTTTCGAAGCCCTGTGATCCGGAGATATTAAAGGATACGGTCAACCGCGCCTTCTCGTTGCGCGGTCTGTTGGCCAATGACTCGCTCCGGCGGCTGGTTTCTCGTATGACCTCGCTGCCCAGCATTCCGGCGTTGTATCTCGAGTTGACCGAGGTTTTGCAATCGCCAAACGCTTCGATTGAAAAAGTAGGAAAGATCGTTTCCAAGGATATGGGGATGGCCGCCAAAGTCCTGCAACTGGCCAATTCCGCCTTTTTTGGGAATGCCCGGCACATCTGTGATCCGGCCGACGCCGTTATTTATTTAGGACTCGATACCATAAAAGCGCTGGCCTTCTCGGTCAATGTGTTTTCACAATTCGAACAATCCGATTTCTCCAAGTTCTCGATTGACGAGTTCTGGAGACACAGCGTGGCGACCGGCGCCTTTGCGCAGCGCATCGCCAAGTCCCTTCAGTTCCCCGAGAAGATGATCCACGATGCGCGCATGGCAGGCCTTCTCCATGATGTAGGGAAGCTGGTTCTCGCGGCCAATCTGCCCAAGCCTTATGAGGACATGTGGACTATGGTGCAGGACCAAGGTATTCCGCAATGGCAAGCCGAGGTCGAGGTATTTGGGTCTACACACGCCGAAGTAGGAGCATACCTGCTTTGGCTGTGGGGGTTACCGGGTCCTATAATTGAGGCCATCGCGTTTCATCATTCTCCCGGGGCAAGCCCCGAGCAAAGCCCCACGCCGCTGACGGCCGTTCATATCGGCAATGCGATTGAACTGGAAATGCAGCGGGAAGGCGATCTGGAGCTAGCCTCCACCGTCGACCTTGAATACCTTACTAAACTGGGTCTCGTCAGCCGCCTGCCCTTCTGGCGAGAAATTCTCAGACAACTGGCCGGCCCGTTGACCAGCGAGGAAGCGCTCCATGAAACATAAAGTTCTCTTTGTCGATGATGAACCCCACGTTACGGAAGCCTTAAAGCGGACGCTCCGCAAGGAACCCTATGAATTTCTGAGCGCCTGTTTGCCCAGTGCCGCGCTTGAGCTGCTGGCACAGAATGCGGTGGACGTGGTAGTTTCCGACGAGATGATGCCGGGAATGTCCGGATCGGAGTTTCTCGCCGAGGTGCGCCAGAAGTACCCGGATACCATACGAATCATTCTTACCGGCCAAGCCACCCTCAACGCCGCGATTATTGCCATTAATAAAGGCGAGATTTATCGGTTTCTTACCAAGCCCTGCAATGACGTCGATTTGGCCGCGACGATTCGCCAAGCCCTGGCGCAAAAAGAACTGCTGGCGGAGAGCCGCCGCTTGCTGCAAACGGTCAAGCAGCAATCATCGGTTTTGGAGGAGCTTGAAAAGGAGTATCCGGGAGTAACCCAGGTTGATAGGGATGCCAGTGGCGCGGTCATCATCGAGGATTCCCCTACGGACCTCGATTCTCTCCTGAAGGAGATCGATGCGACCGTAAGGAAGTGCAATGCGCACTTTCATGATCCGATGGATCAGGAAGAATAGGGCCAACCCTTCATTTGGTTATTGGATTCACCCTTCCGCAGCGCTCGTCGAGCTCAAGAATGATAAGGCGAGGTGAGCCACTAACAATGCAAAGCGTCCTCATAGCGACATGAAGGATCCTGTGTGGCCAGCATGGCGATCTTGCCGCGCAGCCGTAATATGGCCTTGGTATGCAGTTGGCAGACGCGCGCTTCGTTGGATTCCAGCACGAGCGCGATCTCTTTCAAGGTTAGTTCATCGAAGTAATAGAGCGATATGACCAGGCGCTCTTTTTCCGGCAATGTATCTATGGCGGCGGCCAGGGTATTGCGAATTTCCTCCCGATGATAGATAAAGAACGGGACTGGATGATAGGTGTCGGCCACATAGCCGACGGTAGGGTCTCCCCCGGTTATGGGGCGATGGCCCATGTCCTGGAACTGGCCTAGATTTATTCCGCGTATCTGATAGAGCCAATCTTGCAGTTCGTTCTCGGCTATGCCTAAGTGCTGGGCCACCTCATCGTCGGCCGGCGGCCGCCCGAAGCGACGCTCGAGATCGCCGTAGGCGTTTTCCAAAAGGCCGCACTTATTGCGCAGCGTGCCCGGCGAACAATCCATCTCTCGCAGATCATCCATGATGGACCGCTTGATACGCCGATCGGCGTAACTTTCAAACTTAACGTCACGACACGGATCGAAACCGCGAGCGGCAGCCACCAGACCGAGAATGCCGGCCTTAACCAAGTCGTCCGTATCGATATGAAGAGGCCATTGGGCGGCGATTCGCTCGGCTATGTATTTGACGCGCGGTAAATTTTCCATAATCATTTGGTCGCAGGCGTCACGGCTATGGCCGCCTTCTTCTGTGAGACGCTTCGGTTCAGAGAATGAATGGTTTTTAGACATCGGAATATTCCTCCATTCGCGCATGCAAGGATGACTGATTCCCGGCGAGCGAATGTTATCGAAATTCTGCTTCGGCCCCTGGAGTTCGCAGCGGCTTGCTTTAAGCCGTGAGGGACCCAACTGATTTCAACGTATCCCGTCGAGATTCCAAAGCGATTCCATTGGCTTCAACCGCCGGTTGTCCTGACTTCAGTCACACCCATGTGTGCGATCGGCGCAAAAGGATTACGCAATCGAAATGCCAAGGCGCTACGTGCGAACGGCCGACACGAACTATGGGGGTCGTTCATCGTACATACTGGACTGATGCGCGCGCGCCGCCGCGCTTTCATACGCATTATCGACCGATGACCATAGCTGCGCATTGCAAATGGCTGGCGTACAAATCGAAGTAAGAAATCAATAGGAAGATAGACCGCAGGAGGCGCCCATGAGAGCCTACTCCGATGACTTGCGCATTCGCATTGTAAAAGCCTATCAGAACCACGAAGGTTCGCAGCGGCAACTTGCCCAACGTTTTCGTGTTAGTCTGTGCTTTGTAGAGAAGTTGCTCAAGCGATTTCGACAACATGGGAATGTACGGCCGAGCCCGTGGGCGGGAGGACGCGCGCCAAAGATTAGCGTCGCCGGACTTCAGTTGATCGCGGGAATGATAGAAAACCGATCGGTGACCACGCTGGATGAGCTGTGTCGGGAGTTCGCCGGCGCCGTGCAGATTCGAGTCAGCCGGTCCACCATGCATCGGGCGCTGAAGAAGCTCCACCTAAGGCTGAAGAAGGGCGACCATCCTTCCCTATCCGCCATTGCGAAGCAAGCCACCGCTGATGAATCGAATCTTCCGGGCGACCGTCGCGCATTTCACTAGGAATGGCGCCAGCGTCCAAAGACTAATCCCCGTTCGCGGCGACTGAATTCTCGAGACCCAATGGGCGCCACACTTCAAGGTTGGTTGGTGTGAGGTTGTATCATGGACGTAATTATTTTATTCGATCTTGCCAGCCGCGCTGTACTGCATGCAAGTGAAGATCATGAGTATATCCGCGCGAGCATTCCTCGACGAATAGAACATCCAGGAATAATGTGGCAACCCTCCCGATCATTCCAACAATGCTGCCCGGCCCTTTTGTGAATGACGTGCGCGGCGGCAGATTTTCGACAGCCGCTGTACTATACTTGACGGCTCTTGATACAACTACGACTCGTGAGGATATTCCGTCCTCCGAAACAATGCCGGCGACGATAAGGAATGACCACAAGGGGCCGTATAGGTTTGCAACCACCGCATCGGCCCAAAGAGCCGCATCGTGCATAGCCAACCCATATATACATGCACGACCTCTTGAAAAGGGGGCGGCCAGTGCCCCGATCGTCAAGAGTCGCCTCTTTCACGCGCGGCCGATCAATCACCCGCCATTTTCTCAGCCTTAATATTTCGCCTTTCAAATCCCGCACGACCGCCAACCTGAGTTTATTCCTTTCTCACTCCGCATTCCGCCCAGCCTGAACTTCCGCTCAATCCGCTAATCAAGCCCATCACGATGACCAACCGTAAACCGTTCAGCGGCTCTGTGATGATTCTAAGCGCGTCGTTCCTGCATGAAGATGCGTAAGCTTTCTGACTCTGAGATTCGATCATAAGCCTATCAGACGGTAGCGGAGCCAGCCCTGCACGGGGGTTCTAGCGTTTGGACATGGGCCACAGCCCCGCGCGATCCTTTCGTCCCCACTACTTCGAGCGAGCGCCCCGCCAGAGCCCGAAGC
>JACOSC010000331.1 GCA_016179055.1 Acidobacteriota bacterium
CCGTCAGCCGAGACGAGCACGGGCGGTACGTCTTCGTCGATTCCGCCGCCGAAGACGTAAACACCGGCGGCTTTCGCCTCATCAATCACAGCGTGCGCGTCGCGGCCTACCGCTCCCCATTCGCTATCGGGCACAACCATTACCGCGCTTGGAAAAGAGATCAGGTATTTGGCCATGGTGCTCCTCCTGGAAATTGACGGCGGCCGTGAAGCGTGTGTGCGGCCTAACTATTGATTATATAGTTTCTTCTTATCACCTTTATGCCCCTTTCGTGCGGCATAAGACACCTGTGGACTTTCATTCTCAAATTCTGTGTGGACAACGATCTCCGCTTGTTTCTCAGACTCCTTCGGGGTGTTATATGGTTTCTATATAACACCCTCTGGCTTGCCTCTTACAAAGTGTCGGCCGGGCTGCGAACCCCCTTCCCGCCGCGGTTCAGAACGTGAGTATAAATCATCGTTGTTTTCACGTCCTTATGTCCTAACCCGGACAAGCCGGAACCAAACAAGTAAAATTCAAAAAGTTGGAGGTGCTAGAAAACCGTCAAATACTCGCATGAATAAAGTGTGGAATGCTACCTCCAAAAAATATTTTGCCCGTTTCAGCACAATTTCATCTTTGCAGATACTAATCCGCTATGGACCTCAGTGTGCGCGCACCCCGCGGGCAATGAGGCCCAGGCCACCCAGCAACAAGACCAACATGATGATCGTATTGAATAAACTCGTCGGAACAAAGTAGATGTGCAAATTCGCAATAATACCTATAAAAATTATGGCCAATCCCACAACCGTTAAAAGCCAGCCCAACGGCGAACGTCCATTATAGAAGAGCAGGAATATGCCGAAGAGAAGTGGGACTAAGGTGAGACCAAATGCGTTATAACCGTACCAATACCCAAACGCGCTGGTCACTTGCACTTGACTGGTAATCAAGTACCCACCGCTGGCCGCCATTATTACACCCAAAAAGAATTCACCGAGGCCTCCAGAGGTTCCCCCGGGATCGCGTAAACTCATAAGCGCCAATCCTCCTGAGAGCTGAACTCACTGTAATCAGCGGACAGCAAGAACAAGCTTATATCTTCTCGCCGGCGCTTGCAAGGGTAGTTTGCCTCCGCACAACCAGATTGCATGATTCTTTTTCGGTGGGATGGCCGGCAGACCTTAACCACACGCCGGCAATTCGGCAGGCTTCGTTATTTCAGAGGCATGAGTAAGTCTTCCGATGATGCCCGTCAACGCGGCATGCATCGCATGTCCGCTGCGCAGATATTGATGAAAGGTCGATCGGTAGTGATCGGGGTTGAACAGCCTGTACTCGGATTATGCACTAGGGAAGGGAATCAATTCCCAGGCGCCTGGCACTAATGGGGCGACTCTATCAAAGAGTTGCCTATCTTAACGCTTTTCGCACCGGCAATGGACTATTTTTCCAGTATAGATTCCGTGAGTAAAGCGCCGTTGGCCACCGAAGGATCCCCAATCCCATCGCCAAAGAAGTCGCCGATGTATCTTTTCAATAAGTCGGGGTGAAGCACCTGCGACAGGCCCGAAGGGCTGGGAGGTAATAGCCCCGCCCGTGAGGGCGTGGGTAAGATAGAACGAATGGTGGTTAGGCCCGCAGGGCCGGCACGTTCGCGCGCAGAGAGGCGGTCTCATGCCAGGAAAAATCGTGGAATACGATGCACGTTACCTGTAGGAGTGAGTGCCGCGCCTTCGGCGCTTGATGGGGTGGTGACCTGCGCTACCCACGCCCTGACGGGCGGGGCTATTACCTTATGGCCCTTCGGGCCTGTGAAGGATAGTTTACCCCGATTTATTGAGAAGATACTCGCCGATCACTACCGAAACCGGGCCACTAAACGCTCAATAGTCGCCACTGAGGAACGGTGTGGTTGTGCTCGTCGTTACCCAACTGTCCGTCGCCGGATCGTAGCGCCCGCCGGTGTTTGTATACGGGTATTGTCCGCCCCAGACGATCATTTCACTATCCGTCCAGACTGCGGTGTGGCGCCATCGTGAGGTCGGTGCGTTTGTTGTGCTCGTCGCTGCCCAACTATCCGTCGCGGGATCGTAGCGCCCACCGGTGTTGAGGGGGCCCTCGAACCCTCCCCAGACGATCATGTCACTGCCCGTCCAAACCGCAGTGTGACCATAGCGCGCGCTAGGGGCGCCGGTTGTGCTCGTCGCTACCCAACTGTCCGTCTCCGCATCGTAACGCCCACCGCTGTTGATCCCGGTAAAGCCGTTACTGCTTCCTCCCCAGACGATCATTTCACCGCCCGTCCAGAGTGCCGTGTGACGCTGTCGTGCACTCGGTGCATCGGTCGTATTGGTTGGTGTCCAACTGTCGCTCTCCGGATCGTAGCGCCCGCCGGTGTTTACGAACCTGTTGCCATCAAATCCTCCCCAGACTATCATTTCACTGTCTGTCCAAACCGCCGTGTGAAGCATCCGCGCGCCGGGTGCACTGGTGATCTCGGTTGCGGTCCAACTGTCCGTTGCTGGATCGTATCGTCCGCCCGTGTTGAGCTCGCCGGCAGGTCCTTTTCCTCCCCAGACGATCATTTCGCTGCCTGTCCAGACCGCCGTGTGAAGGCCGCGCGCGCTGGGGGCGTTTATCGTCTCGGTTGCCGTCCAACTATCGGTGGCCGGGTCGTAGCGCCCGCCGGTGCCGAAATAGACGCCGTCAAAGAGATGCGCTCCTCCCCAGACGATCATTTCACTGCCCGTCCAGACCGCCGTGGTAAACATCCGAGCGGCGGGCGCGGGAGCTAACGCCGGTTCCCGTGTGTCAACCGCTTGCTTGGCGGACCCTGACCCTACAGGGGAGAGAGTACTCTCAGCGGACAAATGCATGGAGCGAATCAGTCGATTCGCCAGCGCCGGCCTGGCCAGGCACTCGGCGATCACGTAAGGATCATTCCCTAACGCTTCCCAGAGTTCCCTCAGCTTCACCGGTTGTTTCGTTTGTTTCGCCATGCGCTCCATCTCCGCCTGCAACTGTTCGTCCCTGATCGGCCGCTGCCAATAGGTCTCTAGCGCCCGGGACTTCCCAAGATAATCTTCCACTTTAGCGCGTAGCGCCGAATCCGGCATTACTTGGTCGAGAGTCGGCTTCGGACTCGAATCCTTCTTTGCCCAGATCCGGTGCCGCCAATAAACTTCTTCGACGGCTCGCTGATACGCCACCCGCGCCTCGAACGTCAGATCAGGTACAGCGGCTCCCCAATCGGCCGGACGCATACCTTCCGTAGCTGCTCCCACGGAGCGACGACTCGCGAGGTCGTTATTTTGGACAACCTGTGCTCCGACTGACCCAACCATACAGCAAATCAGAACACTCAGAATTATTAAGATCGATTGTAATTTCATAAAGAAGGCCTCTCCTTGAAGGTCCAAAGAATCAAGAAAATTCGCAACTGCTCAGGGCGGTCGCGGCCGGTCCCTGAAGGGGACCTTGTTAATAGCCGTGGGTGGCGCTCTGCGCCACCCACGGAATGCCATCACCCCCGGCCGGACCCTGAAAGGGTCCACGTAGGCTCCGATGTTGGTGGACGACCGCGACCCTTTCAGGGTTGGCCCGCGCCGGGGTTACAGTCCGGGGCTGGCGAAACGCCACCCCCGGCTATTAACAGCTTCCCCTTCAGGGACCGGGCGCCTCAGGGCCACCTTTTGTCGATAGGCTCATCAGCAGACTCCCTTGAACAGTTTCGAAAACTCAAACAGTGACCGTTCAGGGGCTCAACACCTTAAAGAGGAATCGTCTCGGTGTTCAGGTCTATTCCCAGAACGGTGACGAACAAACCACATCAACAATATCCTTTAATCAGCGCGTCAGCACAAAGTTCCGTTGTACTTTGTAATCCCAGTCTGAACTGGATAGACGCTTATCCAATTCAGACATAATGTTTCCTGCTGCTCGTCAAAGTCACCATGGCGTGATCTGTACTTGAACGTCGTCCAAGGCTAGTGCCTGCCAGTCTGGAGGGTAACTGTTCTCAATTCGACATTTCACCTGCAATTGATCAAAACCGTCCATGTCATAAAATCCAAGAACTGTTGCCAATGCTAGAATAGGATTGGGCCCGATTTGCCCGGAAGACACCACGCTGCCGCCATTCAAGGTTTGCCACTCCACATAACCCATCTCATTGCCCCATGGCACTCCGTAAATGTCTCCCGTCGTCCACCCATTGCCATACAGGAATTCAACGCCAAAGATCTTCTCGGAGTCGCTGGTTTCGATGGTTACCCATCCGGCATTTCCTGCTTCCGGAAAATAAAAGGCCTGAGTGGCCGGGTCGAGTGGGAGATGGAATGGATTGAAATACGGCTGGACAGTTGGACCCCATCCCGAAAGGCTATCGCCCTCCGTACTGATCATCAGGGAATCTTCAATGTAATCGCTCAAGGGAGTTCCGTTGTTGAGATAATCGAGTGAATCAAAGGTAGCCGATCGATCAATCGAGGTTACCGCCGAGCCCGACCCCTGAGTCTGTATAGTCTCGGCGTTCACAGGATCGCTGGAGACACCGTACGCTCCAGCGATAATCAGAGCACTAATCATAGTTGCGACTATCCTCCTTGTTCGTTTCATGGTTTGTTTCCTCCTTGCAAGGTGGCAGCGCCCAGAATCCAGGAGGGTCATGGCGCCGGCCCGAATCTGAACTATGCCTCCTTGAGTCGATGCAGCAGATCGTTGAAATACTTTCATGGGCTCTGGAGTCAGGCGCTAGCCTGATCAATGCCACGTTCCTGGCCCGCGTACTATTCGATATACGATTCGTTGCCGGCGTCGCGGGACGTGGTTGATAGCCTCATCGCGGCCTTCATTTCTGTCATCGCGCAGCGCCACGCGGCTATGAAGGGGGACGGGTTGTCTCCTGCCGTGGTAAACACGCCCCCGGCATAGAGGGCCGGCCCTCCGCCATCGTCGTATTCCGTCAGCACCCATACGGAGTTGTCTATTCCGCTGCCGAGAGCCGACCACTGCGTGCCATCCCAGCGCGCGATCCGGTTGGCCTCGACATCACCGGCAATGGTGAAATCACCCCCGGCATAAAGGGCCGGCCCGTTGCCATCGTCGTAGCCCACCAGCGCCAGTACAGCGTTGTTCATTCCGTTATCGAAGGTCAACCACTGCGTGCCGTCCCACCGGGCGATCCGGTTGGCCTCGACATCACTGGCGCTGGTGAAATCGCCCCCGGCATACAGGAGCGGCCCACCGCCGTCATCGAAGATCGCCAGTGCCAGCACTGGACCGTTCATTCCGCTGCCGAATGCCGACCACTGGGCACCATCCCACTTAGCGATTCGGTTGGCCACCACGCTCCCGGCTATCATAAAGCTACCGCCGGCATATAGGGCCGATCCGCTCCCGTCATCGAAGACCGCCATCGCCAGTACCGGGCCGTTCGTTCCGCTGCCGAAGGCCGACCACTGCGTGCCGTCCCATCGTGCGATGCGGTTGGCCGCCACGCCGCCGGCTCTGGTGAACTGGCCGCCGGCATACAGGGCTGGCCCGCTCCCATCGTCGAGGACCGTCAGCGTGAGCACCGGGCCATTCATTCCGCTGGAGAAGGCCATCCACCGTGTGCCGTCCCATCGCGCGATGCGGTTGGCCGCTACACCTCCGGCCGTAGTGAACTGGCCGCCGGCATACAGGGCCGGCCCGGTGCCATCGTCAAAGACCGTTAGAGCCCACACTGTGCTGTTCATTCCACTGCCCAGGGCCGACCACTGCGTGCCGTCCCACTTGGCGATGCGATTGACCGCCACACCCCCGGCGCTAGTGAAAAAACCCCCGGCATACAAAGCCGGCCCGCGGCCATCGTCGAATACCGTCAGCGCCCACACGGTGTTGTTCATTCCCGGGAAATTTAAGCCGCTCGCCCACTCACAGGGCTGGGCTACGGCGGGCGCCAAAATTCCGGCGAGCGTAAGAACTATAGAAAGAACTGTACATAAGACTGAAAATTTAAACCTTGTTCTTTGCATACAAAAGCTCCTTTCCCAATACTCATGTGGTCTGCCAGGACAATATCTCGCGCCGGGCCTGCCGATTACGGCACGTATTGTTCCAGCGCTTGGGGATCGAATCAAACGATTGATTAGTCGAAAATAAGGAGCGGCTGTCTAAACACCGTGAAATGCAGAAGCCCCGATGGATAGGTGGTAACTCCCAACCCGCCTGCCAAAGTACCCGATTTCTTACGCAATTGGCAATGAGTAATAGAGCCACTAAGAAACTGACCACAAATAATCAGTGGGTTGCCGAATGTAATGGGCACGGTGTGAGGGCTATGAGTGAAGCCGACTATTCCTCAATGGCTTGACGAGAGAAAAAAATGTCGTAACTGCTCAGCCCATGGCGGCGGTTCCGTATCGGCTGGGTGGCTAATGTGTGGGTGGTTGAACAATTACGAAATTTGAAATCAGCAATCGCGCGGAAACCCGGAGGGTTTCCGTGATATTCCAGAGTTCAAATTTCATATTTGTTCAACCATCCACGTATTAGGCTGCCCAGCCGATACGGAACCGCCGCCATGGGCTGTGCAGTTCCGATTATATAAGTTATAAGCCCTGAAAGGGCGAGATACCCTTCGCTCGATGAATACGTATGGAAGTAATCGACGACGGCCTAGGAATTGATTTCCATTAGTGCGCCCTTTCAGGGCTGGCGTGCTGGGGACGCTTGCTTTCCAGGGGCTGCGCTTCGCTTGCCCCTGGCTATTAAAGAGCGTTCCCTTGAAAATGACACCGGCAAAACATTACCGGTTGCGGTAGCGGCCGGGTGTGCCGCGGCCTACCCACCTCGGCCTACCCGCCCGCTACCGCAGGCGGTTCTGTTTTCATCCGTCGTGGTACTCCACCCA
>JACOSC010000322.1 GCA_016179055.1 Acidobacteriota bacterium
CAACACGAGGTAACCTCCCGCTCCTGCCGCTCCGCCACCACCGCCACCGCCGCAGACATTCCCCTCTGCCCCGCAGGCCGACGATGGAAGCTGCCGCGCACCGTCGCCGCCGATTCCCCCTGGACCGCCGTTGACGAGTATTTGGCCGCTGACGGTGATCGACTCTCTCACCTGTATCTCCAACCCTCCCGAACTCCCGCCGCCGCCGCCGCCACCCCCGGCCCATTCACCGCGTCGGCAGCCGCCCCCGCCGCCACTGCCGCCGCCCGGCGGCACGCTCGTATCAAACGCGTCGTCCCGCCCAAGCGCCTCGCTTTCCAGGTAGCGCACTTGGCCTTGCCAACAGCCGATGCCATGACCCCCGGACGTGCCGTTGCTGCCGCTCGCCTCGCCTCCCGCCGGATCGCTGCAGCCTACGCCGCAAGACCCTTCGACGGGCGGCCCCGGATGTCCGGGCCCTAGGCTGCCCCCGCCGCTACGACCGTCCGCGCCATTGGGCAGGCCGCCTTGTCCCGGCAACCCCGCCCCGTACCCACTGCCTCCATCCCCGCCGCGGCCGGCTTCCCCACCGCGGGCGGGCCGGCCCGCTTCGCCGGCGCCGCCATACAGGATCAGCGTGCCGGCAATCGACGCCTCTTCGGCCTGAAGCGCCACCGCGCGAAACCCCTTGAATCGCACTTGCACGCCCGGCGGAATCTCGATCCGTCGAAAGTTCAGTTGTAGACGACCTTCTTTGACCGCTTGCCCGTTTACTGGGCCGGCCTGTGCGTCAATCTCCAGGGACGTCGTCGGCGTGAAGTCGTCAACGACTTGCGCCAGGGACTGGCTTACAGGGGCGAGCAGCAAGGCCGCCGCCATGCGCCCCAGCAGAGCCAACCCTGCGTCCCGCTTAGAGATTATCGAGAACATCTTCTTCATCGGTTTCACCCTCTTGATTGCGCCTGGTCGGCGCGTTGTTTCTCTATCATCGTAGATATTTAACTAAGCTACTTTCGCGGGGAATTTATGGGCCCCGCGTTGAGGCTCATGGATTTGAGGAGGCGCCTTCCGCCAGCGGTATCGTCGCCATCAATCCGTCTTTCAGGTTGAGGCCAAGCGCTGAGACTCCTGATGGATTGTCGGTTGTTATGGTCATCGAGCCCTGAAAGCCTGGCCTGATGGTAAAACTCAGCGGCCGATCATCCAGGAATCCCGCCATTTGATTAAACCGATTCAAGGTGAAGTTTCTTTGCTCCTGTAGCTCGCCATTGGTGTCAATTAATTTCAACGTCATAGTGACACTCTGTTCGCTGGGATTGAAGAGAGCCAGCCCTACTCGGCGGCCTTGGGCATAGTCGGCTGGAAGCGTCTGTTGGCGAACCGTGGGCGCGTCTGCCACCCCGGCCATGGAGATCGTAGAATGGGTGGTACGGTCATAGAGCGTATACAGTAGTCCCGCGCTGATCGATATATCCGAAGTGATCACGGCGGCGCCGGTAACCAGCGACCGCGTGCCGTCGGTTTCAAGAAAGGACGAGCCAAACGCCGGTATGGTTACAGTATGAGTGCTGCTGCGAATCCCATTCAAGGTTACTTCGAGGGGATTTCCACTGCCATCACTAAGGTTGATCCTGGCAACGGTGCTTTGTGCTTGCGGGTTGTTAAGGATGAACATGGATTTGAACTGCGTGACTTCATTCGGATTCATGCCGTCGGCCACTTGCGGGATAAGGAAGCGTCTACGCGCCTCCAAGGAGCGGAAGGCCGCACGCGGTATACCGGCCATTATGAGATCATCGAGGATTAGCGCTATCGCTGAGATAGAGGGCGAACTTTCAATTACCAGCATGCCTTTGAAATTCGGGTCTATGCGCGGGAACAGCGGCGACTCATTGATAAATTTGGATAGGTGCTGACGGGGGGGCAATCGCATCTGCGCGGTATTCGAAAGCCCTCCGTCTTCCCGATAAAGCGAGAATGTGAGCGAGGCGGATTGCATAGTTGGATTAAAAAAGGCAACGCCCGTATTGCGCGCCGGATTGGGAAGGCTGGATCGCAGAACCGGGATCACAACCCTTGCCTGAACCGGCGAACTTAGCACCCCGGCATGCGACTGCAATCGACCGGCCGCATCGTAGATCGAGTAAATGGCGGAGACGATTAGGTTGCCCGGTGAAGAAACGGTCGCCGCGCCGGTGCGCGGCGCGGGGTTGCTACCGTCGGTTTCCAAGAAGATCGATCCACCCCGGCGGAGCTGTATGGGACCAAACGAGCCGGCCATACGGTCACCAAGCTCCGGTATGCGTACCAGTAAAGAACTGCCGATATTATCGGTCAGCTCGATCTGGGCCGTCGTTTGGCCGCCCAGATTGACCAGCACAAAGCGGGTTGTAATCTTGTAGCCGCCAAATTGGCCATCAGCGATTTGTGGAAGGTAGTACGCCTGCGGACCGGCGATGATCAAGGAGGCGTAAACGATTTTGGTTATCGCCTGACTCTGGCCTCTGATCGTAAATTCGTAGCGGCCATTGGACAAGGTAAACGGCGGGGCCACCGCCAATTCAAACGGCCGCGTGGGTTGCTCGGCGGATAATGTCACTTGCGTTGGCGACAAGGTAATTCCTTGCCACTGGTCCCGAGGCACGGTTTGTCGCGTAGCGCATCTTTCGGTGTCGAGACAGCGCTCGACCTTTTCAACCGTCAGGTTGACTTGCCCGCTGAACCCGGCAACGCTGAACGCCGTAAAACCAAATCGTTTGGTCTCGCCCGCGATAGCGCTCGCGCTTTGCGTTGACGGAGCTATGTCAAAGGTTGGTTGGCAGGACCCTAAAGCCGTGACCGTGGCTCGTGAGGCAGGCGCATATTGAGTGATACTTCCGCTCTGCACCTTTACCCTAAAATGCAAGTCGCTGTAATCAAACATGGCCCCGGTATAGAATCGCAACTTTACGTTTTTCGGATTATCGCCACTGTCGATACGAATCGCCTCCGACATACACTCTTGGGCGCGTGGCCCTTCGCGACCGTCAACAATAAACCGGCACTCCACCGAGCGATACCCGCTACTGTAGTCCACGCCGAGCTGTATCGCCGTTAAGTCTTGGTCGCCGATGTTATCGACCTCTATCGCAACGTCTGCCTCGCCGCCCCGGCAGACCATGCGTCTGTGGTCGGGCGGCCCCGGATCAATCATTTTAGCTATGAAATTGGGTCCGGCGGTGGGCTGTATTATCAGTCGAGCCGGCCAGCGGTTTCTATCCTCCTCGGGCCAATTAACGGCCGGCTCCAGCAACGCGCCGATTTCCGCGGCATAGGCTCTGATTCTAAATTCGATGGTGGCTCTGGTGCGACTAACGCCGCTCGTGTCAAATTGTATGTTGATGCTCTTCTCCCCGGTAGGGACCGTGATACGAGAGCCCGGCATACAACTCGTATAACGGTCGCCGTCTTTAAATCGGCACGTGGCGCCGCGTAAACTGATCGCGAGCACGCTCAAGAACAGATCGACCGGCTGCCCTGTGTCATTCTGCAGGGCGAGTGTGTACTCGGCCGAAGCGCCATGGACGACCACGCGCCGCGGCGGCCGCTCAGTGGGATCCGTAATTCGCATTGTAAAATTGGAAGGCGGGCCAACTGTGAAAACCACCGGCGGCAAACTAACGGAAACGCGTGTCTCTGTGCCGCAGGGCGTATAGACGTAATAGAGCGACGTGTTGACTTTTCCGGGATGGAATTCTCTAGGCATCATAAATCGTACCTTGTAAAAGCCGGCATCCTCATCGACCGTCAGCACATTGACCGGACAACTGGGGTTATCTCGGCATATCTGCGCCGAGCGGAAACGATGCGTCCATAGACCGCCATCCACCGACGAAAGCAGTATCTCCGACAGCAACAGCGTCGACCGAAACTGCACGAGATTTTTCACGGTGATTTCAACGGGCGTTCCTGAGGGACCGCTGCTGGGATTAATAGGAGGGTTTCCCTGCAATTCCGGTGGGACCATGAATTGAAAGGGGGTGGGATTTGCAGGACCCTCCTGGCAATTGGCTACGCGTAGGCGAATCAGAGCCGGACCGGCAAGCCCCATGTCGGGCACGCCATAATCCCAACGATTTCCAACTCGGTGGCAGTGGGTCACGCGCGTGCTGCGGGTATCGTATTCAAATCGAACATCCGGTTCAAAATCTATGGGCGGATTGCCGATGACCAAACTAACCTTACTTCCCAACAGACCTCGACTGGCCGAAAAACTTAGGCTTCCGCATTGCGCCACGCCTACCGGCCCGTCGTCCACGCCGGAATCGTAGGGATCTTTACTGACGTAGAGGATAGTGGTCGAGGCCTCGCGCTGATTTAACGTATTTCGCACCAGCACCGTAATAGGGCCGCTATCGGGCCTTAATCCGGCGGGCATTCTGGTCTTAATGTGGAACGTGGTGGCGTCCCAAACGTCTGGGGCTGGAATGCTATCGAAAGAAATCGTGATGTCCCCGGGATTGCCCAGTCCGAAATACAAGCCCGTGATTTCGATCGTGGTATCTTCTTGTCCGACCCAAATTCTGCCGGGCCGTACGCTGTCCAACTTAGGACTCTGGGCGGCGGGATCATCGGGATCGTCCACCGAACCGGCCAACTGAAGAAAATCTTCCACGCGAGCCACTTCAACTTCGTCGCTACTTCTTACGACCACCACTTTTTCTCCAGGGTCGCCCGCCGGTGTTACAAAGGTGATGAATTCCTCATTGGCTTCCATAATCTCGGCCGGCTGATTGCCGACGCTTATCCGGCTGTTTTCGGGAAATTCACCCTTGATCGTGACCTTGTCGCCGGCGTAGCCAAATTCTTGCAGCAATACCGCCGATGTGCCGGAACCAAAAATAACGGACGGAAGTCCGACCAGGCTTATCACCAAGCTCATAAGCAGGAAAAGTGCAAACAGGCATGAAGGTTTTCTCATAGATAGACTCCTCAACCACACATAAATTCCAAATGGGATCCCTGCACACAGCAGATATTGCGCGGAAAAATAAATTCTCCGCGAATACGAGAAAGGGAACATTTATAGAGCCAGCCGATTGGTCTGGGCTTGCGAGCTATTGCCCTGGGGTCGCCATGGTCGAAGATTTTTCCATCGGCGCCTCCCCACATGGTCTCACGATCAATTCCTTGCTTGCGAGCCGCTCGGAAAGGCGCCGACGGATTTAGGTCATGGCGAGGACGCATAGACCGTCCTTGCACGGGCTGCATAGCCACAAGAATATTTGGCGTCACGTTACGATGCCGGTCACTTGTGGCAGGCCAGCTCTTTCAGCCCAGCTAAGGCTTCAGAGACTGTTTCCCATTTCTCATATATATAAACTGGAGCGGTGGAGTTTCTGCGAAGATTTTTTGGAATTATTTGGAAGGTTAGTAGGATCGGTAATAATCTGTAGAACGGAGTACGGCGAGCGCACGCCTGCCATGATCCCCTCTACCGGCGCCGTTTTGGCGGACAATGATTTTACTGACTGGTAACGGTTTTGTATATTTAAAGTAGGATTCATTTACCACAAAGACACGAAGACACAAAGATGAAAACGTCGGAGCCAATACCCCGTGAAACGGAGAGGGTTGACAAAGGAATGAATTGTAACTACTCCGCCGCCTAAGGCGCCTTGGGGTAAACCATGGTCAGAGGATCCGGCAACGGAATTCGCTGGATACGTCCGTCCTTGGATAGTCGTGCGATCGCATGTTGGGGTTTGTCGGGATTCCCTTTCATGATGTCGTCCAGATGGCCGACAATCAAGATGGCCAGCTTGTCAGGCTGCAAATACTTCTGCGCCACACGTAGCACCTCCTCGGCGGTAACCGCTTTTATCTTGTCGCGGTACGTGTCCCAATAGCCCGCCGGCCTTGCGGTAAATTCATCGGCGGCAAAGGTCCCGGCGATTTTCGCCGCGGACGAAAAATATCTGGGAAAAATTTCAATGGCATTGTTAATGGCGGTTTCCAATTCCGCCGGGCTCACCTTCTCGGTTCGAATCCGATTAATTTCCTGCAGGACAATATCGATCGCTTGCGCACAAGTGGGGCTCTTGGACTGGAAACTGGCGCGAAAGACGCCTGGGTAGTAGACACCCAAGCCAAAGGCAGAGCCGGCGTCGTAAGCCAGACCTTCATCCGAGCGCACGCGCGAGGTAATGCGGGAGGTAAAACCACCGCCTCCCAAAATATCATTCATCATGGTCAGCGCATAGGCGTCCGGATTATCTCGCATGCTTCCGATATGCCCCAGCGTTACGCGCCCCTGATTGACATCGACCTTATGGACGGCATATACGCCGGGAACCGGCGTCGCGGTGGGCTTGGGTATCTCGGGGACTGGTGTTTTTCCGATTTCCCAGCCTTGCAGAAAGGTCTCCAGCTTACGCTTCATCTCGGTCGTCTTAAAATCGCCGGAGACGGCAAAGATAAAATTGCCGGGATGAAAATACGCTTTATGGAAGGCCTGTAGATCAGCACGGGTAATGGAATCGATGGAAGCTTTAGTGGAGGGCTTTGTAGAAAAATGCTGCTCGCCCTGCATCAAGCGGTTCCACTCGCGGCTTTCAATGCCCGGAGTTTCATCATTGCGGCGTTCCATCTCTTGCAGGATTTGACTCTTGGCCAAGGCGAGCCGGTCGGCCTGAAAACCCGGATTCTTCAACATATCAAAAAAAAGCTTCAGACCTTCGTCAATGTCCTTAGAAAGACAGTTGAGTGCGGCCCCGCCTTGTGTATCACCGACGCTGGCGCTGATCTGCGCCGCCAGGAAATCGGCGGCCTCGTCAAATACTTCGGCGGTTTTTGTGGCAGTGCCGCCGGCCCGAATTTGACTTCCGGTCAGCGCCGCCAGTCCCTCCTTTCCGACGGGCGCCAGGTAACGGCCGGCGCGCACGATCAGCGAGAGGTTGACCAGCGGCAAGTCATGATCTTCAACCAAGTAAGCCACCACCCCGTTGGAAAGCACGTGCCGATAGATTTCTCGCTTCGGCGGCACAAAGTGCAAGGGCGCGTAGGCCAAGTCTTTAGGATGCGCGGGAATGCCGTTCTGTATAACAGGGGTCGCGGCCTTGGCCTTTCCGTCGGCGACTCCTTTCATTTGGGCCCATAATGCCGCCGAGTTTCTTGGGTCCGATCCCATTAGGATTAGTACCAACAGGAACAAAAATACTCTGGACTTGGCCATAATAGCTACTTCCCTCCTTCGAGCTGTCGCAAACGCTCTGTCAGCAGTTTCTTGATGACGCCTACCAGCTTCTGTTTGTCGACCGGCGCGGCCGCCGCTTGTTGCTCAATCTGTCCGAGCATGGCTTTGACCTGATCGATTTTCATATGGCCGATGGCCGCACGCAATTGCCGAGCGTGTTGCTTTTCCGTATCATCGAGACCGGCCAGTCCGGGCTCTTCCTCGCCGGCATTGGTTTGTTTCGTGTAATAGAGGCCGACCGTTCGGTTTTCCGCTGAGAAATATTGAGTGGCCACACGCTTGATGTCCTCCGCCGTCACGGCTTGCCGCAAGGTCGGACCGGTATTGATCGTCTGCCAGCCGCGGTAAGCCTCGCGCACCAACAGTTGCACCATGAGGGAGAAGTTGCTTTGCAGCCGGCGGAAGTCTCCCGCGGCATTTTGATTTTTCACTTTTTGCAATTCCCTCGGACCAACCAGCTCCTTTTGCAGCTTCTCAATTTCCTTATACAGGGCCTGCTCCACCTCTTCCGGAGTATGGCCGGGCTTGGCTACGCCGGTAATCGAAAAATAACCTTCATACTTTTGATCGACCTGCTGGGCGGAAGCGCTGTTGGCCACCTCTTGCTGCAAGATGAGAGATTTGTACAGTCGTCCGGTCTGGCCATTGAGCAGGTCCGCCAACAGATCGAGCGAGTAAGCATCCTTATGACCCTCGGGCACCGTGTGATAACGTATCACCACGGTAGGCTTGGTCTCGGCATAGGCGATCATGCGCTTTTGGGCCAATTGTTTCATTTCCTGCGTACGCACCGGCTCCGGCTCGCGCGCGCCGCGCGGCAGGCGACCGAAATAGCGACGGGCCAGTTCGACGGCGCGGGCCGGCTCAAAGTCACCCACCAGGCAAGCCGATAAATTATTGGGCGCGTAATTCACCGCGAAATAATCCAGAGCTTCGTCACGGGTAATTCCCTCGAGATCGCTTGGCCAACCCACTACCGGCCACGCATAGGGAGAAGATTCCCAAAACATCGCGTTAAACATCTCTTCAAATTTGCCGGTGGGGGTGCTGTCCGTACGCATACGACGCTCTTCATGGACCACATCCCGCTCCGCATAAAATTCGCGAAAGACGGGGTTAAGCAAGCGATCCGATTCCATCCAAAACCATAGTTCCAGCTTGTTGGCCGGAACATTGATAAAATAAACGGTAAAGTCTTCCGCGGTGCCGGCATTCATCCCCGACCCGCCGGCATGCGTATAAATACGATCGAACTCGTCTTTTACCGTGAGATCTTTCTCTCGCTTATTCAGCCGTTCCATCTCAGCCAGCCGCTCATTGTGCCGCGCCGAACGGACCTTGGGGTCCTTGATGTCCGAGACCTCGCCCAGTCGTTGCTTGGTCATGAGAGCTTGCTCCTCGTGGCGCAATTCGGCGCGCACTTTGTCCATACGAGCAATCAGCTTCAAGTTTTCGGCAATGTTCTGCGTGCCTATGACATGTGTGCCCTTGAACATCATATGCTCAAACAAATGAGAGATGCCGGTGATGCCGGGTCGTTCATTGACCGATCCCACGCGCGCAATCCACCCGGCCGCCACGTTGGGGTCACCGCGGCGAGGGACCATCAACAGCCGAAAGCCGTTATCCAAGATGAGTTCCTGGACCGGCACTTTCTGTGCCCATAGGGCTTCGCCTATCGTCAAGAGCGCAAGGAGAATTAGAAGGGTTTGCCTCATACTGTCTTCCTCATGAATGACCGAACCAGAGGTGAAAAATGATCGCCCTTTTCCACCCACTCTAAAAATCAGGTTTAACATGGTAACAGGTTTTTGAAACCGATGCTACAAGCCGCGGTCCGCCAGGATTTCCGAAAAGTGCACTTCTCAATCTTATAATGACATTGCCAAAAATATCACTTGACAGACGCGGGCACTTTGATTAGTAATATGAAGCGATAAACAAAACCTTGGCCGCGCTCGTGTAGGTGTCCGGTGAACCTGACAGTGGTGTTTGTCTTGGCCGACGGCGGCAAGAACCACAACTTTTCATCGTTCCTATCCATGATGGCATCTCGGTGAAATGTGTCCGGTAGTTTCTCGTTCAGGCGCTCTTGCGCGGCGCGTAGGCATGTACGACGCAGCTATGGATAATGACGGTTGCGCGTCGGGGAGGCTCCGACGCAAAGCCGGCCGGGATCATTGGGTGGCAAAAAATGAATTACTCCTTAACCTTGCTGGATATCTTCGCCGTAATCATCATACTGGTGGTCACAGTCTCTTATGCGCTCAAAGGGTTCTTCCGCGGGATTCTGGGAATTGGGGCCGTTTGCGCCGGATTTATTTTAGCCGGGCTTATGTACAAAATTCCCGCTAAAGTTTTGTTGCCTTTTGCGAGGACGGAGACCGTGGCCAATCTCCTAGGTTATGTTTCCATATTTATCGCCGTCCTGATGGCTAAGGCGGTTATCGTATTTATAATCTATAAGATTCTTAAAGTCACGCGCCTACGGTGGTTCGATAAGGTCCTCGGCGCTCTCCTCGGCTTTATCATGGGCTGGATGATATGCGCGATCCTATTCATATCCCTTACCATTTTCCCGGTCAGGATAGAATCGGTGGAATACTCATCACTGGCCCCTTATTTTTTAACCAGCGGTCAGGTTTTGGTTATGACGATACCGCAGGAATTGAAGCGGCGTTTTTACGGAGAGTATAAAAAAGTTAAGGAGTATTGGAATCAGAATAAGGGCTAGATATGGTTGATGGCACAGTGAAGTCGGAGGGGCGAATCAAAGACCGGTTGGAAGGCGTAATTAGCGAAATGATCGAGCGGGGAATTTTATTCCCCGATGCCGTAAGCAATTTCGAAAAGCAATTCATTGCCAAGGTCTTGAAGAGGCATAAGGGGCACATATCGAAAACCGCAGGAACCCTGCGGATGCATCGCAACACTTTAAGTAAGAAAATGGAAAAGTATCATCTGACCTGATAAAGAGTTCGGTAACTGTTCACGGGGATCAGGGGTCGGGGATCGGGCGATATTGCTTGAATTTCTATTTCAAAGTCTACTGCAATCCGTAAAGCTTTCGCCCCACTACCCAATCTCTAAATCACGATAATTCCCAACTGTCATCGGTACCACCGGGCCCTTGGCCCCTGATCCCTGACCCCCGATCCCCATGAACAGTAGGGTTTTAGCTCTTAGTCGTCTAGCGGGTCGACGTATACGACAGGCGGCGCCCCGTTTTCTCCTCGCCGTGCCGGCGCCAAAACTTGTTGCGACGATTTGACGCCTTCGTTATAATTAAATGGCGAAACGGGCCGAGGGTTTCTATGCTGCAAACAAAGACCATTCCACGAATGGTTACCGAAAACCAACGATAAGGCGCGACGGAAGGTCAGGGTTTATTTCCAGCCTTGAAAGGTCGTTGTTTTCATTTCAAAGAGGGGGACATCCGCTTGAGATTAGGGAAGTACAGACATTGGTGGCGATACGGAAATATCGTGTTTCTCCCCGCGGTATTGACGGTGTTCACATTGACATCCATTTTTTACGCCTATCTTCTGTATCGCATGGTGCATCCGCCAATCCCGGCCGAGTTGGTCCCGTCCTATCACGGATTGCCGTTCTCGGAGGTCCGCTGGAAAAACCGATCGGGCCTGTCCATGAAAGGATGGTTCATACCGGGAGCGCGTGGCGCCCCCGTGGTTATACTTTGCCATGGTTACGAATCCAACCGTAGCGAAGTCTTGGACCTTGCGGCGACGCTTCAGGAAAAAGGGGCTTATAACGTTTTGGTCTTCAACCTGCGCGGACACGATCAGAGCCAACCTTCACGCACCTCGTTGGGGCTGTACGAGAAGGAAGACGTATTGTCCACGATTGATTTTGTTCTTTCCATGTCTGATGTGGAGAAAAGAATCGGATTATGGGGCGTTTCCGTAGGAGGTCACGCGGCCCTGGCGGCCGCGGTGGCGGACGAGCGCGTGACCGCGGTGGCCGTCGACTCCGTGTATCCCAATGTACGGTCCTTTGTTGGCTTGCAGACTCGACATCTGCTGCGCAGCCAAAATCGATTCCTCACCGGGCTCATGGATGTTTATTACTCCGCCCATTTTTTGATACTGCCCAGTCGCCTCTCCGAACGCATTCCATTGGAAAGGTTGCAGAATACGTCATTACTTTTTATTACCGGCACCAACAGCCCGGATCTTGCGGCATTAACCCGCGGGCTTTATGCGGAGGCGCACGCCCCCAAAGACATTCTTCCACTGGTCAAGTCGCGCGACAATTCGGGCTACGAAGTGCTATTTGGCGATGAAAAACGGCTCTATGATGAACGGGTGCTGGAATTCTTCCGCAAGGCTATGCCGGTAAGCGGGCATGGCCAGGCGCGGCAGAAGGTTTAGCCAAAACAACGGATGATGAGGACTATGGCGAATCGCCCGAAACAACCGGGCATACTATTATGATGAATTGAGAAGTAGAGGTTTGGCATGCCCCCTCTACGCGTGCATAGCCGGTTTATAGTTACGGAGGATGGAACGCGTACATGCACAGAATCGACCGCCTGGAAATTTACGGCTTTAAGTCTTTTTGTGAGAAAACGGACATTGTTCTCAATGGCGAGGTGACGGCGATCGTCGGACCCAACGGTTGCGGCAAGAGCAATGTGGCCGACGCCATTAATTGGGTGTTGGGCGAGCAAAGCACGAAAACTCTGCGCGCCGGACGCATGGAAGACGTCATTTTTAACGGCACGCAAAAGCGTAAGGCCCTCGGAGTGGCAGAGGTTACGTTGACGCTCCGAGAATTTGCCAATGGCGCTTCGCTGCCGGCGGATTTTCCATCGGAGAATGGCGAGGTCACGGTTTCCCGCCGTCTCTACCGCTCGGGTGAAAGCGAATATTTTCTCAACCAGCGCCGCTGTCGCTTGAAAGACGTCTATGAATTCTTTGAGGGCACCGGCCTGGGCAGCACTTCCTACGCGCTGATCGAACAAGGGCGGATCGAAGTCATACTGGGTTCGAAGCCACAGGACCGGCGAGCCTTGATTGAGGAAGCGGCGCGCATTTCTATTTTTAAGACCAAACGCAAGTCGGCTGAGCTCAAGTTAGAACTGGCACGGCAAAATCTATCGCGGGTTAGCGATATCATCCAAGAGGTAGACCGGCAAACGGCGTCCCTCAAACGCCAAGCCGCCAAAACGCGTCGCTACTACCGCCTGCGCGACGAGTTGAAGTTTTTTTCCCGCATTAACTACTGGCATCGATCACGATCTTTGACCAATGAGATACGCACAATTCACGATCGGCTCCAGCAGCAGCGACAGGAGGAGCAAACATTAACGGAGCGACTCAACGCCGAGTTGGAAACGCGCCGGCGCTTAGCCGAGGAGGTGGAACAACTGGAATCGGAGGTCGCACAATTGCGCGAAGAGTTCTCCGGCCTACGGGTTGAAGAAGAGCGAGCCGGTCAGCAACTGGCCTACCAGGAAAACCGGCAACAGGCCTTGCGCGATCGTTCCGTTGAGATCGCCGAGACGCTCGCCGAATATGGCGTACGTAAGGCAAGCGCGCGGCACGAGTCGGACGCAGCAACGGCGCAGTTGGAAACGCTGAGTTCAGAGATCGCTTTAGGGGAAGCCGCGGCGCAAGGATTGGCAGAGCGCCTACAGCGCCTGGTCAATCAACTCGATGACGCCGAAGCGGAATTGAGTGCATTACGCAGTTCCACCCTGGGAGAGGTAGAGCAGTTGGCCGGCTTGCGTCAGTGGCAGGAGAACGCGGCGGAGCGCATCGAAACCGCGGCAAGCCAACTGACGCGCCTGGATGAAGAATGTGCCAATCTCGCCGTAGAGCAAGCTCGCCACGTTGAAAAACGCGAAATGTTGGAAAAGGCGCTGAGCGCCGGAACCGCCGCGCTCGCCGCTCTGCGCACCACCTTGGCCGATGAAGAAGCCCGGGCCGCCCAGCTCCAGCGCGTGATGGCAGGCTATGAAACCGAATTGCAGCACTGCACTCAGGAAATGCAGTCGCTGCAACATCGATTGGCTTCGCTCGATGAGATCGAAAAGCGCCGCGCCATTTATTCGGAGGGAGTGCAACGGTTTCTTGGCGAAAATTCATCCGTCAGCCAATTAAACATTTCCGGCACATTGGCGGATTTTGTTGAGACCGCCCCGCATTTGGAGGCCGCCGTGGAAGGCTTCATGGATGCCCATTTGCAGCATGTCGTCGTAGCCACGCTGGAAGACGCCGTGCGTAGCTTGCAACAAGTGCGGGAGCGTGAGACCGGTCGCTGTAGCTTTCTCATACTGGAGCCGCTGCATGATGAGACGGCGGCAGTGGAGCCACCGCCGGCCATTCCGGATTCTTACGCGGCATCGGTGGTCGGAAGCTTAAGAAACTTGTTGTCCATAACGCCGGCGGTTGATCCGGCGTTTACGCGCGCCTTCCCTGACTTGGGCCGGGTGATCGTAGTGGCCGATCTGCCAACGGCTCTGGCGCTGGTTCGGCCAAATCCGTCCTATATCTTTCTTACGCGGCAAGGCGAAGTGGTATCCGGGCGTGGCTTGGTTTCGGCGCTCGGCGAACGCAAGGAGGAAATTGGGTTCCTCCGTCTAAAGCGGGAACGCAAGGAATTGGCGCTGCAAATTGAACGATGCCGGCAGGAACGTCAAACGAAGGCTAATCAAGTTTCCCAATCGGCGGAAGACCTGCGGGCCAGTGGCGCCCGACGCCAGGAACTGGCCGAACAAAGCCATCGTCTGGAAGTGGAACGCAGCGCTTTGGCGCCGCAATTTGAACAGGCGGTTTTGGAGTTGCGCCGCCTGGCCGCCCAGGCCACGGAGCTGGGCGTGGAACGGCAGCGCGTCGAAGAAGCTCGCGCAAAGCTCCGTTCGGAAACCGAGACGGTCGCCGCGGCCATACTGACTATGGAGGGCGCCGGCCGGCGGCGGGCCGAACGACTGCTGGAGCTCGAAGAGACGCTGCCGCCGCAGAAGCTGGAACGGAATGAACTGACTCATGGTTTGGGGGATTTGCGATTAACCTTGGCGAAAAAAGCGGAGCGCCGGCGAGGGTCGGAGAACGACCTTCATCGACTAACTTCCCAGATCAGCGATCACGCCGCGCAAACCGAAAAACTGGAGCGTGAGCAGGCGCAGGCGCAGGCTACCCTGGAGAATCTTCGCCAATCGAACGAAGAGCTGCGACTTAAGATGGCCGCCATGGTCTCTCGCCGCCTGTATTTGGAAGAAGCTCTCCAGAGCGAGCATGCGCGCATGGCCGCTCTCAAGGAGCAAGCCAAGCGGCTGGAAGACGTCATCACCAGCTTGCACGCGCAGCGACAGACCTTGACCGAGACGCGCACGCAAATGGAAGTGGAGTACGCCCGCCATACGACGGAGCGCCAGCATTTAGCGGTTAGTTGCCAGGAGGAATTCCACGAAGACCTCGAGTCGCTTGCCGCTAACATGAACGATGAGCAGTTGGCTTACGATCCGCAAGAAGCTGAGCGCAATTATATCGAGGTCAAAGAAAAGGTCGAGACGTATGGCGCGATCAATATGACGGCGCTCGAGGAATTCCAACAATTGGAGGAGCGACATAATTTTCTGCTGGCGCAGCAAGCCGACATACAGAGCGCTATCGAGGCGACACAAGCCGCGCTGACGGAGATTAACCGACGTTCGACCGAACAGTTTAAAGAGACTTTCGACGCCATTAATCAGAACTTCAAGGAGCTTTTCACGTTATTGTTCGGCGGCGGTCAATGTGAAATGCGGCTGCTCGATGAAACGGACCTCTTGGAAAGTGGCATTGAAATTATTGCTCAGCCGCCCGGCAAGCGGCTGCAGAACGTCATGCTGCTGTCCGGCGGAGAGAAAGCGCTGGTGGCCCTGGCGCTTTTGCTCGGCATTTTCAAATTTCGCCCCAGCCCTTTCTGCCTGCTCGACGAGGTGGATGCGCCGTTGGATGACGCCAATGTTTCGCGTTTTACGCGGCTGCTCGGCGTGATGGGAAAAAACACGCAATTCATTTTGATCACTCATAATAAAAAGACCATGGAGGTCGCGCAATACCTTTATGGCGTGACCATGCAAGAAGCCGGCGTTTCTAAGATTGTCTCCGTTAAGTTTGAGTGAGGCGTTTGGCACACGCATCGTCATTTAATCGCGGTGAATCCGCATTGCACGAGGAATGCGACATGATTTGTTTAGCGACCCACTTTGAGGATCTGGAGCTCCATTGGCAAGGCAAAGTGCGCGATATATACAAGGTCGATGCGGATACACTGCTGATTGTGGCTACCGACCGTATTTCCGCATTTGATTATGTACTGCCCACGGGCATTCCGTGCAAAGGTGCGGTTTTAAACCAATTGTCTCAATTCTGGTTTGAGAAGCTTGGCCATATAGTCAATAATCATTTGCTTTCGACCAACGTCGAGGATTTTCCGGCGTGCTTGCAACAATACCGGAGCATGCTGGCCGGCCGGTCGATGTGGGTACGCCGGACGCAAGCTTTCGACGTCGAATGCGTGGTGCGCGGCTATTTGGCGGGTTCGGGTTGGAAGGATTATCAGCGCAGTCAGTCCATATGCGGAATACCATTACCGGCCGGTCTGCGGGAAAGCGAGCGCTTGCCCGAGCCCATTTTTACACCGTCGACCAAAGCCGAAAAAGGACATGATGTCAACATTTCTTTTGCTGAAATGTGCAGCATTGTGGGCGCTGATCACGCCCGGCGCTTGCGCGAGATCAGCCTCCAGCTTTACCGCGAGGCCGCTGATTATGCGGCCACACGCGACTTATTAATTGCGGATACAAAATTTGAGTTTGGCCTACACAATGGGGATATCCTCTGGATTGATGAAGCCCTGACGCCGGATTCCTCCCGTTTTTGGCCCCGTGCCGGCTTCCAGCCGGGCCGTTCACAGCCTTCTTTTGACAAACAATACGTTCGCAATTATCTCGAAACTATCCATTGGAACAAGCAACCGCCCGCGCCGACTCTGAGCGAAGAGGTAATCAACGGCACCAGTCGCAGGTATCGAGACGCCTATCGCTTGCTGACCGGCCGAGAAATACAAAATCCGTAACTACTCAGCCCCGACACGTCGGGGCTGATTGAATTTAGGCCGGCCTTTCAAGGCCGGTATAGCCGGTCCCGAGCACACCGCCCGTCGCGTAGCGACGGTTGAAACGCACACGGTCGGGATTCAACCGTCCCGACGTGTCGGGACGGGGCGTTCCGCCGGTCCTTGCCCGCAGGCCCTAAAGGACCTGCCTAAAGTCATTGGTCCCTACGGGACTATAACGGCTGAGCAGTTGCCCAAATCCTTCCAAGTGATCGCGGATTTTACCGAGTGCCCCTCATGCGTTTGGCACGGCGTAGATTCCCCATGGCGAATTGGGGATGGCGCCTTGCCGACTTAGCCAATGGCGGATATGCGGTATAATATACGGACAACGCTCGTTGGATAGGGTTGCTATGGTGGATTCAGGAAAGGGGAACGGCCAGCCGGAAGCGGATCCACCGGTGTCGTACACCGGTCGGTGGGCGCATCGGTCCGCGCATAAGGCGCTGAAGTTCTATCTGATCGCTTTCCTGGTCGTCTGCGGCGCCTTCGTGGCCACACAACTGGTTCTCGAACATGCCAACCTCGAGTCGCCCCGGTTCAATCAACAGGCGCTGCTGCTGCTGATCTTTTCCGTTTTCAATTTTATAGTGTTGTTCGGGCTGGCCATCGTGCTCGCCCGCAACCTGGTTAAGCTTTATTTTGAGCGCAAGAGCCGTCGCCTAGGCTCGAAATTCAAGGTTAAGCTGGTCGCCGCTTTCCTGGGTATTTCCGTAATGCAGGTGGGCTTGCTTTCCTATCTGGCCTATGGTCTCATTAATAAAAGCATAGAACGATGGTTTAGTCTTCCCGCCTATGAAATATTGGATAAAGCCAAAGACATCACGGAGCATTACTACAAGACCACTGCAGAAAATTTGAAATATCCCTCCCATCGGATTGTCGAAGGATTGCGGGTGCAGGGCATTACCCAGACGTCGGATTTGCCGAAACTGTCCGACATTTTGCCCGATGAAGAAGTACTCTATAAGCTTGATCGCATTGAGGTCTACACGCCCGATTGGCAACGAGTCTATCCCGCGGAAGAGCCAGCCACCGACAGATCTCCGTCTGAAATCGAGTCCATCGTGCAAGAAGGTCTCGCCGGCCGGGCGTCGGCAAACATCACCAGGAGCAGAAATGGTGATCGATTTCGCTATGGCGCTCCGCTATTTGACGCGGAGAATTCCAGCGTTATTGCCGTTTTGATAACGGAGACCCACGTACCGCTGAGCGTGTCACAGATCGGCGCTTTTGTCGCTTCGGCCTCGGCCAAATACCAGGCGCTAAAAAAGAATAAGAACATTATCCGCACGAACTATATCGTCGTGCTGGCGCTCACCTCTCTCATGATTCTCTTCTGCTTTGCTTGGCTCGCCATTTATATTTCCAAACAGATTACTCGGCCGGTGCAAGCCTTGGCGGAAGGGGCCGAGCAAGTAGCCGCCGGAAATCTCGCTTATCGCATCGAGTGCCCCGCCAATGATGAATTGGAAATCTTGATTGATTCTTTCAATCGAATGACGCATGAGCTCGGCGAAAGCAAGCGGCGCCTGGATGAGACGAACCGAGCCTTGCAGCAAACCAACGTCGAACTGGAACAACGACGTCGTTATATTGAAACCGTTCTACAAAATATTACGACCGGCGTAATCGCGATTGATCGCGAGGGCGTGATGCATGCCATCAACCAATCGGCGCAACGTATGTTGCGACTCGATGACACCGCTATCGGCCGGAATATTAAGGAGGGTTTCCCCGGCCGCTTGTGCCAGGAAATTAATCGACTAATGTGGCAGCGACCTTGGCAGGGCGCCCGCGGCAGCGACTTAGCCCTTGAATTGGATGGCTCGGTAATCCATTTGGCCCTGGCCCTCATGCCGCTCTCCGATGCCAAGGTCAATCGCCATACCGGCTACGTAATCGTACTTGACGATTTAACCGAGCTGAATCGCGCCGAGAAATCGGCAGCCTGGCAAGAGGTGGCTCGGCGATTGGCGCATGAAATTAAGAATCCCTTGACGCCCATACAGCTTTCCGCCGAGCGAATCCAGCGCCGCTTCGCGCATTTATGTCAGGCTAATGGCAACCGCGGCCATGGCGTACGGCCGGAGTCGGAGAGCCTCGAAGCTTACGCCGTCACACTCGAGGAGTGCATACAGACTATCATCGATGAAAGCAACGGCCTACGGCGCTTGATTGATGAGTTCTCGCAATTTGCTCGGCTGCCGCAATCCAGCTTATCATCGGCGGATTTGCACTTGGTTATCGAGAATGCACTGGGCCTCTATCAGGATCGTCTCCTGGATGTGCAGGTGGTGAGAAATTTTGATACGCAGATTCCCTTGTTGAAGTTGGACGCCGAACAGATGAAGCGAGTCTTTGTAAACCTGATTGATAACGCCTTGGAAGCTATGGAACAAGCAAATCCAAAAATCTTAACCCTGCGCACCCTCTTGAATGCGGAGGCCGGCGCGGTGGTTATCGAAGTGTCCGATAATGGTCACGGTATTGCCAAGGGTAATCGCGCGGACTTGTTCTTGCCCTACTTCTCTACGCGCCCGCGCGGAACCGGGTTGGGCTTGGCCATCGTCCAGCAAGTCATCAGCGACCACCAGGGCTATATCAAAGCGCTGGATAATGAACCCGGCGGGGCCAGGTTTGTTATCAATTTACCGATCAACACGTAAGTTGTACGCAGGCGCGCGTTGAGCTAACCCGCGCTTTCTGGCGATTAGGGTATGATTTCCGTTCGATGTACCGGTAAAAGTAGTAAGGCACTGCCGGATCTTTGTAACGATTAGCCCCGGTAGGGGCGACATGTATATTGCACAGACATCCGAAATAAGAGCCAAGCTCCGTAGAAGTCCCCCAGCTTGGCCTAACGTCACGCAGATGCCAAGAAGAAACTGGAGAAGTTTCTAAGGAGCCTGGAGTTTGGACATTTTGAAGCGGGCCGGTGCCGATCCTGTGAAGCAGGCGAACCATAAAGTCGCACGCGCCCCGGCAGGGGCGCAAGGAGATTAGCCTGGGGCAAGCGAAGCGTCGCCCCAGGACTCATGGCCTCATCCACTTCGAGCGCCCCGGCAGGGGCGCTGAGAGGTGCTTGGCCTACCAGAGGCCCTAGCACTGAAGATGAGATGATAATGCAGCTTAAAATGAGTGATGGCCTCTCGGCGCCCCTGCCGGGGCGCTTGTGATCTAGGGAACTCGCGACCTGGGGCGGCGCTCCGCTTGCCCCAGGCTAATGTCCCGGCGCCCCTCTGGGGCGCTCCGGAGATTGGACATTTCAAAGAGCAAGTATAACCGGCCAATCACGATTGTAGGCGAGCTTTAACGACACGCAGCATAAAGATGAAACTGGGGAAGTATCTAAGGAGCGGCATGTGATCGGCAACCAGGATTTAGATGCCGCTCCTACGGAGCTAGCTTTTAAACACCTAGGCTTCGAGCTATAAACATGGCGCCCCTACCGGGGCTTACATCGTGCTGGGAGCACACTTTGCAATTATCATGAAGCCAAAGGCACGAATACTGATTGTGGATGATGAACGGGGCGTGCGCTCGTCGCTCGTCGGGGTACTGAAGGATGAAGGCTATTCGGCCGATGCCGTAAATGACGGCGAGGCCTGCCTGGAGGCCATCGGGCGTCAGCCCTATGACGTGGTGCTGCTCGATGTCTGGCTCCCGGGTATGGATGGCTTGGCCACACTAGCGGAAATTCGTAAACGATCCATGCCCGCTAATGTGGTTATGATCAGCGGCCACGGGACCATCGAGACGGCGGTGAAAGCCACCAAGCTCGGGGCGTTTGATTTTCTCGAAAAGCCACTCTCCTATGAAAAAACCTTGGTCGTGATTAAGAATGCCTTGACCCAGAAAAACTTGGAGGAAGAGAATCTCGCCTTGCGCGAGGAGATCGATCAGAAGTATGTCATGATCGGCGAGTCCATTCCGATGAAGGCGTTGCGGCAACAGATTGCTTTCGCCGCGCCGACCAATGCCCGTGTGCTGATTTACGGAGAGAATGGCACCGGCAAAGAATTGGTCGCGCATCTGTTGCATTGGCACAGCCTGCGCAAAGACCGCCGACTCGTCGAGGTCAACTGCGCGGCGATTCCAGAAGACCTGATCGAGAGTGAGCTGTTCGGGCACATCAAAGGCGCATTTACCGGCGCCACTTTGGATAAAGCGGGCAAGTTTGAGATGGCCGACGGCGGCACGCTTTTTCTCGACGAAGTAGGCGACATGAGCTTGAAAACACAGGCCAAGGTGCTGCGGGCGCTCGAGGAACAGCGCTTCGAGCCGTTAGGCAGCAATCGCGAATTGCGCGTGGATGTACGCGTGATTGCGGCCACCAATAAAAATTTGGAAGTGGAGATCGATAAAGGCTATTTTAGAGATGACCTTTATTATCGACTCAACGTAATTCCCTTCGAAGTTCCGCCGTTGCGCGACCGTAAAGAGGATATTCCGCTCTTGGCCGCGTATTTCTTGGACGACTTTTCCAATAAATACGCCATTAAACGCAAACGGTTGGCCGATTCCGCCCTGGGGCGGCTGACCGATTATTCATGGCCGGGAAACGTGCGGGAGCTAAAAAACTTGATCGAGCGCCTGATCATTATGACCGCGGCGTCGCGGATTGACGGTTATGATTTGCCGGATTATATCGTTGGCGCTGAGGTTCCCGACGGCCGTGCGGCCGCAGACGCGCGCTCGCTGCAAGGGGCTCGTGAGGTCTTTGAGCGAAACTTTATTCTGCACAAGCTGCACGAATGCCGCGGCAATATTTCTAAGGTCGCCGAAATCCTGCATATTGAGCGCAGCAGTTTATATAAGAAGATGAAGGCTTACGGCATCCCATATTCTCGCAAAGATTTCGAAACGGAGACCAGCGCCGAATAGCTTTCCCGTAATTTGTAAGGCCCCTTACAAGATTCGTTAACCAGGACTACATGGGCTGATCATATTCAGTTAACCATGGGTAGGCCTCTCCGATCGCCACGCGCTAATATCTCTCCTACCAAACGTAGCGCTTATTTACGTTTAATAGCCCGGCTGACCGTCCATGCTCGGCGCGCCGGCCCCGCCGCGCGCAGGTGGAATGTAAATTGCTATGCAACGAGGCATGAACTTTAAGGGGTGGACAAAGACGTTAGAATGAAAAAATCCGAACCTCTTGTTAGGTGAGGGGGGCAAGAGGACTTGGGTTTTACTAAGGTGTTTCGTCCCGTAAGCGTGTTCCGACGTTGAGTTCACCCCTGAATTGACTCACGCCCCATAGGGGTCCCGTAATCGCTAATCAGCAATTGGTAATTGGTCTTGACCCAGATTACTACTTACTGATTACCAATTACACGCAATATGAGGAGGTACGAAAGTAACATGAAGAAGAGACAAAAAGGTTTTTCACTTATTGAATTGCTGGTCGTGGTCGCGATTATCTTGATTATCGCTTCCATCGCCATACCGGCGCTGCTGCAGGCTCGCAAGTCCGCCAACGAGTCGGCGGCCGTGGCTAATCTGCGGTCATTGGCCTCCGCAGAATTTACCTATGCCTCGCGCAACAATCAAAACTTCGGTTCGATGGCCAACATGAGCACCGCCAACTACGTGGATACCCGCTTTAGCGCAAGCCCCTCCACGTTCAATGGCTTCCAATATTCAGAAGGCTACGGCGTAGTAGGCCTGCCGGCTGGTACGCCCACCACGACCCCCACGGGTTTTGGCTTCCAAGCGCTCCATCAAGCGCCCTCGTCCGACACCGACTTTGAAGTCGGTCCGGATGGAGTCGTTCGCTACGGCAAGAGCGGGAGCCCGTCAGGTCAAGGAGAAGGAACCCCGCTTGGGAAGTAGTTTAACAGGTATCTCCTAGCAGCCCCAAATGAAAAAGCGGTAGATTCTTCTACCGCTTTTTTTTTAAATGCAAATCGGTAGGTGAGTTTTATGAAGAGGCAAAATGGGTTTTCAATGATTGAGCTCATGATGGTCGTCGGGATCATCGCTCTGCTGGCCATGCTCCTCTTTCCGATGCTGGCGGCCGCTCGGCGGTCAGCCAACGAATCCTCGGCCATCGGTACGCTTAAAGCTCTGGCTTCAGCCGAGTTCACCTATGCGTCGCGCAACAGCCAAAAATACGGCACGATGGCTCAGCTATTCGCCGGCAGTTACGTGGACAATCGTTTCAGCGCACCGGGCATTGTGAGTGGCTTTACCTATTCGGAAAACCAACCCATACCCAGTGGTCCAACGCCTTATACAGCGCCGGATGGGTTTGGCATTAAAGCGATACATGTGGCCGGCTCCGCCGACTTTGACTTTGAAATCGGTTGGGATGGGGTAATTCGCTATGGCCCCAGCAACCCGGGCGGATCGGAGGGCGCCCCGGTTGGTAAATAACCGCGCGAACCGAGCCGGTGAAGAAGTCTGAATGAAAATCCCGGGACGGGCGTGGCCACACTTATAACGGTCGGCCCATCGCACGGTCATTGCACACGCGCTTGCTGTCCGAGTATTCGAGGCCATGCGCGTTAGCCATCGAGTTAGCTCTAGTTAATCAGGATTGTTCCGTCGGTGTTAAAGCCGGAACGCCCTGCCCGCTCAATTTGGTATTGTATGGGCCCAAGCCATCCGCTCTATGCCGTAGAAGAGGCGGTTGCGGCAAGAGACCGAGCCGACTCTCCTAGATGGTCTCGTGTCAAAGGAATCCTGGGCGCGCTTTGGGTAGTGTCCATATTTTGCCTTTATCTGTGGCATCGCGCCGACCTGGAGGCCCTCGGCTTACGCCTTTTGGATAGTGCCCTGAACGTTTTTCTATTGGTCGCTCTCATACTGATCCTACATGCACTCGGTCGCCTTATCTCCCGCGCTTTCATCAATCACCCCTACTTGAGAAATTCTGAAACTGTTGACCATACCGGTACAGCGGCCTGGTCGTTGGCCGAGCCCTTTTCCGGCGGATTGTACTCCAGCATTCTTTATATTGGATTAGGCTTTGGCGGGGTATCGCTCTTGATGTTTGGGCTGGGTATGTTTCGCCTCTATTATGTGTCGACGGGGTGGGCAATTTTTGTGGCCGGCACAGTCCTGGTTGTTTGGGACCGACGCTATTTGGTCGATGTGGTCAAATCTTGGCGTCCACAACCATTCCCCTGGACGGGGACGGAACGCCTACTTCTCAGCCTATATGTGGTGATTCTCAGTCTCGGCCTGGCGTGCTCGTTGGCGCCGCCTTTCTTGGGCGACGACATGGTTTATCACTTGTACACGCCCAAGACCTACCTGCGACACCATGGGTTCATCGATCTCCCGTTTAACATTTATACATACTTCCCCATGGGCGGAGAAATGCTCTACACGCTGGCCATGCTGGTCAAGGGCGACGTCTTAGCCAAGCTCATACATTATTTTATGGGTGTCCTTATTTCGATCGTGATCTATGGGATTTGTAGATACATTGGTCTGACCCGTCGTATGGGTTTGATGGGCATGTTGTTCTTCTGCAGTGTTCCCACAGTATGGTTCTTGATGAGCTGGTCGGCCTATATTGATTTGACGTTAACCTTTTTCCTGCTGTCGGCGCTACTCTGTTATTGCGGCTCTTGGCGCTCGGAAAGCGGTGAGCTTTTGGTGCTATGCGGCGTTTATTTCGGCTGTGCGCTGGCGACCAAGTTTACCGCGCTCTATATGGCGCCCGTAGTATTCTGTGGCTTGCTTGTTCGCCTCCGCCACGAGCTTTCCCATTCCTCGGCTACCCCTACCTCGATCGGCGGCGCCTTGGTCAAGAAAGTACTCTTTCCCATGGCGATCGCCTTCGCCATGGCCGCGCCTTGGTATATCAAGAATCTTTATTATACCGGTAATCCATTTTTCCCGTTCTTCTTGAATTTATTTCCAGTGTCCCACACGGGCTGGGACGCGGAACGGGCGGGCAATTATTTGGTCATGTTGGGTCATTATGGCCGCGCCGTAAAATCGTTCGCCACATACCTCCTGCTACCATGGGATTTGACGATGGAGGCCCGCCTTATTAATCCAAGTGCCCATGACGGCATTCTCGGTCCCATATTTTTAATGGCGCTGCCTTTGCTCGTGTGGCGACGCCAGTGGCCGTGGCCGATGCGAATCTTGGCCGCCTTTTCAGGGATTTATTGTTTGGCTTGGGCGTTGTCCTCTCAGCAATTGCGCTTCTTGGTTCCCACTCTTCCGGCCTTAAGCGTTATGGCGGCTTTTGCTCTTTCTCCCCCACCGGACGAGCACCCGGTCACCCGGAATAGGACAACTGTCCTTGGGCGACGAGCGGCAACAGGCATGGCCATTCTGGCGATAGTCATCAACACGCTGGTCATCGGCCATTACTTTGCCGGAGTGGATCCGCTGCCGTATCTTGCCGGTCAGGAAAACCGCGATCAGTACTTAAGTAGACGCCTGGATTATTATAATATTTACTCCTATATCAACAAAGCGCTCCCGTCGAACAGTCGTATATTCTTGATTGACGTCGGAAATTTTGGGTATTATCTCGAGCGGGATCACCTATCGGATTCAATTTTCGAAGACCATACTATCGGTCGCATCGTTAATCAAGCGGCATCCGCGGAGGGCATACGGCAACAACTGCTCAAGCTCGGTGTTACTCATCTGCTGTATTGCCAGGGGATATTATTTAATACGGCGACTACACCATTTGGCGTCGCCGGCCGCGCCCGTTTTTTAGAGTGGCTCCGCCAAGACGGGAAACTATTAAAGTCCGATGCTAACTTTCAGCTTTGGGAAATCAAACGTGACTAACCTTGCCGAGCCCCGAGACTATCGTAGTCCGAAATTCTTATTGATTCCGGTTTTGCTGGTGAGTGTAGCGCTGGGCTTATGTAATATCTGTCCAGGGGTCGTCGGCAATTATCATGACGATGGCATTTATGTGGTCACGGCTAAGGCCATGGCGACTGGCCAAGGCTACCGTCTGATCAGCTTGCCGAATCCATGGCCACAGACCAAGTACCCGGTACTCTATCCCTTCCTGCTCTCGCTCATATGGCGCGTCTATCCGCATTTTCCCGACAATGTGCTGCCCATGAAGTTGCTGTCGTTGGCGTCGGCGCTGGGCTTTCTACTGATTAGTTACCGGTTTCTCACGCGTTTCCATTATACCGCCCCGGCGATGGCGATTGGCATAATTGCCATGGCCGCGTGGTGGCCGTGGACCGTGTATTTCTCATCCATGGTCTTATCCGAGATGCCTTACGCCTTCCTATCGGTGTTGGCGCTTTACGTAATCGAAGGCGCCTTGCGACGCCCCACGGAACGAAGTCGCAATCTTTGGATTACCGCGGCGGCCACTCTGTCAGCCTTGGCTTATTTGACTCGTACGGTTGGGTTATTGTTGATAGTGGGCGCCATCATTTTCCTGCTTTGGCATCAGCAATGGCGACGCTCCCTGCGGTTTGCTTTCGTTTCGCTGATCATCATCACTCCCTGGGTGGCGTGGACGTACCTCGTAGCCCCTCCACAGGGGTTAAGTCCGATGGAGCTTTATTATGTAAGTTACACGCATTGGGTTTCCGATTATCTGGGCGGCTACCTCTCCACGGCAACGTTAAACGTATTTTGTAAGAACCTATTTTATTGTCTTAGCGGCATCATCGCGCTTTCTAACCCGGTTTTCGTTTACGTGCCCTTGCCGGTAAATTTTACGGTCCACGCCGGAATCATGGCCGCGTTAGTGATGGCCGGACTTGGTCTCGGGGCCCTGCTCGCGTTAGCGCTTCTCCGCTATTTTCGTTACCAACTGCGGCTGCTGGATATATACATGGCACTCTACATGGCCTCGGTTTTGGTGTGGCCATGGTCGCCGCTCCGATTCTTGGTCCCGGTGGCCCCCTTCTTACTGCTATATTATTCTCGACTAATGGAATTGGTCACAGAGCGCGTTATTGCGCGACTAGCGGGATGGCGTTGGCAACGCCTTGCGCGCGCCTTGGTGATCGGCTTTGCGGCCAGTGGACTCGTGCTCAATCTGGCCTTTTCAGTGGTCATTGTAAGGGAAACCATGACGTACGGCTTTCAACTTCCGCCAACGGCTAAGAGCCCGGGAGGGACTTGGGATTCATCGAGCGGCGCCGCTATGCGGTGGATTGCCGCGCACACGCCGGCCGAGGCCACACTCTCGGGCGTGTTCGATCCCATGGTATATCTCTACACCGGCCGCCACGCAGTGCGGGGTTTTGCGATCAATCCCGTCGAAAGCTTTTATGCGGCGACGCCATCGCGGCGCAGTATAAGCGAGCCGGAGGAAGTCGTGGACAACTGGCGACGCTTCAATGTCAGTTACGTTGTCTTAATCCCCGACGCTGAGCCGCTTCTTTCACGTTACCTGAAAAACATGCTGGTGAGACATCCACAATGGTTGTCGCTATCCTATATGTCGCCAACCGAGTCCGTGATCATTTTTCAGATCCATCAGGCGGCGCTACGTAGATGAAGCGGGACGACCTGTCCCGCGCCGGCCCATGTGACCCCCCCTCATAACCGAAGTCTTGCCACGCCAATTGCGGAGGATCGTATCATGCGCATCAACAGGCCACAAATCAATAAATGGGAAATGACTTTCTTTCTGGCGTTTTTCATTTCCGGGGGCTGTGGCCTTATTTATGAGGTGATATGGGGAAAATACCTCTCGCTTTTTATAGGCAGCACGACCTATGGGCATATGATGACGCTCGCCGCCTTCATGGCGGGGTTATCCGCCGGCAGTTTCTTCTTCGGGACAAAGGTCGATAATGCTACGCACCCGTTAAAGCTTTATGGCTGGATCGAGGTGGCCATCGGCTTATATGCGATCCTCTTTCCCATTCTCCTAGGCCATGCCAAGGACATGTATTTCCAGGCCGCCGTCCATTTTCCTTTTGGCAGCTTACGGGCGATGGGCTGCAAGCTGCTGCTCTCCTTTGCCATGATTATTCTGCCCACTTTTTTGATGGGCGGTACATTGCCTATTCTTAGCAAAGTTGTTATCCGTAATTTGGGCCGCGTTGGCCATGGCGTGGGGCTCTTATATTTTATAAACGGGTTGGGGGCCGTGTTGGGGGCGCTGCTGGCCGGCTTTTACATGATCGAGGAATTCGGAATGCCAATGGCGGTGATCGTAACAGGCCTGGTAAATGTGCTCGTCGGGTTCGGCATGCTGCTCGTGGATTGGCTACGGAGTCGGTCGCAGACGCAAGATACGTACAGTAGCGCGCCGAACGACGACGAGGCCGTGGTCGAGTACTCGCCATCCCGCCTACGGCTGGTCGGCCTGGCCATTTTTCTATCGGGATTTACCTCGATGGTGTACGAGGTGATTTGGACGCGCTTCTTTGCCGTAGTATTGGGATCCTCGACGTACTCTTTTTCTCTGATGCTGGCCGCTTTTATTTCCGGGATTACTTTTGGCAGTTTGGCAGCGACCCGGATCACCGGCCGTACGATGCGCTACTTGCTGGCCTTCGGGCTGGCCGAAGTGGGGATTGCCTTATCGGTGCTGGCCGGGTTCCCTTTTTATGAGCGCCTGCCGTATTTATTTTGGAAGCTACGGTACCTGCTACGTCCCGTCCCGGAAACTTTGATCTATTATCATGCAATCAAATTTGCCTTATGCTTCGTCATCATGTTTTTTCCGACCATGTTTTTTGGACTGACGTTGCCGTTGGCCAGCAAGATCGTCAGTACGGATATGGGCCGGCTAGGACGCAAGATTGGCTGGATCTATTCGGCCAATACACTGGGCACGTTGCTGGGCGCACTGGCTACGGGACTATGTTTGTTTCCCTGGCTGGGATTGCAGCGGTGTCTCGAAGCGGCGGCCGTTGTGAATCTGTTGCTAGGCGCCGTCATCGTTGTTACCGCAGGCGAAATCAACGGTCGTGCGCTGCGGTGGGCGCCGGCAGCCGTCGGCGCCTTGGCGATGGTATTTCATTTTATCATGACACCGGCTTGGAACCCGCTGAGTTACTCGTGGGGACAATTTCGCTCGCGCAGCGCGCCGCCGGCCACGTATGCGGCATTTCTCAAAAAGTTGGATGGCACGGTGCGTTATTACAAAGAGGACTTTAACTGTAATATCGCCGTCCTGGAAACCCTGGCTCCGGGGGAGCCACCCAGTCTGTGCCTTACCGTAAACGGAAAGCCGGATGCCAGTTCCACTATCGATATGCCGACGCAAATCTTGTTAGGGCAGCTTCCCATGTTATTTCACCGTCAAGCCGAAAATGTCTTAGTCGTCGGCCTGGGCAGCGGCGTTACGGCGGGAACGGCGCTGGCGCATACATCGGCGCAGGTAGATGCCGTGGAGATCTCGCCCGCCGTGGCCGAGGCCGTCCGTTTCTTCAAAACCTACAACAACGACGTGCTGGGAAATGCCCGCTTCCATTTAATCATTGAGGACGCCAAGACCTACATACGAGTGGCGCCCAAGGCGTATGATGTGGTGATCAGCGAACCCTCCAATCCGTGGGTGGCGGGCGTGGGAAACCTCTTCTCGGTGGAGTTCTTTGAAGACGTGGCGCGCCATCTTAAACCGGACGGGCTAATGGTACAGTGGTTTCATAATTACGAAATGACCAGCGATATCACGGCCATGGTGGTGAAAACCATGAACGCAGTGTTCCCGCACATATACATTTTCCAGGGCAGCAGCAAGGATATCATTCTGCTGGGAACACGCACCGCGTTGCAGCCGGATTTCCAGGCGATGGCCGCCAAGCTGGCCAGTGAGCCGGTTCGCCAAGAACTGGCAAAGATCGGTATCTTGGATCTTCCAACCCTATTGGCTTTGCAAATGCTCACTCCCTCCCGCATTGCCGAAATTACTATGCAAAGCGAAGTAAATCGTGACGATCGTCCGCTCTTGGAATATCGCGCGCCGCGGGCGTTTTATCTCGGCGTGTCCTCCAATTTAATTTATCGCAGCGATTTGCGCTTCGGGGCGCGTAACGATCTCTTCCTTTCTCAGTATATGGCAAAGCATCCATTGACGACGGCGGCCTATCGAAATCTGCTTCGCTTCTTTCGTAATGAGCATACGCGCAATGATCGCCTGGCGTATTCCATCTGCGAGCGATTGGCACAAGATAATCCCGAGGATCCTGAAATAAAATTGACCCTGGCTAATTTAAGTTTTATGCGGGGACGACAAGAAAGGGCCCTGGCGCTCTTACAGGGCGCGGTGCACGAAGCGGCCCCGAGTGTCGCACTGATGGAACAATACGCGGATCTGAACTTCGGTTTCCAAATTCCTTTGGATTCGTTGTTTAATAAGCAAGATCTGCGAGAGACGGTGCAGTACTTACGACGCTGCCTGGAATCCTCGACCGATAAGGACCGCTACTTGATCAAGCTGGCTCAGACCTATCACGCCATGGAACGATATCGCGAAGCGCTGCCCTTGCTGCTCGGCGCCGAGCAATTTCGGCAGGCGGCGCCAAAGAAATCTCCAATGCCGGGATATGGGGATGACTCTATGTTCCTGTTGATTGGCAAGACCTACTATCAGCTTTCCGATTACGGCCGGGCAGATATATATTTCCAAAAGTGCCTGGAGACGAATCCGGGAAACACGGAGGCGGCCTATTACAGGCTGGTCATCAACGATCTCAGGAAAAACGGCGCAAGCCAGCAGGCCGCGTACCTTATGAAAAGGTAACTGTTCGGGTGTCTGCACTGATACAGAACCGGGAGCGGTAGCGACCGGGTAGGCGCCGAATGGCACATCGACCCGGTCGCTACCGCTCCCGGTTCTGCATCGGCTGGGAGCCCTAAGGCGTGGATGGTTGCACAAGCACGAAATTTGATACATAAATCGCGCAGAAACCCGGAGGGTTTCCAGCCATTAGCCGGTGGTTGAGCGCAGCGACACCACCGGAACGCACGTCATGAAAACCGGCGCACCCCGCAGGGGTGCCTCCGTTTTTCGTTCGTTGACCGGTGGTATCGCTGCGCTCAACCACCGGCTAATCGCTGTCAAGCCTCCGGCTTGGGCGAAGCATCCCGGCACTGCCTACGCTTGGTTATCCGGGGAAGCCGTTCCTCAAGAATTATTGGCAGTCGTTTGAGGATATGTCCTGGTTATATTCTTGACCAACCCAAAACGATTCCGGTCCGGCGCAATCGCCGGCATAAGGATCGTCGGATTGGCATCCCGCATAGTAATGGTAAACTTGGAAATGACAATGCGGTCCCGTGCTGCAACCGCTGTTGCCTGAAAGGCCAAGCCGAGGGCCGGTATTGCAGTCGCTGTAATCGTCTACTCCCAGATCAACCTGAGAAAGATGGGCGACGATGTACTCCCAACTGCCGTCAATGTCAGCGTACATACGTACATAGTTCCCAAAGCCGCCGCCGCACTGATCACAATAGTAGCCTTCCGGACAGTTGGAATTGGTTCGATTGACGTAGCCACTGGCGGCCGCATACGTCGGAGTTCCGCGGCCAACCAAGAAATCCGTTCCGCAATGACCGGCATAGGTACGGCCGCCGCAGCGGAAATCGCGCACGCCGCCGTCATCGACATTGGCGGATATCCCAGGAATAAATGTGAACGGGGTGCTGAAACGGGCCTGTGCGCCTGCACATGCGGTCAGAAAAAGTACGATGGCCAAACTCCAAAGCGAAAACCGTAATGCTTTCATATTTTCCTCCATAGCAAAAATTGTATCGGATTGAAATAAGCAACGCGACGAAAAGGCCGGCTATTCCAAGTCGACTTTTTGGACCTTGGGAGCGCCATCGCCGGTGTTCATATAGGCTATGCTCTTCCCTTCCACGAGCCAGCGCGGACTTTCTCCGATACCGATCATTTGGCTCTTGACCAGCCGGTTGCCGCTGAGTTTAAGAAGCCAAACTTCCTTTTCGGCGTACCGCGTCTGGAATATCACGGTACGGCCATCGTTGGACCACAGCGCGCTCAAGTGAACCGGCAACGCGCCTTGCTCTCGACCGCCTTTGGTCATGTTTAGGTTGGTGATCTGTTCAAGCTTGCCCTCCGGCAAATTTAGAATGTATTCGGAGGCCACACCGGTGCGCAGACTCGAGTAAAAAAGCACGCGCTTCTTGTCGGCGGAAAATAGGGGATTGCAATCATCGTATCCGCTGGTATAGACCGTTTCCTTATCCGTCAATAAATCGTAAGTGGCGATGCCGACCGTGTAACCGGAAGCGCCGGTATAGGGCTTATCGTAATGAGAGTAGACCAAGCTGTTGCCATCGGCGGACCAATTCGGGGCCACCGCCATGTCCGAAATCTTTCGATTCACACTGCCGTCCGGGGTGGCGACAAAGAGCTTCATGTCCCGAGTTACATAAGCAAACTTGTCGGCCTGCGGCGACCAGCGCGCTTGGAAGACTTGAAGATCGCTGGTGATCTGTTTGGCGAAGCTACCGTTCAAGTCGGTGACGAACAGGTTGGATCCGCCAATTTCCTCCGTATTGGGTATGACTCTTCTCTCATTGATGCCGGCCAATATCTCGCCGGTCGGCGCCATATCCAAGACGCGGGATATTTTGCCGGCGGTTTCGTCCATGCGACTCTTATTGAAAAGCCGTAAGGCGCCGGTTTCGTCAGCCTGGTAAAGCGCGCCGGACAATGTAAGGTATACGTCGTCGCCGCCGCCCGCTTGCATTAAACCAGGACACAAAAGCGCTACGATCATCAAAAGCCAAATGTACAGATTTTTTTGTGAAACGGTTCTCATAAGATTTGCTCCTGAAAGCTGGCTTGCCAATGGGAAACCATGGGGTTGGTGACTGCCCGGAGATATCTTCTCCGGCCACATGACATTTTCTCTGACGAATGCTTAAACGTATGCTACGCCTTCGGTGGGGGCCAATGTGTTTACGGCCGGCGCCGGATTGAGTCGGGCTTTCGCGGTCTGGGTCCCCTACGCGTTTCCAACGTAGCACAGGTTTGCAACGGAAGTCAAGAATTTCCGAAATTCGGTAGTGTCCTAATTTGGAATTAAGGGCTATTATGTTCGTTTATGCTTCTGTCAATATTCTTCGACTATTGCAGCGCGGACGGCATCATCTGTCCATCGTTGGTATCTGACAAGATGAAATTGTGCTGAACCAGGCAAAATATTTTTTGGAGGTAGCATTCTACCCTTTATTCATGCGGGCGGTTAACGATCTTGAAACCCCTCCAACATGGCCTCTTCCTTCTCACCACAGAGGCACTGAGTTCACTGAGGGATACGGCCGTCATACAATCTTTCTTTTGTTCTGTGATCTTGATCAAATCCATTGCTTGGCTTCTCGGCGGCCTCTGCGCCTCTGTGGCGCCTACTCACCTCGCCACCGCTAAGCGCAGGGCGGCCAGGAGCCGCTCCTCCTCGTTGTCCTTACGGTCTTAATTATTTGTGGTTTTGGTTGATATAAGAATGTCATTATTTCTTGCAATACGCTGAGATCTGCTAGGGCTTCTGATCTGAGCATTTTTTAACCTCAAGCATCCTGCCCTTATCAACCGAGGCGCTGTCAATATATTCCATCTCGCGGTAAGGATATTTGTAACCGTTCACGGGGGTCAGGGGTCGGGGATCGGGCGATAATGCTTGGCTTTCTTTTCCAAAGACTTCCGCAAGCCATCTAGCATGCGCCCCACTACCCAATCTCTAAATCACGATAATTCCTAACATTCAACAGTACCACCGTGCCCTTGGCCCCTGATCCCAGATCCCTGACCCCCCGATCCCCGTGAGCACTTACGGATATTTTTTATCAATAGTTTTCTCATTAACTACAGCAACGTCCTTAAGGGCTCTAAAACCTCGCCCTTTCAGAATTCATGTGGTGAGCACAGATGAACCATCGCTGTCCTGCCCGCCTTTTTATTGTCGGATTCCTGTTTGTTCGAATTTAATCTTGTTCATTTACAGGCAAAAAACCATTTTCACCGAGTGCTTTGATGATGCCCCGCAAAAGATAATTATTATGAAAACTCATAAGATATTTACGGGTATTCTCTTTTACTTGAGAGTGCCAAGTTGTCCACTAGCCGGCCAGTCGTAGACCCTCAGCCCTGCCGACATCTATCCGTTCGATGAGGAATTTTGTGAAAGGAGACCCCTGCCGGTTACCCACGAGAAATTCGGGAAGGCTTATCCTGAGG
>JACOSC010000323.1 GCA_016179055.1 Acidobacteriota bacterium
AGCCAGAAAGGGGATGGTGAGGGCGGCCTTAGGCAAACGCAAAAACTTTTTCGTCATACTCCCTATTTTAGAGCCTCACACGCAACAACGGGAATTGCTGCTATTCCACGCGCATTAACTTATTTTTGGATGCCGACTAAGCAGGAGAAGGCTATACAACTTTGATACCCTTTATGATAGTATACTTCGCTTAAGCAGCAAGTGGGGTTGACCTTTCGATTCATGATGACCGGCCGGTGAATTCACGGCGACGAGGGTGCGCGTGTCGTGTGCCGTCACAGAGGCGGCTTTGTGGTGAGGGTCGATGGATCGAAGGGCGTTTCTCAGTTAAGCGGAGGATCACGTGTTAAGAATAATTGTAATAATACTATTCTTGTCTAGCCTTTCATTTAGTGGCTTCATTGGCCAAGCGCAGACGGGGCCATCGGTCGCTTCTACGGATCCGGCCGCGGCCGCGCGAAAAAACGAAGATCCGGTCGTCCTCAGTATTGGAGGCCGTCAACTAAAGGCATCGGAGCTGGAAAAAAGAATTGATGCCCTGCCGATCAACCTCCGGTCATTCTATAAGAACCAAGGCAAGCGACAATTTGTTGATGAACTGGTTCGCATGGACTTGCTCACTGGAGAAGCCATCCGCCGAAAATTGGAGAATGATCCGGAAGTGCAGTCACAATTGGAAATGGCTAGAAGCAGCATATTGGCCGCCGCGGCTATGCGAGCCGTGGAGAAAGAAATTCAGGTCAGCGATGAGGCCGCCCGGTCTTTCTATGCCGCGCACTCTGCCGAGTTTGAAGAGGTCCGACTCCGCCAAATTCTCGTGCGGAGTAGTAAGAGTTTGCCGGATGGATCGACGACAACGAATTCGATGAGCCCGGATGAGGCTCGCAGTAAAGCGGAAGGGTTACGCAAGCAAATCCTGAGTGGCGCTGATTTTGCCGAGCTGGCTCAGAAGAATTCTGATGATCTCGCCTCCGCTCGCAACGGAGGGGATCTCGGCTTCGTCAGACGCGGGATGAATGTTCCGCCGTTTGAGAAAGTGGCGTTTGCCCTAAAGCCCGGGCAGGTCAGTGAGGTTGTAGAAACGCCTTTTGGATTTCATGTCGTAAAAATGGAAGCTGTGCGAACTTTTGAGGAGGTTAAGAGTCAAGTTATATCGCGCCTCCAACAAATTAATGGAAAAGAAAAACTCGCCGAGCTTGTCAAACAATTAAATCCGGTTATTAATGAAGCTTATTTTAAGGTGGAACATGGCCGGCACGCCAGCGAGCCGATGCCTTCCTTCGAGTTGGCGGCGCCTCGCAAAGGAAAAAGCCGCGAAAAAGGCAACCTCCCCAATAATGGCGCCAAACCGTAATCCGTTAGAGTGAATTGAACGACTTCATGGGGGATCTGCGTAGCTTATGTACAGCGGAAAGATGATCACCGTCGTGATTCCTTGTCTGAATGAGGAAAAAGGGATTAAAAAAGTATTGGCTCGCATGCCGCGGTTTGTTGATGAAATCATTGTTGTCGATAATAACTCTACCGATCGCACCGCTCAGGTGGCCAAGCAAATGGGCGCCCGCGTAGTGTACGAAAAGATCAGAGGATATGGCCGCGCGTACAAGACCGGACTAATGAACGCGCGCGGGGACATTATTATTACCTTGGATGGAGACCAGTCCTATCCGGTTGATGGCATATCCTATTTGCTTGAGGTGTTGCTCCGGTCCGGCGTCCAGTTCCTGTCCGGCTCTCGTTTTCCTTTACAGAACCGGCAGGCCATGTCTTTTAAGCACTATGTGGGGAATAAGGTCTTAAGCCTGGTGATGTCGGTGCTATTTTTCCGATGGATTTGGGATTCGCAATCTGGGATGTGGATTTTTTATCGAGAGGCTCTATCGAGAATGCGGCTGGATAGCGACACCATGGCATTCTCAGAAGAAATTAAGATTGAAGCCCTGATCAATAGAGACATTGGCTTCAAGGAGATATACATAGACTACACCAGCAGAGTCGGAGAGATAAAATTGCAGCCCTGGCGAGATGGCTGGCGAAATCTCCTTTATCTATTCAAGAAGCGATTCGTGCACTGAGAGCTTGGTAGATTATGCGATGCCCGGTCTGCGGAAGTGTTGACGGCCTACGCGAGTCGGTCGTCACGGATCTATTGCTCGGAACGACGAAGAAATTATTTCAATTGATCCGATGCTCCGCCTGTACGGCTCGCTACTTGGACCCGCAACCGTCGCCGGATGAACTGATGTCGTACTATCCTAATGGCTATTGGGGTCAGGCGGCAACCTCATCATCGCCCTTAGGCCTTCGATGGATTTATCGGCTGGAACAGTGGTATAAATATCTCGTTCTTACGGACCATGTCCGCTTTGTCATGAAGCGAGTGCGCCGATCACGGACGTCGGAAAAGCCGACGACCCTATTAGATGTCGGATGTGGCAGCGGCGCCTTCTTAGATCGTTGTCGTAGGAAAGGTTTCACCGTACGCGGCATGGATGCTTCCCGGAAGGCGGCGCAGCAGGCCGCACAGGCGTATGGAATCGACGTGATCGTCGGGTCGATTGACGCCGCCGACCGGGTGGCCGGGGCGCCCTACGATGTTATCACCATGTTTCATGTCCTTGAGCACTTGTGCGACCCCGTTGGAGTGCTGCAGAAAATTGCGGGGGCGTTGACGCCCCTGGGGGACTTAATCGTGCAAGTGCCGAATGGCGACAGCCTACAGGCGCGCGGCTTTGACACGAAATGGTATGGTTTGGATCCGCCGCGGCACTTAGTGAATTTTAATCTAGGCTCGATGCGCATGGCGTTGGCGCGGGCCGGCTTCGCGGTACAAGCCGTTCGTCACTTCTCGCTGCGGGATAACGCGCCGGCCTTGGTCTCGTCTTTCTTTCCCAATCTAGACCCGTTGGCGCGCGCGGTGCGTGGGGCGCAAAGCCGACCGGATATGGCGTATAAGCGCCTGCTTTTGGAAGCAATTTATTTTATTATGGTGCTGGCGGCGCAGCCGGCCGTCCTGTTGGAGAGTTGGCTCCAAAGAGGCGCCACGCTGATGGTGCATGCAAAGAAAGAGAGCCGGTGAGGCTCCGCCTCGGACAACCCATCCATGGTCAGTCGTTCGTCTTTACTTTGAATCACCACGGTCCACCATAGGGAAACTTAGCTTATTCATAACAAGTTTTTATTGCAACTGCTCAGCCCATGGCGGCGGCACTGATACAGAACCGGGAGCGGTAGCGACCGGGTGCGCTCCTGGCGTCAACTGTCAGCGATCATGTATTCTCCCGAGCTCGGAATAATACATGAGTGATGACAACAACGTGCCGACCCGGTCGCTACCGCTCCCGGTTCTGTAAAGGCGAGCTTTCACCTGAGCAGTTACGTTTTTATTTACTAAACTTGAGGCCACGTTTCGGCGCATGCGAGCAATTTGCGGGATAACGCCGGTTGCCCGGCCGATTATTGGCAGCAAGACTAATACGTTGCTCGGAAATAAAATGAGAGGTGAATGTATGCGGGAGCTAGTCAGGCAAGCGGTTACTTTCATACGAGAGCGGACAAAATTGGAGCCGCAACTGGGTTTGATCCTTGGGTCTGGACTGGGATATTATGCCGATCAGCTTCAGTCCGCGTCGAGTATCCCTTTTTCGGAGATTCCGCACTTTCCGCAGTCCTCCATTGAAGGTCATGCCGGGAAACTGGTCTTAGGTTTAGCGGAAGGAGTGCCGACGATCGCCATGCAGGGACGGGTTCATTACTACGAAGGCTATAACCTGTCGGAGGTGACCTTCCCGGTGCGTGTCATGGGGGCACTCGGCGTGAAAACTCTGATCGTCACGAACGCCGCCGGGGGAATCAATAAGAAGTTTTCATCCGGCGTCTTGATGATTATCAAAGATCACTTAAACCTGATGGGAAGTAATCCACTGATCGGCCCAAATGTCTCCGATTTCGGGCCGCGCTTCCCGGATATGAGCGACGCCTATGAAAAAGGTTTGCGCAAAATCGCCAAGCAGTCCGCCAAGGCCCTCGGCTTAACTGTGGCCGTCGGGATCTATGCCGGACTATCGGGACCCAGTTACGAGACTCCGGCAGAAATCCGCATGCTCCGTAAACTAGGAGCGGACGCGGTGGGAATGTCGACCGTGCCGGAAGTGATCGTCGCCGGGCACATGGGTATACGTGTGCTAGGCATTTCTTGCATAACCAATATGGCGGCGGGAATCCTTCCGACCAAATTGGATCACCGCGAGGTAATGGAAACGGCCAACCGCGTGCGGGATCAGTTTACCGCGCTGCTACGCGCCATCATTCCCCAAACGATTGAGGGCGACCGTGAATAGCCTCATCCGCGGCAAACACATTTAACCATGAATCCTGCCGGGGGATCTTGTTTTTGTCCCTCCGCGCTCGCGGCGGCGTGTGAAGTAAAGAGAATGGACTTCTCCCCAGCCCCCCTCCATATTTACAGGAAGAACAAATGGCGGAAAATTTGTGAAACTTTTTGACGATTACGGACTTTCTAAGTATTGTAGACGCCCTGAAAAGTTGAGGAACAACCGGTATGGAGTGGTTCCTTATGCCGTAAGGTAAGTGGAAGTTGCCTTAAGAGTAACCAGACATAGAATCATATTTGGTCCTGCGATTAGGGCTTAATTCAAGAGGAAATTATAAGTAGCATCATTTCTATCTGACCCTGATAACCTAGGTTCCCCCTAATACTTTCCTTTGATCCCCCCCTACCCCTACTAAAGATACAGAGGAAAGTAAAACCATGCAGTGACGGCCGGGTCCGGCGAGAAAGCTGGGCCCGGTTTTTCTATTTACAGCCATCCAATTATTCGAGTAAAAAGCCATCCTTGCGCCGAGAATCAGGTGAATGCGTGTCTTATGCGCACGAATTCGATGGAACGGGCGTCCAGCCAAGGCTGGTTTGTTCCGCGGGAGACCACCCCACCGGAGAGAAAATCAGAAGCCGCGTAGCTGGGATAGCAGGCCTGAGCGGCTTGCTTCATCCTTAACCGCGCCTTGACTATGACTTGGTCGAAGTACCCTCCGGCCCGCTTGAACCGCTCCTCGTCTCGCGCAAATCCCTTGACGGCGCCCCGCGCCGCACACCACTAATCCGGTCCGCTGTAACTGGTATTTGGGTTGGAACCGAAATAGATGGCGTCGGTGCAAGAATTATCCTCGCCGATATCACAGATGCTGCCGGATACCCCCGGGCAGGAGCAGGGATCGCCGGGCAACCGATAACGGCCAAAATAAACATCGACCCAATAATTGGGCATGATGCAACTGAAATCGCCCACGTCTCTCAGCTCAAAGGTGTCCGCCCAATAAGCGCCTCCATACTGGTCTACGAGCACCACATAATAATCGAGATTCTGTATATACGTGCCAAACGGCCAATACGACGACGGATCGCCCGGGCAGCGCGGCGGATAGTGATTGGCAAAAACGCCTTGCTCGATGAAGCCGCCGCCGCCATAAAGATTTCCCATGGCATAGGCGGTCCAGGTTGAAGTGTACGTGGCGGCTAGCAGGATTTCTTGACCATAAACAAAACCCATGATCGCCACGGCCAGGATTATCCAAGTCGCTCTCTTAAGTCCATGCTTTCCACGATGCGTTAGAATTCTCTCCATTGCTCATGCCCTCCTATCACGGCGACGACTTGTTTGGACGATAAGAACTTCACCGCATAAATTTCCCCACGGCCTTTCACGAGCGCCGATGGATTCAGCAGAACGGGGTCCCAGGTTTGTCCTCCGTCCTTAGTCCGGTAAATTCCCGAACGGAATCCTCCCGCAACCGCGACCGGACGAGAAAGGAAGTCCGGTGAAGCCGCCAGCCGGCCGGCGCCGATGCGCAGTGTCCACTTGATCAACGGCTTGGAGTTCGTTCCCGCTGGTTTCAGCCAGTTTCCGATCCCCGCCGGACCGGTGAGAATCATAGCGGTGGAACCATCGAAGGTTCCGGCCGCACCCAGCACAGGCTCTGAAAAATCCAGGACCTTTCGCCCTTGCGAGGTAAGCAGCAGGGAGAGGCCCTGAGCCATCTCATCGGAGGCGAGAACACTCTTACAGTCATACGATTCGGAAAGACGATAGGGAATGTCGGCTTCCTTGGTCCATCGCCTAATATCAGAACTGGCATAGAGACCCTTATTAGCGCCGGCCGTGATACTGACATACACGCGATAGCGCGTGCCGGACTGGGCCACGGCGAGCCACTGTTTGGGGCCTTCCGGCAATTCCGCCGCCGGCGACCAGGTCTGGCCGTCTTGGGAAACCCATAGGCCCGAAGCTGTGCCTACGAGGAGTGCGCTATGGCGTTTCTTGTCCGCCACGGCGCCCAACGAGAATGCCCAATTTCCCGCCGCCGCCGGCAGGTCACTCAGTGGCTCCCAGGTCTTCCCGCCATCTCGCGTTTGGTAAATGTGTATGGCGCCGGCCTCGATGACCGTCGCATAGGCGCGTTCCTCGAGCAGGGGATCAGGATAAACATCTTTCACCGTCCGCCCGACGAGGTTGCTGATCGCCCAAGTTTCCCCACCATCGTTGGAGTAGATAAGGCCGCCCGATCCCTCAAGGGTCAGGACTTGGGCAGACCGAAGTTTTCCAGTAGCGCTGTTCAGGCTGAGGTTGACGAAGTCGTCGCGGAAACTCGCCTGAACAATTACTTGGCCGTGTTCGAGCAGGAAGTGATACCCGTCGCTTTTGCCGCGGCGCGGCGCGATATAAGGCTTTTCGATCATGGCCAACTCAATAGCCTCCGGAGTATCGATGGCAGGCTTCTCTAACCGAGTCACATTACCGGCAGCCGGCGGCAGCGTCTGCTCATCGACGATAACACCATCCAGCATCTGCAGACGAAGTTGCGTTGATAGCCTGCCGCGGTCCATAAGTATCGCTAACCAAGCGCGTCGCTTGCCGTCCCGGCCGGCGGTCAGAGAGTCTCCGGCCGCGTCAATGCTTTGTAACCGAGTCACGACGGTTGGCGGTCGCCATTCGGCGGCCCGCGCCTGTATGATATTCCATGCCTCGACCAATGTTATGGCACGCTCGCCTTGTCCAGCTTGGGCCATGCTCAAATCATGGCTCATCAGTAAGGCCAGGCCAACCATAACAATGGCTACTTGAATAACACCATATCTTCGCCTAACCATAGGATCTATACAGTTCCTTTCTCCTTCACAGGAAGCTTCGCAGAGCGATCTAGCCTTGAAGGAAGTTTATGAATTCGTAACTGTTCAAGGGGGCCCGCTGATGAGCCTATCGACAAAAGGTGGCCCTACGGCACCCGGTCCCTGAAGGGGACGCTGTTAATAGCCGGGGGTGGCGTTTCGCCACCCCCGGACCGTAACCCCGCGCGGGCCGACCCTGAAAGGGTCGCGGTCGTCCACCCACACCGGACCCTACGTGGACCCTTTCAGGGTCCGACTGGGGGTGATCGCATTCCGTGGGTGGCGCCCCGCGCCACCCACGGCTATTAACAAGGTCCCCTTCGGGGACCGGCCGGCGACCGCCCTGAACAGTTACACTTGCTTTTCGAGGTTCAGCGGCCTATTTCTTCTCGGAGAAACTCTTTGTCGGCTGCATTCCGCCGCCACACCTCTTCGACTTTCACCGGATTGCTTCCGGCCAACACGGTTTGAGCCTTAAAGAGGCATTCCCGTTGATCGAAAAATACCCCCTAGTTGACGCTATCCAGCATATTCCAAAATCGGGAAGGAAGCAAGACCCTTAATAAATGATCTAACCCGGACGAGCCGGAACCAAACAGGCCGGCATTTCACCACGGAGACACAGAGGCCACAGAGAAACCAAGAAATGGATTTGAACAAGATCACAGAACAAAAGAAAGATGGTATAACGGCCGTATCGCTCCGTGAACTTTGTGTCTCTGTGGTGAGAAGGGAGAGGCCAGGTGGCGACGGCCCTGTGGATTTGATATAGTGCTGCCTTGGCCGACGCTGATTCTGTGCCGGTAGAAGGAGGTTTTCTCACATAACCGGCATGCGACGTAGGGCGTGTCACCGGCGCCATGTGAACGATGTTATGAAAATTTCGGCTTGTTACATTACGCTGAACGAGGAGGAAAACCTTCGGCGCAGCTTGCGTAGCTGTGCCGACTTGGTCGACGAAATTGTCGTGGTGGATTGCGGCAGTGTCGATGCAACGGCGCAGGTGGCGGCACAGTTTGGCGCGCGCTGGCAGCATCAGGATTGGCTCGGATACGTTGATCAAAAGAACCTAGCGCTTTCTCTGGCCTCTAACGAATGGATATTGAGCTTGGACGCCGATGAAGAACTCTCGCCGAAACTGCGGGCGGAACTGCAATCGATTAAGCGCCGGGGAGCGGCCGAGGCTGTAGTGGGTTTCAGCATGCCGCGCTGCGTGCTCTATGAAGGCCGGTGGATCCGCCACGGCGACTGGTATCCGGATCGCCTGGTGCGGCTTTTCCGCCGCGCGCGCTCCCGGTTTGTCGGCGGCAAGGTGCACGAACGTCTGGAGCTTTCCGGAAAAGTGCGGCCGTTCTCGGGCGAGTTATACCACTACTCCTTCCGCAACGCCGATGACCATTGGGCGCGCTGCCAAAAGTATGCCAAGCTTTGGGCCGAGACGCAGTGCGCCGTCGGTAAGCGGGTCGCTTTTACAACGCCATACACGCGCGCCGCGATCCGCTGGTTACGCGGCTATATTTGGCGACGAGGGTTTTTGGACGGGCGTCAAGGCCGGCGCATCGCCCGTTTCTGCGCACGCGAAGTGTATTTGAAATACCACACGCTACGCACACTAAACCACAAGCCCGAAGTAAAAGAAGGGTGATAAACCAACACCGACTTTTCTTCAAATCGATCGCCTGTCACGCCCCCTGCATAATAACTTGATAGTTTGTCTCAGGGAGCAGTCGAAGACCTTGACTGCTCACTGAAGGGATCCTGATTGTAACTGTGAACAGGTTTAGCGCCAAGTTTCAGCAGATTGGCATTGGCGCTATCGACAAAGGTATAAAGCGGCTTACCCCATGAAACAATTTCTCGGCAGAATTGTTCGGTCTTGCCGCCGGGCTCAGCGTATGCAACGAAAACTGCATCGGCAAGAGCAGCTACAAAGCGATTTCTGATGATGGCATTCTCGACCGTGATGCGCCGCTGCTTCGCTTCAAATGAGGAAAGCAATAATAACCGTCCATCCGCAAGTGGCTGTTTGTATTCTACGCGCAGGCGCATTCCTACAATGCTTCGGGCGGGACACACAATATCAGGCTGTTTGCCGCGAAGCAGAATATTCAGGCACTCGCGCTCCATGGGCGAGTGAAAGCCCCCGATCACCGTGGTCCCCGCCTCACCCCACTGTTTCGCCAGATCGTAGCTTTGTATAATGAGTTTGCCTGGACACTTGACCGAGCAGAATAGCGCTATTTTATTTTTTTGCAGGATCTCGATGTTACCCAATGCCATGATGCTTTTCGGCGCATCGTCACCAAGATATTTCCGCAGGGTAGAAGGGTAACTGAGCGCACACTCCTGGATCCTAATGATGTCCATACGCGCCCTTAACACACATTTCCCCCTATTCAATCATGAGCCTTTCTTAACATATTTCTCTAACCTTCTCCCGCCGCCAACCATGGTGAGGCCAACGACCTCCTTAGCTTTTTCATCAAATCGGATAATGATCCCCTCGCCGACATCCAATCCCACAGCCGATCCAGGTGACCCAAAGCTCAGGTAGGGCGCATCCACTTCGCCATCATTAGTCCCAATCGAATCGAATGGACTGTTCTTTAAAGAGAACGCTTACGTCCTCGCAAACTCATCCTCCGGAACGGGAAGGCTGGCATCGTGTTGGACATTAAGCCAGCGGAGCATACCCAGATTCCGAATAGTCAAGGCCACAGTCGATTCGTCAAGGGGGGGACGTCGTTTCTGCTTCCATTGCATGACCGAAGCGAGAACCTGGCTTTCCGTCGGAGCATCCTTGCTTGTTTTCTTTAGGGAATCAGCAGCGAACAACACAGTTGACACGATCTCGGCCTGATCTGTATTTATTCGCATGAAGAGGTCGGTGGTTTTTGCGATGATTGTCTCCCATCGGGAAAGAGCAGCGTCGAAATCCCTCCGGGTTCTCTCGAAATTGGGTCCGACTTTGACTCTGAACATATTGCCTTGTTTTTCTTCCTGAAGCAGGTTGTTGTTGATCAGCTTAGCCACAGCACTTTTTAGTTCTTTTGAAAAGGGGCCAAAACTGCTTTTTTGATGTACGAAACCCGTCGGCAAACCTTGCTGTGTAGCAACGTAGGCGATCTTCTGAAAGATGGTTCTCCCAACCGGCCAGTGATACGGCTGTTCTTCAATCCGGCTGAGGATTTCTACCAGTGCAACCCATGCCGAATTCATTGCGGATGGCGTTTTTCCTTGGTGGCGCTGATTCCCGGGGAGTACTGGTTGGGACAGAAAATAAACGGTCAGTTCCCTTGCAGGCGTCCCATAGGGCGCATACATCTCAGTTGGGATGTTCATCTGCTCGACATATTGGTAGATGAGGGGACCGACCGCTTTCCACTCCAGTTGACCGTTGCCGCAACCGAGCGGTGGAATAGCGAGCGAAGTGATTCCCCACTTCTCGTAGTGAGAGACAAGATATTGCAATCCTTTTTCGATGGCATCAATTCTGGAAACCGATCTCCAATGCTCTTTGGTCGGGAAATTGACAATTTGGGGAGGGAATAAAGTTTTATAAAGATAAGGAACGCCAAGCGTGACTTCCTTACGGTCGCACTTTTTGAGATAGTCAGTGATTTTCGCTGAAGCCTAAGTCTCAGAATTAAGGATTAAACGGAACCTCCCCACTCGAACTTTAACTTTCTGTTTCCCAACCACGAGATCGGTGGCGCCCACTTATCGAGATGGGCGGACCGCAGGACCGGGCTA
>JACOSC010000324.1 GCA_016179055.1 Acidobacteriota bacterium
GAAATCCGACCGTCCGGGATCATTGGGGGGCTCTAGGAAACACAGACTAGGGAGGAACTAGGAACCCACTCGCCAAAGCGAAAGCGGCGGAGCTGGAAACTCTCTTCCTACGGTGCTGTGCGCTCAGTTTCTATCCCGATCACAGGTGATAGCGGGTGGGTGGTTGCGCTCGGCACCGATAGGGGACGAGGTTTCCGTGCGTCTTCCGTCTTTGAATTGCCTCTACGATTATCTCATTTGCACGGCGCCACTCTTGACCGTTCGGCGCCGGTAAACGCCGATATAACGCAGCGCGTTATTTTCTCTTGACATTTATGACATGACGCGTTATTAGTATAGTTGTGCGGATCAACGAGCATATTATGGCGCGTATTATTAAACGTTACGCCAACCGGAAACTCTACGACACGGAGGCACGGCAATACGTGACTTTGGCGGCGTTGGAAGCGTTGGTGCGAGAAGGAAAAACCGTAAAGGTGGTCGAGCAATCGACCGGCGCCGACGTCACCTACGGCGTGCTTTCCAAAATCGTATCAGCCGTCTCGTCGTCGGAGCCCGAGGAGTCCAAGAAAAACCTCTTGATTGAGTTGATCAAATCGCCGCGTGAGGCCATGGTGCGGTACGTAAAGGAGTCGGTCTCGGCCGGGCTGGATACGGTCAGCCAAGTCGGCGAGAAAATCGAGCAGCGTATTAAAGGCATCATTGCTCCGGCGGAGGCCAACGGACTGGACGATGTGATCGGGGCTTACGTCAGCACGCTATCGGCGATTATTGATGAACGGATAAAAAGCGCGTTGGCGCAGATGGATTTACCGACCCGAAAGGATTTTGAGCGATTGGAGCGAGCGGTTCAAAGTCGACGCCGCCGATCGGCGGCCCATGGCAACAACTCCGCGGCCAGTCGCGGACGGTCAGTGTCCAATAAATCAAGAAAATCTTCCGCCAAGCCGGCGTTAGAAAAAAATTAAGAATGATCATGGCCGGTGATGGGCAAGACCTTGCTAATGGCTTGAGCAGTAAGATTCCGGTCTCGCGTGGTCAGTGCGCGATCGGCCGGCAGCGATGGCTGATCCTAAATCAGTGTTTAGTTGACTGTTAACTTGGCAGTATTTTTTTAAGGAGAATCATCATGACACAAAAAGGAAAAAAGACGGACGTCAAACCATCTCATAAGGCGTCCAATCCGGTGGAAATGGTTACCAAGTATGCGGTGAATGGGCTTTATTTTGGCGTGGGCGCGGCCGCGCTGGTGGCAGAAAATGCGCAGGAGTTCATGAAGAAGGCCGTACATCGTGGCGAGCAGGTTGACCTGCTTGAAAACCTCGGGAAAATCAATCGCTGGCAAGAGAAGGTGTCGGAACAGCTCGGCGACTTCCCGCAACAGCCCCTCAAGCTTTTCCGTTCTTTCGTATCCGAAACTAAGAAAAAAGACCCCATGGTGGTCCTCGAAGCGAGACTGCGGGAAGAGGTCTTGAAAGCCACAGACCGAATCCAAACGCCGATCAAGAAGAACCTTCAAGACTTGAACAAGAAAGTCAACAATCTCTCCAACCTGGTGAGCAAAATGGCCGCACACTAAGAAGGGCGTCTGGTGAATTTCTTATGGTGGATTCAGGGACGGAACGGCCGTCCTTGAATCCGCCAATTAGTTCCAGGCCAGGTTGTACAAGCGCCCAGCGACGTCTTGGCTTACTATAAAAGGGGCCTTACGGACGCGCTGATCCTTGGGTTAGAGCAAGGCCGGCGCCGGTAATATTCACCGCGTCAATCTAGGCAACACCCCGTTTTCCACCCTTAGGATTTGTTCAAAAATAACCTGACCGTTTCGTAAATAACTTTCGCGAGTGCTCAATTATTTACGAGTTTCTTCGAGTTTCACATCTGAGGTTTTAGCCCTTTCCGTATCCTTAACCTCAGCTAGCCGGGGTTGCTCATAACCTTTACGCTTGGCTACTACACGATAATCGAATGCAATGTTGCTTTTCCCTTTTCTCATCTCTCTCACCCCAAAGGATGTCGCTGTCTTATTCGCAACATGAAGTCCCTCGCAATCCCCTTGTGGGCCTTGTGCACGATGCGATAAGAGGCTCCCACGGCTCCATGGTGCGCTCTGCTAGCGGATCATACGACGAGAATTCCACCATAACCACTTGTCCAAAATTTGGGGTACACTCCGTCAAAGCAAGAGGAAATTCCCTAAGATTCTTGATAGAAAAAAATCAAACCTAAAAAGAGAACACGCGAAACCAAGTATGCCAATCGAATCGAAAGCTGAGGTGCATTCCCTTACGCAGGTGAGGCAGATTTAGGGGGTAATCTTCAATTCACTGGTATAGCCCTGGAGAATTCCGAAGTCTTCCCGTCCTGGTCTTTAGCCGTCGCAGTGATGAACTGTCCCGCTTGGAATTCTCCGGGGATCTCCACGGTAAACGGGGCCAGGCAGTCCGCATCCGTTCGTAGCGGGAGGGCATCGATGAAGCGCTGACCTTCCCCGAAACCGCTGCAAGCATTGGGCGCATCATTGACGAAGAACTCTATAGTATGGTCCTGATTGGGCCGGCTTTCCAGAAGGCCCGTCACTACAACCCCTTGCTCTGAAAGCTGCGCGGAGCTGACCACGGGATAGTTCTGCAGATTGTTGGGGCCGCTAACCGATCCGCAGCGGGTGTTGGCGGTTACGCCGCAGGCGTCTTCCGATCCCCCCACCAGGTTTATTCCCAATCGCCCATTCAAGAAAATTTGATTTTCTTTGATGCGAGTGGAAGCTCTCCCTTCACCCATTACTCTTACGCCATCACCCTCGTTGAAAGCAATGACATTGCCGGAGATCGATACTAAACTGGGTCGACCACCCTGATGGGTTGAAGCCAACCCGTTGCCTCGGTTGCCTAGCGGCATCAGACCGCTGATATCCGTGCCGATGAGGTTATTCCTCACAGTAATTGCTCGTCCATCGGGATCTGATGACACCTCAACGCCGTTCTCCATATTTCCAGAGATGAGGTTTTCCTCCACGGTAAAGCCACCACCGTCGATCCCCACTCGAAGTGCCACGCCGCTGCCGGCGTTGGGGAGAGCCTGTGTCCCTGAGGCGTCGCTTCCGATCCAGTTTCCTTGCACTATAGAACTGCCGGTGCCCCCGCTCACTCCAGGGCCCTGGTTCCCTGATATTAGATTAGAACGGATGCTAAGGCCAGTGGAACCCATAGTGGATACGATTCCGCCTCCATTAGGAATCGCCCGCTGTCCAAGGATATCCGTCCCGATGAAATTCCCTTCGATGGTTAGGGCTCTCCACAAAATAAAGTTTAACTTTTAAGGTCGCATATGCTACACTCTACCGCATGGCAATCGACGTGGCCGACAAGCTGATGCTCAAAGTGCTTGAGACGCTAAATGAGGCGCAAGCCCGATGGTACGTC
>JACOSC010000325.1 GCA_016179055.1 Acidobacteriota bacterium
AGGATACCATACCAGAAAGCAATGCCTTTGTCCAGCAAAAACTTATGACCGTCTAAAAATAGGCTCAGGCTCTAATCAACAGGCTACCCTATCACCCTCCACCGGTCATCTGAAGTCTTACCCCCCCCGTGAACGGTTACCAATTATTTTTTGAAGTTCTGATTTCGCCCTTTATTCCTGCGGGCGCTTGGCCGTTTAGAAACCTTTCCAACATGGCCTCTCCCTTCTTACCACAGAGGCACGGAGTTCACGGAGGGATACAGCCGTCATACAATCTGTCTAGGGCGGCCAGGAGCCGCTCCTCCACTTAATGCACGCAGGCCGGCGCGTCTTCTAACGGGTAGCGTCTTTCTTTACCAAAAACGTATTGTACAGCAACATCAAGGCGGTGGACCCCAGGCCGATGGCCGCCACGATACGCCACATCATCGCCGGGTTCATGCTCTCTCGCAGATAGGCCTGCACGAGCCATCCCCCTAACGGACCCGCCACGAAGGCGCCGATGGCTACCGGCAAGAAGGCAAACCCCATGAAAGTCCCCACCTGGTCTTTGGGCGCTAAAGCCGACACATATTCGTAAAAGCGGGGAGCCTGCGTCGCTTCCCCAATGGCAAAAAGCGCCACGCCGATGATGGCCGCAACCACCGTAGGCGATGAGGCGATAACTAGCCATGACAAGCTGGCGATAAAAAAACCGAGCGACATGGCCGTAATGGGCTTCCATTTTTTCACCAACGCGGTCACCGGAATGCTAATGGCGATGATCGTCCAGGCATCCACCGTTTCCAAGACTTCAAATTTCGGGTACTTCAAGACTTCAAGAATGTAGAACGGAAAGGAATAGAAAATTTGCCAAAACATAATCCAGAAGCCGGAAAAAATAACCAGAAAACTAATGAAACGAAAGTTACGGAACACCAGCAGCATATCCCGAAAAACCTGCCCGAAGGCGCGCGTGCCCTCCGTAGGCGCTTCGCTTTGTGGCTCGTTGAAGAATGCCAGCGTCCCGAACAAAAGAAGAAACGAGGTTAACGAGGACATCACTAAAACATATTCGATGCCCAGATTTTGGCGGACTTGCAAGGCCAGTATAGGACCCACCGCGCCGCCAATATTAACCAGCGTATAATAGATCGAAAACCCCAGTGAGCGAGTATTCGGCGTTGAGGTTTTTGACACTGTGCCGACAATACACGGCTTAATCAAGGACCCGCCTACCGCGGTGAGAAGGAGAACGGCGACGGTATACGGCGTTTTTCCGATGGCGTTCACTATGGCTTGTCCGAACTGCAATCCGGCCAAGCCAATCAGAAAGTAGCCGACGCCGAAAAGCGCGAAGCAAGCAGTCAACGTTTTCTTGAACCCGTAGCGATCGACAAAGACGCCGGCGATAATCGGAAGTGAAAAGATAACGAAGGAAAAAAGACCGGCCAGCGTCGTGGCGGTCTGAGCGCCGAGACCGACTTTCTCGGCCAGATAGACAGCCAGCACCGCTTTCGAGCCGTAGAAAGCAAACCGCTCAAATAACTCCAAAATATTGGCCACCCAAAATGTCGGCTGAAAGCCCGTTCGATAAATATTCATGCGTTCCTTCAACATGTTCTGCTCCCTCTTCTGAAAATACCGGGTAGCGCCGGCATCCCTGCCGGCGATTCTCGTCGCGGATCGAGTCCACCTTCGTCCCGACGGTAGTCGGGGCGCTCCCAGGGGTGCGCCCACAGGCGCAACAATACCGGTTGCGGTAGCGACTGGGTGAGAACCGGCCCCGGCCTACCTGTCTCGGCCACCCGCCCGCTACCGCAGGCGGTTCTGATTTCATTCCATTTCCGCGGATAGATGACCGGTGGCTGTGTTACAGCTTACCCGACCATGGTTACCTCTTAGAGTAGCCATCGAATAGGAGTCAAGCTCCATAGGAGCGACATGTATAGAGCCTTTATTATCAAAGTCTGCACATGTCGCTCCTTAGAAACTTCCCAAGTTTCTTCTTTATGCTGCGTGTCGTTTAAACTCGCGTACAATCGTGATTGGCCGGTAATACTTGCTCTTTGAAATGTCAAATCTCCAGAGCGCCCCAGAGGGGCGCCGGGACATTAGCCTGGGGCAAGCGGAGCGCCGCCCCAGGACGCGAGTTCCCTAGTATA
>JACOSC010000329.1 GCA_016179055.1 Acidobacteriota bacterium
GATTCAGCTTCTATCGCTTCACCTCGCAACCTTTCCTTTCCTTGAGTTGGCTCAAGTTCAGGATACGGGTGGTTGACTAGACCTTACCCGGAGGGCTTCGCACCCTCTGGACCGAAGGCCATTTCCAGGTCTCCGGCTATCCTATTTCGCTCCTTCGGAGCTTCGCTCACTGGCAATTCACAAGACCGTCCAAATGTCCAAACTACAGCGTCCCCTTACATCGTGCTGAGATCACACCCCCGCGAGCCGCCCTTGGTCTAAGCGCATCGTTCATCCCGGCTTATTCTGCGGCGGGAACCGCGCTTGGCAGACAAAGACGGCCGGCTCCTCTTCAAGTCTTTAGCCCACTGATCAAATGTTCGGCGCTTAAGTCCAGGAGCTTTTTCATATCAAATCGCAGTAGGGACGAATGCTGGTGGTCCTGCTCGGCCAACATGATAATGCCATTAAACGAGGCCCAGCCCACCAAAACCATTTGCCAGGGATCGCAGGGGCGGAACACACCCTCGGTCACGCCGCGTTCAATCAGGTCGGCTATCACCTGTAGACAAGCCTCCACCTTGGCTTCGCAGCGTTCCTTAATCGGGCGTGAAATCTTCCCGTGCAAATCGGTGTGAAAATATAAAAAAAGGATCGTGAAGTATTCACGATGTTCTTTGTAGAAACGATAGTAGGCGTCCTTAAGACGGCGAAGCACCCGATCGGCGCCGGCCTTTGCCTTGAGCGCCTGCCGAAAATAGGCAAAGAGAATGTCGATGCCTTCGTTCATGAGCGAAATGTAAATCTCTTCCTTAGTGCGGAAATAAAGATACAACGTTCCTTTGCTCAACTCGGCGCGGCGGGCGATCTCATCGACGGTCGCCGCCGACAAGCCCTTGCGGAAAAATACGTGACGAGCCGCCTTCAGAATCTCTGCACGGCGAGCCGCTTTTTCCCGTTTCCGACGGTCGACAATTCCCATATTATGTGTTCATGGCTTTACAGTCTATCTATATATCAGCTACGATGACCAACGGTCAGTATATTACTGCCGTTCATAACATGTCAAGAAAAAACTGTTGGCCGGTCGTATCCCTTCAGTACGGTGGCCGTTTATTTCCCGCCACCTCGACGAGCCATGGCATGGAATGCCGGCCAATAGCAGGCTGAAAGACCAGGCTGGCCGAGCGCGGCTGCCGCGTCGGGAAGCCTTGGACGTCATTGTCTTGCCGCCCCGCCAACCCCTGACTAACCCCCATCGGCGTAATCGTCATTGCCTCTCCCCTTACGGAAGAGATGCCGTAGTGAATGGGTTTTTTCTTGACAAAATGGGGATTCGGTTATAGTATTTGCCTTAAGTTACCGGAAGAATAATAACTCGGAGGTTTGAGCAGTGCCGTTGTACGAGTACGAATGCACCGATTGTCGGAACCGATTTGAAGTAATACGCAAATTTTCCGACATACCTTTAACGCAGTGTTTGAAGTGCCAAGGCAAGCTGGTTCAGGTGATTTCCGCGCCGGCTTTGCAGTTCAAAGGAACAGGTTGGTATGTTACCGATTATGCTCGGAAAAGTGAGAGTAAGCCTGATGGGGGCGAACAAAAATCCAAAAGTTCTTTGGATTCCTCTCAAACAACCAACAGCACTTCCCCAAACAACTGCAAAACAAGCAGTCCAACAAATACGAACTGACATCGATTAAGTACAAACCTGCCTAAATTACTGGGCACCTTCGGGCATAGGCCCGAAGGTGTTTTTTTATTTTAAGATATGAAATGCTCGTAACTTCACTTATGTTGGGGTTGCGATCTAATCGGCTTAATGTCCGGGCGGCTCGTTACCATAGTGCCTGAAAGAGGAGAAACGAATCATGGCAAGACCTGCTTTAGCCATCGGCGATAGCGCCCCCGATATAGAATTACAACAAAGCGAAGGACCGATGATACGCTTGTCCGAACTCTGGGTGAGCCGGCCGATCGTCCTGGTATTTCTGCGTCACTTTGGCTGAACCTTCTGCCGCGAGCACGTCGCCGAGTTACGGCGTGATTACCATAAATTTAAGAAACACGGGGTAGAAATCGTTTTGGTCACGCAAGGAGCGCCCGAAGAAGCCTCGGAGTTCTGTCGAGAGCGTGGCGTAACCTTCCCATGCTTATGCGATCCGCAACGAGCCGCCTATGCCCAGTATGGCCTGATCCGAGGCTCAATGGGCCATATGCTGGGAACCAACGTTTTGATGCGTGGGTTGCGCGCCGCTTTTAAAGGGCATATGATCGGAATCCCGATTGGCGATGTCTTCCAAATGCCTGGGGTTTTTCTCATTGATCGTAAGGGCGTCCTACACTTCACGCATTACGCTGAGGACGTCTCGGACAACCCGTCCAATGAGTTAATACTGGCGAGTATCCCAAAGAAGACAAAGTCGTGATAGCGGGAGCACTGCAATATGCATTCCGCGCCTTCAGAGGTGCTAACGATTCCGTTTTGACAGGGTGCGCATCAAATCTTCGGTAGTGCTGAATTTCGCTATAGCGCGCAGGGCCACAACAATCTGGTATGGTAGCTTCAACTGGGAAAGCGCTTCCTCAGGTGTCGTCCAAACCTCGTCGGCAATTTCATCGGCGTTGATACACGTGCGGAAATCACCGGCGACCGGGTACACAAAAGTCCACATGTGATAAACAGGTCCGGCCAGCGGGCTGGTTTGGGTTTCGCGCAGCAGCACAAGCCGGCGGGGATCGATGGCGGCGCCGATCTCTTCTTCCACTTCCCGGCAGGCCGTTGCTTTCAAATCGTTATCGAGTGGATCGTACTGTCCCCCGGGAAATACATAGGCGTCGGGATAATATCGAAAATGCGCCGGCCGGCGGTTGAGATACACCTCTAGGCCGCGGTTGGTATTTCGAACGAAGGCCACTACGGCCGCGAGAATCGGCGTCTTCCCATTGAATCGAGTGAGGGGCATATCCAATACTTACCGAAACAGAAACCCTACGTCCAGGCGCGTAGCAGGGTAGCCACGGGTCTCGCCGCGGCCTACTATTTGGCCTCTTCAATCCTGCCTTGGACGTAAATAGTTTTCACGCCCCCAGCCTCGTTCATGATGCCGTTGACGGTGACAGTCTTGGCCATGAGATCGGCGAAGATTTTCTTGATATCGACTTTGCCCAGCTTGCGCGGGTCGTGTTGTTCCGCCATAATGAGGTAGAGTTGATCCTTGCCGTCGACAACTCCCACCGGCTGGCCGTTCATGATGCACTGTCTGCCGCAGTCGATATGCGCCGTCCCCTTCTTACCCAACTGGATATAGCAACTGGCATCAACAATTTCACCGGTCACCGTAATCGGTTTCCCTTTCTCCAACGCTTTTTTATTTTCCGGCGAAGTGGCTGAGGCCGTGGTAGTCGGACTCCACTTAGATTCCTCCTTGGATCCAACGACTTTTCCTTCCTGCGCCCTTGCCATCGGTAGCCCTACGGCGGCCACACTAATCAAGACCAAAATGGTCACTATTGAAAGATCTTTTCTTATCATCGATTATTGTCCTCCGCATATATTCCAATTCTAAATGGGAAATCACGCTGAGAATATACCATGATCCACAATGGCCGAGCAAGGCGGCTGGGAGCCAAGCCCTGACTTGTAATACGGGTCATCTGCAAATAGTGTAGAGGCGGGTTAGGGCGCAGCAAATGTCTGCCGTCCGCTGATGTTATTGGGGAGAAAAAAATCCGGTGCCCAGTCGTGAGGGCATTACTCGACCGCGTGCGCCGTGATCCCAACCGCCGTTGGAACCAGGTGGCGGAACCCGGTAGCAAGCGACCCCGCAATTTGACGATAGATACTTTTCCCGTTTGGCTGCTCCGGTTCCTATCGCCGTCCGCGTGGTTACTTGCTACCGCGAGTGAATTGAATTAATCTTGGATAGCCCAATCAATCATTATCTGAAAAAGAATGCCGACTCACTTTGACCGGCGGCGAAGAGATCTTGTATGAAATAACCGACGCCTACGCGAGAAATCTTGGGGGGTTCCCAGATCTTCTACCTCACACGGCTTTCCTCTTGATACCCTCTTCTGCCACAAGCGACATTTAAAGTCGCCTAGTTCGCAATGCAATTCTCATGCCCATGCGCGTTATGGAGATCGTGCTCAAAGAGCATTAGAGATGCGCCGCCAACACTATTACGAGTGAACGACGTATACAAAGAATTGGAGTTTAGATCAAAGATTTGAATCGTATCGCCAAGGCGGTCACCGCTTTGTCACGCAGGAGTCGCGTCTAGTCCAATTCATCGGCCTTCTTCGTTAGGGTCTAAATTCGTCCTATTACTGAGATTCGATCATAAGCCAATCAGACGGCAGCAGTGTCGGCCCCGCACGGGGGCTCTGGAGTTTGGACATTGGCCCACAGCCCGGCGCGATCCTTTCGTCCCCACCACTTCGAGCGGGCGCCCCGCCATAGCTCGAAGCTGGTTCGCGTAGCTCTGAAGGAGCGGGCTATAATAGCCAGGGGCAAGCGCCGCGCAGCCCCTGGTATGTAAGATTATTGTAACTACTCAGGCAATGCGTCTCAGCCCCTACGGCAGACTTTTCGGAGGGGGAGATAATTAGACAAAAAAGGGGGGGCTGGCGGTGGTCCATTGGAATGTCCATAAAAGTTGCGTTTAGCGAAAGCGGAAGTCTAATTTGAA
>JACOSC010000311.1 GCA_016179055.1 Acidobacteriota bacterium
AGCCGGTAATTTTATTTGTATCCGTTCACGGGTGGTGGATACCCCCGGCGGAAGCCGGGGGAGCTTCAAGATCCAGCCTAGATCAAGCCCCTCACCCCCTTGGCCCCCTCTCCCCGCCCGGCGGGGAGAGGGGGTGGGGGGCGTGGGGCGTCGCCGGAGTAGGCTGGGCCTGAGTCTCCCCCAGCTTCCGCTGGGGGTCTCTTGTGTGGTCTCAGCGAACCCCGTGAACAGTTACTTTTATTTTTCGTTCCGCCTCTTTGCTTGCGATATTTGGCCAAGCGAGTGTTCTAAACAGGAATCGGGGAGGGGGTTACTTCTGGAAGAAGAACTTAAGGAGAAAGCCAAAGAGGGCGCCTTTTGGGGAACCTTCGGCGCGTTCTTGCAGGAGGGGCTGCTTTTTATCTTTGGCATCATCATGGGCCGGCTAATACTGAGTGAAGAGTTCGGCCTATTTTCTACCGTAAGCATTTATACCAACATCGGCTCGATTATTCTGCAACTGGGCCTGCCTGTAGCGCTGATCCAGCGCAAAGCCTTATCCGACGCTCATATTAAAACGGCCTATACCGCCACGTTGACTATGGCGGCGCTATTGATTCTGTTGATGTGGGCAGCGAGCCCGTGGCTGGCTCGAGCCTACGGCAATCCCCAGATGGGACCGGTGGTCATCGTGGCTTCGTTGATTTTTTTCTTCAACGCCGCCTATGGCATCCCCAATGCCCTGTTGACGCGTCATTTCCAATTCAAGCGGCTCACTATCATTTCTTTTGCCGCCGTGTTCTTGTCGGGGACCATTGCCGTCGTTATGGCGGCCCATGGATTCGGCGTATGGAGTCTGGTCGAGAGCGCCGTTGGTTTTTCAGCGGTTATTTGTATTCCGGCCATATGGCTATGCGGCTGGCGCCCGCGGCTGGGCTTCAACCGTCAAGCCTATGCTGATCTGGCTCGCTTAGGAACTACCGTCATGTTCAGCAATCTGGTTTTATTGCTTTCGCAGAATGCCGATCAACTGGTTATTAGCGGGACGCTGGGCTTCGGGCTTTTTGGGCTTTACGGCCGGGCCTATGGATTAATTATCCTGCCGCTGCAGAAAGTCAGTACCTTGGTTGACTACGTCGCCTTCCCCGCCTACACAAAAATTCAAGATCAACCGGAGTTGCTCAAATCGTGGTATCTAAAGTCTTCCCTGATTCTGGCGGTGAGCACGTATCCGATGATCGCCGGACTGGCCATCGTTGCTCCGGAATTTCTTCCGGTTATTTTTGGGGCTCACTGGATCGGCGCGGCGTTGCCTATGCGGATTCTCGGCATTGCGACGCTAATCATGATGATTCATATGATGGCCGGCTCCGTTTTCGTGGCGATGGGGCAGGCCCGCGCTTACTTCATTTGCCAAGTCATTCGCCTGATACTCATGACCGTATCTGCTTGGTTAGGCAGCCGCTGGGGACTCGCCGGCGTCTGCTGGGCCGTTTGTGTGGGGAATCTTTTTTATTTCATCGTGGTCCAGCGCTTTGTCAGCAATCTCCTCAAGGTCTCTATGGTTAAAGTCCTGCAAAATATATGGCCGCCATTGGCCTTGACCGGCACTATGATAGCGGCCGTTCTGGCCGGAAGACTCTTATTGTTCCGTGTGTGGAATCCCAGTCCGCTTGTGGCGCTCGGGGTCAGCCTGCTTGTCGGGGTGACCTCCTATGGGGCGGCCGTGATCCTTATGGGTTTCAAGGAAGTTCAAGACATTTATTCGAATTTCTGGGAAGAGTTTAAAAAGAGAATTCTTCGCCGTGAGGGCTCGCCGCGCTAGTGCACAGGTATGATGGCCAAGAATATGACGACCATTTCCCTCCGTGAACTCTGCGCCTCTGTGGTGAGAAGAGAGAGGCAATGTTGGTTATATACTTTGAACGGTCATAAAATAACAGAACCGAGAGCGGTAGCGACCGGGTCGGCCCGTTGCGAAATCGTGCGCACCCGGTCGCTACCGCTCCCGGTTCTGTAGAAGCAGGAAAATGATAGTTTATGCCCGCTCGCAGTATAGATAGGCACGCCGCTGCCGTATGTTCCATACGTTCTTCATAGGCTTATCCTCCCTTGGCGGGGCCTCCTTCGCGGGGAACCCCTTCTCAAAATCGTATACTCTTCCAGAGAGCACGCGGATTATAGCGTGAGGAGCATCTTCCTAAAAAATCGAAGACCGTCGTAGGAATTCCTGTTTCAGATGACGATGATATTAGTCGTATAAAATCGTATAATATTGTCGAATTCATTTGACTTTAATCAAGTATAATTGTATAAAATTAAAATCATGGAACTTTTAAAACTTAAAGCGGCGGCAAAGTTGATCAGCATTAGCTATCCTACGCTTAAGCAATGGATTTACCAGGCCAAAATCAGCTCCGTCAAAACTCCGGGCGGGCACCACCGAATCCCCCGTAGTGAGATCGATCGGCTTACAGAGACCAAGGAGACCAAGGCGTTAAAGCAAAGGAAACCGGTAGGACTCCGCGCGATTAGTGGCCGGAATAAGCTGCTGGGAACGGTCACCGGCCTGCAATTCGATGGGCTGCTGGCGCAGGTAACCGTAGACGTGGGCGGGCAAGAAGTAACGTCGATCATCACACGGGGCTCCTGCCAAGAACTCGGTATAAGGAAAGGCGTGAGGGTGTTCGCACTTATTAAAGCCACCGAGGTAATGATTATACGAGGGTAAGGCTCGTTGCACAGAGCGACAATTGCGACGTACTTATAAAGGCTTTGACGAAGCCGTCCGCTCTATAGTAACGGCCATCCGGCGGAAACAGCCTTGGCGATTATAAGATGACAAACCTAGGGGAGGGCGGATAATTGTCTAAGCCCACTTTGGTATTAGCCGCGCTTGCCACGGCGGTCTCTGCGCTGGGGTTATTAGTAGCCTGCCGGAGCTCGCCGGCGATTAAGGATCAAGGTATCAAAGGCGAGCTCATCATCTTCAACGCCGGGAGTCTGACCGCTCCGTTGGCAGACTTACTGCGCGAATTTGTTCGGCGCCATCCGCGAGTGTCGCCGCAAGCGGAGAGTTCGGGAAGCTTAGATGCAGTGCGAAAGATTACGGAACTCGGAAAATCCTGTGACCTTCTTGCCGTCGCCGATGGCGAGTTGCTCCCCTCCCTCATAGTGCCACAATATGCGGATTGGTATGCGATATTTGCTCGCAACCAAATGGTCTTAATGTACACGCCGAACTCGAAAGGGGCCGGCGAAATCAATGGCCAGAACTGGTTTGAAGTAATACTGCGCCCCGGCGTTCAGAGTGGCTACTCCGACCCAGATGCGGATCCGGCGGGTTACCGAACGCTGCTCCACTGGCAGTTGGCTGAGAACTACTATCAAAAGCCTGGGCTTTATCATCAGTTGAAATCGAGAGTGCCCCTGAAAAACATTCGACCGAAATCGATGGAGCTGCTGGCATTGCTGGAGTCGGGCGAACTGGACTACGTCTACGGCTATCGTTCTGTAGCCGAACAGAAAAAACTACCATTTATAAATTTTCCTTCGGAGATCGATCTTAGCGATATAGGAAAAGCTAATTATTATGAAACGGCCTCGGTCCATGTGGCGGGCAAGAAACCGTCAGAGCGACTAAAGGTCAACGGGATGCCGATACTCTATGGCTTAACCATACTGAAATCGGCGCCGCACGGAAACCTAGCCGAGCTGTTCGTGGAGTTCCTGATTTCCCCCGATGGCCAGACGATAATGAAGCGCAACTACGTGATGGCCATCTCACCACCTTTAGCCAGCCCCATTGAAAAGCTGCCCGGTCATCTAAAGGCTAAATTGGCTCCTATCGAGGGGGAGCCCATGGAGAAGGCGCTTAAAAAGCCATGAAAAAACCCAGCCTGCTCGTGGTCATCTTTTCGCTGCTCGGGGCCTTTGTCGTGCTGTTTCTGTTAGCCCCGCTCCTGAAGATGTTGACCAGTGTCCGTACGGGCGGTTTGGCGGAGGCGCTGGCCGATTCGGAAGTTCGAAACGCCATTGCGCTTACACTGGGATGCGCGCTGTGGGCGACGCTGATCGGAGCCTTGCTCGGAGTGCCGCTGGCCTATCTTCTCGCGCGGCGTGCGTTTTTCGGCCGGCGTTTCATCGCCGCTCTGGTTGACCTTCCGGTGGTGATCCCTCACCCTGTGGCCGGCATCGCTTTATTGCTGGTCTTTGGACGGCAGTTTTATGGCGGCCGGTTTTTCAGCCATCTCGGCCTTACTTTTGTGGGCGATATCCCCGGAATCGTCGCCGCGATGATATTCGTGAGCATTTCCCTGTTAATCAATGCCGCACGCGATGGATTTCTGCGCGTCGATCCCCGGCTGGAGAATGTCGCGAGGACGCTCGGCTATAGCCCCTTGCGGACGTTCTTTTTCGTCTCGGTGCCGCTGAGCCGGCGCAGTTTGCTCTCCGGGGCGATCATGATGTGGGCGCGCGCCATTAGCGAGTTCGGATCGATTGTGGTCATTACCTATAATCCGAAGGTCGCCTCCGTGCTCATCTACGATCGCTTTACCACCTACGGCCTGACCTATGCTCTACCAGTCGCTTTAATTTTGGTGCTCATTTGCTTGCTCGTCTTTGCCTTGCTACGCGGAATAAATCTCTGGGAGAGTCCCGCTAAAGCCCTATGATTCGTCTTGTCAATGTTTCATTAAAAGTGGGCGCGTTTGCTCTGCACTCGATTAATTTAGAGGTTAAACGGGGGGAATATTTTGTTATTTTGGGTCCGACCGGCGCCGGAAAAACCAAGCTGCTGGAAATTATCGCCGGGTTGCTGTTCCCTTCTTCCGGAGAGGTCTGGATCGCGGGTGAGAACGTAACCGAACGGCCCCCCGAACGCCGTTGCGTTGGACTCATGTATCAGGATCACCTGCTCTTTCCTCATCTGAGGGTGCGTCAAAACATAGCCTTCGGACTCCGTGGCCGTTCGCCGGCCGAAACGCGGACTAAAATAGCCTCGCTGGCGCGCTTGCTTAAGATCGAGCATTTGCTGGAGTGTCGTATTACGGGACTCAGCGGCGGAGAGCAGCAGCGAATTGCGCTGGCCCGTGCGCTGGCGCCCGAGCGGCAGGTACTGTTGCTTGATGAACCGCTGTCGGCCCTCGATCCACCCAATCGCCGGGAGGTGCGGCGAGAACTGCGCGCCCTGCATAAGCAACTCGCGATGACCACGCTGCACGTCACGCACGATTTCGAAGAAGCCCTGGTGCTGGCCGATCGCGTGGCGGTGATCCAAGCGGGAGAAATTGTTCAGATCGGTCCGCCCGAAATCGTTTTTCGCCAGCCAAAATCCACGTTCGTCGCCGAGTTCCTTGGCGTAGAGAATCTTTTTCGAGGTGAAATAACGGACTGTGACAAAAGCCAATCTCCCCATGAGAAAATTTTCAATGCCCGATTTCAAGCGGGACCTTTAAGGCTGTCGGTCGTAGCGGAGCGAGAAGGTCCCGCCTACGCGGCTATTCGATCGGAAGAGATCATAGTCTCAAGAGACCAGCCCCATTCTTCCGCTCTAAACAATCTCTACGGGACCGTCACTCATATAGAAACCACCGGCCCGCTCGTACGGTTAACGCTCGATGTGGGCGTCCCGCTAATGGCTATGTTGACGGTGCAATCCTTTGCCGTCCTTGGGCTGGAGGTTGGGACTAAGGCTTATTTGTCCTTTAAAGCGACCGCCATCCATGTTTTTTAGCTGGGCTCGGATAGAGAGTGGCCCGAATCTCCGAGCCCCGCCTTGCGGGGCGGCAGCATAAAGCCTGGGGCGTGAGCCCCAGGAACGCGTCACTCCTACACTTTAAGCCCTGCTCTGCGGGGCGACAGCATGTTGGCGTTCCTCCGGTATGACGCTGTCGCCCCGACAAGGTCGGGGCTGGGGTCATTTCAGGTTCTCACACCCTGGGTTTCGCTGCGCTCCACCCCAGGCTTTATGCTTTCGCCCCGCAGAGCGGGACTCTAACGGCTTCGAAGATAAGCTGGCTCTCCCACCCTGCGGGACCACATAAAATGTCCAAATTTCAGAAAGCGGCTGGAAGCCGCTTCCACCTTGCGAAGCTTTGGGGGGTAAGCGGCACTCCACTGCATTCCCAATGTCCAAACTCCTGCGGCCGAGTAGCGGCCTAATGACTTTAGCCGTGTCTTTCAAGGCAAGGTAGCTCCGGCGAGGAAATCCCTTCCGTCCCGACACTGTCGGGACGATTGAACCGCAGCCACGGGCTAAAAATAATGGCCAATACCGACACTTCACTCTGCGACCCCATCGCCTTCAATACCTAAAACCGTAGAGCCAACAACGGGTCTGCGTGTACCTCGGCGGGGTCGCGCGTGCGCACTATATCTTTCAAAAAAATGTTATTAAAAAAGTGGCGCAGGCGTCCCGCCCCGACGGCGTCGGGGCAAGATGCCTGTCCCACCTTCAAGACCCAGTTGAGACGAATCACGGACAATGGGGCCTAGTTTCGGTTTCGTTAAACAATTGTCAGTGATTTTCGCTGAAGCCTAAGTCTCAGAATTAAGGATTAAACGGAACCTCCCCACTCGAACTTTAACTTTCTGTTTCCCAACCACGAGATCGGTGGCGCCCACTTATCGAGATGGGCGGACCG
>JACOSC010000312.1 GCA_016179055.1 Acidobacteriota bacterium
GCTTGATGTCCAGCGACCCTTCCTCCACGTCTCTTACATTGATCCGGTCTTTGCCTATCAACCGGGAAATAAGCTTTGCATCCGATGTATCCGGTAAGGTGCTTTCTTGCTCAACGATAGGGGTAATAAGGATCTCATATACCTTGGCGACGTCCTCCAGCAGATCGACCTTGGCTAACAGGATCAGCGTCGAAGCGTCAAACACGATCATGTATAACAGTATACTACAACTGTATACAAAATCAAGTTTGTTCCTGTCGGATCTCTTGATTGCTTGTAGCTCCAAGTCCTGCGCTCCGCCTGCCGCGGCGCGTGGTTCTCTGACGGAATCGTGCGGTCTGCCCAAAGCCCCGCCGCTTTCCCCGCGGCGGCGCTTGGTCCTGTGACGGAATCGTGCGCCTCATTCATTGCCCGTCGCGGCGCGTGATTCTGTGACGGAATTGCGCGATCTGCCCAAACCCCCGGCTGTGCCGCTCCCCCGCCGCGCGTCCTCTGCCGCTGGATCTCGCGGTTCATCCCTACTTCCCTCTGCTCCGCCTGCCGCGGTGCGTGGCTCTGCCACCGAAACCTTGCGCTTATCCACGGCCCCGCCGCGCGCTTGATTCTGCGATAGAAATCCCGAGGGTTGTCCACACCCCCGCCGCTCCCGCCCGCCGCAGCGCGTGGCTTCAAGGATACACGGGACTATCATGATAACGAGCCATCGTCATCCGCATTGAAGATCCTCTTTCAATCGGTAGGCTGCACCGCTTATGCCGGCACAAACCCGCCGACACGCCCGGTGCTATAGGCCGTCCTTCTTCTTGATGCGCCGCTGAAAGGGTCCGTGGATTTTGGGGACCCTTTCCGCGGCTTTGGCTGGAAAGGAGGTAGGAAGGGGAATGCTCTAAGAAAAGGGCACCTTGATCGCTTACGCGTTCTTTGGGATTTCCTCACCGTCCGTGCGCCGCACCGGTAAAGCACCAAATAGTGATGCTATCAAAAGATAGCAAAGCAGGAAAGCCTGCTATTTCCAGAATTCTACAGCTTCAGGTCTGCCGCGACATTGCTCTTAAGCCGCCAACTTATTTGCCTTAACGTACAATTTTACGCGTTCGTAAGCCTGCAGAATCTTAATCATCTCAAGAATATTCTCAGCTCGTGGATTTCCACTCGGGCCAAGCATACGGTGGATGCTCTTGCTTGATTTTTTGAGTCTTTTGGCAAGTCCCTGAAATGTGATTGTTGCGTTAATGTAATCCCGAAGAATTGACTTGCCCGCCGCAAGGTCCCCTGAGAGCAACTCGTTGACCGCCTCTGCCAGCATATGTCTTCTGAATTCAGCGTCACGCTCAGCACGGCTTAAAATGGTTTTACGAAATTTCCGCGTAACCGGCATATTATCTCCTTATTTCTTTGCTTTCTTGTCTGCTTTATACTGCGCCCAAAGCACTTGGGCTTTTCTAACATCTTTAACTCTGTGTTTTCTTTGAGCCTCCGCCAAGCAAGATAATCAGATAAGGACCTTCTTGACCAAAGTAAATCCTATATCAGGGACCAAAATCAATCTTGTATTCCGAGACACCTTTTCCAACAGATTTTACATTTGAAAAATTGCCTAGCTCCAATCTGTAGAGTGCCGTCGTCACCTTAGCGGCGGTAGGGGCATCGACACTGTTAAACCATTTTTCAAAAACAGATGCCCCCTCTTTCAAACACTCGATTACCTTGATTTGTTTAACAAAAATAATAGTAACACATACGTTACCAATGGTCAATAATTCACTTTAGAAAAGTCTGGAAAAGACCTCTACTTACGTCTAAGCCTTGGCATTGTCGCCGCTCCCGCCGCCGCGGCGCGTAATTCTTTGCCAGCGTCGCGCGATCTGCATATTCCTCCTCCGCTCAGTTGCTTCGGCGCACCGCCTCTTCACTGCGCGATACGATTCTCAGCGCGGATTAACCCCCTGCCGCTCGCGCCCCCAGCGGCGCGTGCCCGATAAAGGCTAAATGGGACTCAATCGCTAATCGACTGTTACGCCTCGCATCGAATTTTATAAATTCAGTGGGCCGAACCTCTTGTGCCAACAAAAACCGGCTGGTACGTTCGGTGCTGGGGGCCGTCTTTCTCTTGATGCGCCGCTGAAAAGATCCAGTTTTTTTGGGGATCTTTTCTGCAGCTTGGGATTGGGAGGAGGTTGGGAAGGGGATGCTTTGAGAGGACGTCATCGAAGCCTCCTTCGCAAGTCCTCCGGGCTCTACTCATTGTCCGCTCGCCGCTCCGCTGTCCACGGGCTGGCGAAGGCGTGGCACCGAAAGTCCGCCATGAATGCCTTTATTCGGCCGCCGTGGAACTTCAGCGAGGCCCGAAGCTCAATCGTTGAGCTTGGCAGTCCCTGTGGCATATGCCAGAATCTTGCTATGATGGACGAGTACAGCACCATAGACGATATAGCCTTGGCCTTGCTGTATCTGACTACGTTCGGTTCTGGTAACGCTAGCGCCTGGGACGAGATGGATCGGGCGATCATGCGCCGGCTATTCGCGAAAGGCTACCTCCGGAAACCCCGTGGTAAAGCGCCGGCATTGGCTTTAACGAAGCGCGGCGTTGCACGCGCCCAGACGGTATGTCAGCAGCATTTGAGACTTCCGTCGTCCACAGTTCGAACTCCGGCGAGCGACGCGGCCACGGAGGCGCTCCCTTGGCCGACGATTAACCGCTCGCTAGCGATTCTCAAGCCCAAGCCGCCTCTTCTGGAGTGGCTTCGCACCTTGACGGATGGGAATGTACCAGGGACACTGGCCGAACTCCAGCAAGATTGTACTGCGATCCTCATACCGGCCTTTGATTCGAACGAAGAGGGGCAGTCGTTTGTGGAAACCTTGTACGAACCGCTCTTTGAAATGGAACTGGCCGAGTGGGACAGGCGGGTCGATTTATGGCCGCCGCAGCGAACGCTGGCACTATTCCGCGAATGGTTTGAGGTAGAGATTCACTCCATCGTGGTCGATGTATTGGATGCGGCTATCGAAAAAGAGGATTATTGAGTGGGCTGAAAGGGATGAAATTTGTCTACTTGAGAAGTAAACAGGGTAAGATACCCTAATCATCCGTAAAAATGAAAAAGCCATTCCATCATGCAGAGACCCGCATGAAGACTGGCTTTTATTGGTACCGAGTATTACCGAGAGTTACCGACGTTATGGTCAAGATTGGATTTTGAGTCCCGTGCGTCTGCCAGTTCCGCCACTTCGGCACGAGTTGATATTACAATTCTTACGTGTTTTCGTCAATGTCCTCATCTTTTTAGTTAGAATTTGGCGACGTTTAAGATTATAATAGTAGGGGATTGGGCCTTCCAATCAGCCTATCAGATCACCGCATAGGCTATTCCGTATGCGTAGAGGAAGCGCGTGCGGGTAATGCTAATTTGTGAGCAGTATACTCGGAGAAAAGACCTAGAAGAGCCAAGCAGGCCGGCTAAACTAGCCAGCCCTGTAGCAACCTTTTAATGTTTACATCACACGCGCGCCGCGGCTTGCTTTTAGATGCGGAACCTCGCGTCATGCTGACCTATTATCTACTAGCTCGAATCAAGCCTCCGGCAAACTTACTTTTTGCCTAACTCGTAGGCGTGCAAGAGAAACGTTTTTTTGCCCCCGCTAAACTAGCCCCGGTGTAGGTATATACTGTCCGATGGGTTGTTGCCATACAACTTTCTTCAGGGCGAACCGAGCCGCACAGGGCTCCGGTTCCGGCCATGACCGGAAACTTAATAAGTGGAAGCAGGAGACGATAGACCATGGTTGTAACCGCGGCAAGATTAGATTTGAGAGAAATCGATGCCATACGGACCGCCGTGCGCAGCGGTCAACTGGCCAAAGCGCGACGGCTGACGCTTAGCGGCAACGATGCGGTAGCCTGCGCCGCCTTAGAGGCCGGCGCCCGTTTCTTCGCCGGCTATCCGATTACGCCGTCCACCGAGATTCTAGAATACGTCGCCCGACATATTTTTGCAGTGGGCGGAACATACCTCCAGATGGAGGATGAGATTGCCAGCATTGGCGCCGTTATTGGCGCGTCGTTGGGTGGCGTTAAGTCTTTTACCGCAACTTCCGGTCCTGGTTTTTCACTCAAACAGGAGAACCTTGGGTTTGCCTGCTTCAATGAAATCCCTCTGGTCATCGTGAATGTCCAGCGCGGCGGGCCGTCCACCGGCGGGCCCACCGATGTCGCGCAGGCCGACATACAGCAGTCGCGCTGGGGAACGCATGGCGACCACCCTATCATTGTGATTTCTCCGGCCTCGGTTCAAGAGTGTTACGAGGAAACGGTCCGCGCCTTTAACCTCTCCGAGAAATATCGAATTCCGGTCATTGTGTTAAGCGACGCCAAGGTCGGTCAAATGAAGGAGCCGGTCATACTGCCGCCCAAAGAATTCGTTCCCAAAATTAATCGGGCCAAACCGAGCGGAGATCCCAAAGATTATGAGCCGTTCGGTCTGACTCCCGGCGGAGTTCCGCCTCTGGCGCCCTTTGGGTACGGGTATCGGTTTCATGTCACCGGATTAAATCATGGGAGAAGCGGACTCCCGACCAAGGACCCGAAAATCATCGATGAACAACTTCGCAGAATTCATGCCAAACTTACTACGACGGAGGCTCGACGCGACATACTAAAGACTGAAACTTTTTTTACCGAAGACGCCGAGGTAGTGCTCGTGGCTTTTGGCATTACGGCGCGCGCCGCCAAAGAAGCCGTCATACGAGCGCGGCGGCAGGGAGTTAGGATCGGCTTGGTTCGTCCTATTACCCTTTTCCCATCCGACGAGGAAATTTTCTTCAAGGTGTTTGCTCAAGCCAGAAAAATCGTCGTCGCCGAGTTGAACTTAGGTCAATATATTTTGGAAATTAAACGGCTCGCCTACGATTTTTCCCAACGAAATCAAGAAATCCCGCCCCTGGTGGTTGGCCTCGATCGCGTAGACACTCAATTGATTACTCCGGCTGATTTGTTACGTGAGGTTACCGCATGAAAGCTTTTCCGGTGCTTCGCCCGCGCATGCGTCGCAGTATTTGGTGTGAAGGTTGCGGACTGGGAAACTTGCAAACCATCATGAACCGGGCCCTCATTAAAACGGTGGGCAACCGGCTGAGCGTTGATGTTTCTACTCAGTATGGCCTTGAGAAAGTCCAAAACAATATCGCGCTGGTCAGCGGGATCGGTTGCACTTCGCGTCTGCCCGGTCACTTCGATTTTAATACGGTCCATACGACCCACGGACGCTCGTTGGCTTTTGCGACGGGCCTGAAAATGGCGCGACCTGACTTGACGGTAGCCTTGGCGGCCGGGGATGGGGATATCTTTGCGATTGGCGGCAATCACTTCATCCATGCGGCGCGCCGCAATCCCGACCTGACGCTGATCGTGTATGATAATCGATCTTACGGAATGACCGGCGCGCAACACTCGCCGACCTCGCCCATGGGAGAAGTCGGCACGTCGGTTCCCTACGGCGCTTTTGAGCCGCCCTTTAACCTGGTTAAGTTGGCGCTGGGCGCCGGGGCCTCCTTTGTGGCCCAGGGGGCCGTCACCACTTTGCAAGAACATGAAAAGCAATTGGAAGAACTCATATCGGCGGCCATCGCGCACCGCGGTTTCTCTTTTGTCAATGTGATTGGGACTTGCCACACCGGCTGGGGAGCGCTGAACCGCCGGGCTGACGCATTTCGGTATCGGCGTTTTCTGGAATCCCGCGTGGTTTTGCTCGCGCAATGGGAAAAACTGCCGCCCTCGGAGCAGGAGCGCTGTTTTCCACTTGGGATAATCCGTCAGGAAGAAAGGGAAGATTTGCAGAGCAGCCGGAGCTATCAAGAGGCTGTCGCCAAGGCCAAAGCCGCGGCCGGCGCGTCAGAGGAATTATTGGAAGACATTGCCTTGGAAGAAATGGATCCGCTCACCGAGTATCCACGTACCGGTATTCGCTTTGCCGGTTCCGGCGGGCAGGGGGTCATCACCGCCGGCGAGATCACGTTGTCGTCGGCTTTGCGCGCCGGCCTCAATGGAGTTTTTACGAAGAACTATGGCCCGGAAGCGCGTGGCGGCGAAGCTTACTCCGACGTGCTGATTAGCCGGGGGGAAATCCATTTCCCTCAGACGGAGTCGCCGGATGTCCTGGTGGCGCTCAATGCGGAAACTTACAACAAATTCAGAGGCGTCATCTCTCCCACGGGAAAAATCATTGTAAACTCCACGGCCGTTGCCGAAACCTATGGGGATAAGCGAGCCATTCCTTCTCCGCTCGGGGAGTTGCTGGCCCGGGAAGTAAGACCGCCGCGCCGGGAGTTGGGCATTAACGTTTTAGCCTTAGCGGTCACGTTGGGTTATTTGCAGCTTATACCAAACGCCGCGGTTGAAGCCGCTGTGATGAAAAGTGTCGGGAAGAGAAATCCCGAGCTCAATCGGCGGGCTTTAGACGTTGGGTTTAAGGAAGCGGAGCGCTTAAGGGGGTTAGCCTAATGGCCGTTAGATTTGCTAATTCGATGATCACCGGCGAAAAATTATCACCGCCCGCGGAACAACTGGTTACTCGATTTCAACAATTAATGGCGTTAGCTACCCGCAGCGGTTTCCGGGTTGATGGCCAGCCGCTGGCCCACGCTCTTTTATGTGAAGACGCATTGGCTCGCATGGAACAATGGGTTTTTAATGAAGTCGCCCTGACGTCTCTCAGCGAGAAAGCGACGCGCATCGAGTTCATTGTTGAAGGGCCGCTCCCGCCCGAGCTCTTGCGGGAATCGCCGCTTAAGCGGGAAACCATCTTCAGGCAAACCATTGGTTATGAATTGTGCAAGGCTTGCCGTCTATGCATCGAAATCTGCCCCAAAGATGTTTATGAAGATGACGGCTTTGGCCGGCCGGACCGCTGGGATCGACGCGCGGAGGAATGCACCGGGCCGGAGTGTGGCCAGTGCGTATCGATTTGTCCGGAGCAAACCATCCACCTTGATCTGGCCAACCCAGCCTTCAGGTCCACTATTTTCATTTTGCTGGAGAATCCCTTTGCCCACGCGGCCGCCGCCGTGGCGGCGGAAGAAGATTTCTATGTCGCTAATCCGCTGGAAACCGGAAAACCGTTAACGCTTAAAGGGGAACTGAATCCGGTTGATCTGTTAGACTGCCATCGCGTTTTAAATGAATCGGCTTTTTACCCGGTCTTTGAAATCAACGGAACGGCTCAGCATTTGGTTGATTCACGCGCGCCCGAGGAGGATTTAGCCCGATGGGCACGGGAAAATCATCGCCATCCGCAATACGTGCTAGCCGCGGTGAGACTGCTCTACCAGCATTTGTCAAAGATTAATGGATTGAAAGAAGGCAAATATGCTGTCCATATTTTGGTCCATCGGATAATGGATGAGATCATTCACGGTGAGGTGGATGTAGAACGTCCGGGCGGCTTGGCCTTGCTTAAGCACATTACGAAAGAGGCCTACCTCCCGGAGCACTTCTTCGGCGCCAAGCGGCGGCCGATTGGCGGGCTCTTGCCCACAGGCACTTCAGCGGCCTGGAAAACGCCTTACGGGGAGCGCGTGCCCGTCTACGTCCGTCTCGAAAAATGTTTAGGGCCGGAATGCGGCTTGTGCGTGACCCATTGTCCGGAAGGCGGCGGCGGAGAAACGGCTGCAGTGCGAATGGTTCCGCGTGTGCCGCTCGGCACTATTCCTGCCCTGGTGCGCGGGATGAAAGTTTATCTGCTAAACCTGAGTGACGCCCATGCCATCTCCGCAGACCTGGAAGACCTGACCGGCCGAAGGCCGTTTGAGTTTGCCGTCAATACGGACTATTGCAAATCGTGCGGCACTTGTATGGCCTGTTGTCCGCACGGAGTCATCGACGGGGCCGTGAGAAGTTTCGATTTAAGGGAGCGCGTGGAGTGACAGGAATAGAACTAAGAACACATCCCCTAATTTTAGCCGCTCGCCGTCGTGGGCTGGTTCCGCTCGCCCGCGCGCTGCAAACCGCCAGCCAGGGCCGCGTAGGGCTCACGTTGGGTAAAACGCGCATCGGCGACTTGAGTGACGCGTCCGTACAAGCTATGGGCATCGACTTAGAAAGAGCGACCAATCTTTTATCGCAAATCGTCGAGCATCCGCTGCGACCTGGGGATATGCCGCTGGAGCTATTGCTGGAGTGGCATAGAGAAGGTTCGCCCGCCGAGGAAACGTTAGCTAGGCTCTACCGGACGCACGTTCCCTTCGTCGCCGCAGATGTCGTATCCGCCATAGAGGCCCGGCAATTGAAAGTGCTCCTGCTGGGCGGAGCCGGCTCCGGTGTGGTTTCCGCCACCGGCGATATGATCGGCGCATTTTGCAGCGCCGGTTACTATGGACGAGCATTTCCGCTTTTTGATCCATCCAAGAAAGGGGCGCCGGTCAAAGGGTACGGAGTCGTCAGCCGTGAGCCGATATTGAGCCATGCTCCCTTTGAAGCGCCGGACATAATCCTGCTTTTTGATTTTAAAATGTTTTCGCTATTGCGTTGGCATCTCGACCAATATTTAGGAAGAAGGCCGGACAGCATAGTTATCATTGTGAACACGGCCATGGCGCCGGCCGATTTTAGAGCGGCGGCGGATTTCCACGAACCCTACGCGCTATTCACACTGGATGCCGATGATATCCTGAGAGGAAAGCGCATTCCTCCCAATTACGCAATGATTGGCGGCATGCTCGGCATACTGGGCGCCGAGGCGGTTGATCCGGTGGCTTTTGCAGCGGTCGTGCGCGCTTCACTGGCAGCGAAGTTCGGCGCGGGCGAAAAAGTCGAAGCCAACCTGCACGCCTTGGAGCGGGCCCGTATTTTAGTAAAAGGGGAGGGGTCCAGTTGGCGGACCGAAAGCGCCGCTCTCGGCCGCATCGAGAAACCGAAGCTGCCCGAAGGCCAGGTGGTGCTCTGCGAAGATGGAAATCGCGCGGCGGCGCGCGCGGTGGCTTTGGTTTTAAATCAATTTCCCTCCGTGGTGGCCGCTTATCCGATCACTCCGCAAACACAAATTGTGGAACATCTGGCCCAGATGATCGCCGATGGCGATCTCTCCGCGGAAGGCGTGACCCCGGAATCCGAACATGGCGCCGGCGGCGCCGTCATGGGGGCGGCCCGCGACCGCGTCCTCGCCTTTACGGCCACTTGTTCGCAGGGCGCCGCCTTGATGTCGGAGATCCTGCATTCCATTGCCGGCCTGCGTATGGGCAATGTGGGCGTATCGAATGTCACACGTTCGCTGAATTCTCCGCTGGATGTTGAAGGCGATCATGGCGATTTCAACAAAGTTTTCTTGGATGCCGGGTTTCTGGCTTTCATGACACCCGACGTGCAACAAGCCTTTGACTTCCATTTGATGGCCTATATGGTGTCCCTGTATGCCGAGTATCGGGACTTGGGCGCCGGCCGCCGCGAAATGATTCCTGATCGCGCCGTGATGCTGCCTTGGGTCGTGGCCTCGGAAGGGTTCGAAGTGAGCCATGCGCCCGAAAGATATTTGGCGTTGACGCCGGAACAGGCGGCGAAGCTTTATGCCGATCCCTTTTTTGATTATGTCAAAGCTTTTGTATTTACTCCCAACGATAGTGTTATGGGCGCACTGGCGCTCAGCAACTCGCGGGAGGAAGCGGACTATCAACGCCATCAGGCCATGGAATTAGCTTACGAAGTCTTAAAAAATATTTTTGATTTGTTTGCCAAATACACCGGTCGAAAGTACGATTTTTTACAGGGCTATAATGTAGACGCCGCGGAAATTGCATTTGTCGTGGCCGGCGCAGCTTATGGCGCCTTTGAAGAAGTGGCGCGCGAATTTGAGAAGAACGGACTTCACGTTGCGACGCTTCATCCCAATGTGCTGCGCCCGTTTCCCAAGAAAGAATGGGCCGCGGTTCTAAAAGGAAAAAAAGTTTTTGTTTTTGACCGCGATGATCCTTACGGCGCGATTGGCGGCAGGCTCTACACGGAGCTGGCCGGCGTCGTAAACGAATTCGGCCTGGCGCAAACCGGCACGCAACTCTTCTCGCGTATTTACGGTTTAGGGGGACGGACGCCGACGCTAACACTGGTTCGCGATGAAATCTACAAAGCCCTAAGATTCCAGCGTGGCGAAATGGATCTCCTTCCACAAAAATCCTATGTTGGGGTAAGTATTTAATGGTTACGGTTCGACGCATCGATAGAAGCGCCTTCTTTTACTCTCCGGTCGCAACCCGCGCCGCAGCTCAGCCGGTGGCGCAAGCGATTCTCGATAAAAATCTGGATCTGCCTAAGGGAGTTTGCCTCTTCCTGACCGACGGTCCCTTGCCGGCTAAAGTGGGCAATCTTTCTGCAGATAAGCTGGCGGACTTGATCCCCTTGGAGAAGATTAATCTTGCCCAAGACATAGTGAACGCCATACATTATCTCGGGGCCGAAGTAGGCGAGGGAGATTATTATCTTCTAACTATAATGGAAGAGATAAGTCATCTGCCGCCGCTGACCCGGTTTTCACGGTTGCATTTTGAAGCTTTGGATGGACTCCGAAAAAAGGGAGTCAGGTTTTCTGATTTACCGGCAACGCTGGACGAAGCCCGCGACGGGCTGATTGAATGGTCCCAGCAACGAGTTCGTGTGGCGATCGAATATCTACTGGGAAATTTGGAGAAGACTATCAAGTTACTTCGCCTGTTGGGCGTCAGAAAAAAAACCATAAATGTGAGCTCGCTGTTTCACAACTTCCTCAGTGGTTTTTTTGAAGTGGATCTATCGACGGCCGAGCCCATGGATACTCTGCAAATTCTGGCGCGCGCCGCGGCCTTGCGAGAGCAGGGCGTCATTTATGAAATTTATCGACGCAGCGAATTCAATTGCGCATTGGCCGATCTTTCGCCGGGCGAGCTGGAAAGCGCGCTTTTGGAAACCAGCGATAGTTACGGAATCTCGGAAGAGATTTTCCGAAAATTTATGGCGATGAATTTTTCCACCGAAGCCCGGCGCCTGGCGGCAACTCCGGAGATTTCCATAGAAAAACTGATGACTTTTTTTAGATTTTCCGAGCGGGATGCTCAAATAGTTGCGGTTCCCACGGCGCCGGACCTGGAAGACCCGCGGCGGTGGAAAGAGACTGAGCTCGGGAAAGCCTGTCGGGCCTTAAGCCGCGGAATTGATTGGTCGGAATTTTCAGCCGGAATTAGAGCGGCCGGGGATATCGAAGCGCATCGCCGCAACCGTGGCCTACGTGCGCAAGTGGGTCAGGTTAAACAGCTCGCCGAAGGCTTCTTGGTCACGCTGCCTGCCTTAAACGGCGAAAAGCCGGGCGCTGAGGGCATCCATGAGCTTTCCGAAGATGATCTCCTAGTTAGATTGTACGGCGTGGCCGTTCTGGAGAAGCGAAACCTGGAAGAAGTGCTCGGTACGGCCATTAGTAGCCTGAATTTGATACGGCAACTGGAGAACCGTGAGGCCTCTGTGGCCTTGTATGAACTCCTGTCGGCGAGATTGAAAGGGGAGTCTTTGGTAGCCGTGCTGGGAGCGCAAGGTATCGTGCTGCGCAATTCGCCGATCGCCATGGCGATGGAAAAGCTGAAAGAGCTGAGCTACAAAGTTTCGTTTACGCTGGCCGTAGACGGCGGCCGGCAGTTGCCATTGACGTCAGCCGGGATTGACGACTTTCGCCGAGGGGTGCTCCTCATGAGTCGCAAGTCCTCTGCGCGGCATTCGCCGGAACAAGTGCTCACATCAATAATGGATAGGATTGTGCCTGAGATCGCTTTCTTGCCGGCTCTGGTGATTGACCAAACCCAATCGCATGATTTGGGCCGAATCGTGGAGCTCGCCCTGGCCGGCATACCGCCGCGCTATCCGTTGCGACGACCTTGGGAAAGAATTGACTCGGATCGTCTGGCCTTGCTGGGCAGCGGTCTTGAGCCCGGGATCCGCAACTGCCTGGGCTGTCCGGTAAATGTACTTTATGGTCATGTCGTCAAGACCGCGTTGGCGATGGGTTTCTTGGATATCATCACGTATGAAGCGACCGGCTGCTTCGAGGTCTATTCCGGCATATATCCCTATACCGGCAAGAAAATTCCTACCTTGCACGGAGTGTTCGGCGCGGCGCCGTCGGAAATGTTGGGCGGCCTGGCCGCCCGCAGAGCGAGGCTCCGCTATGCGCTAAAAAGCGCGCAGAAGAATGGCCAACCCGACCACGTGCTGCATCTGGGTTGGGGCGGAGACGGCGGCACGTTTGATATCGGCTTTGGAAATTTATCAGGCCTTTTCTCCCGCTTGCAGAGAATCATGGGCGACGAATTGGATCAACATTTAACGCAGAGAGCCTTATACGTTTGCTATGACAATGAAGGCTATCAAAACACAGGAAACCAATATTCCGCCGCAACGTCGCCCGGCGGAAATACTACCACCTATCCGCAAGGCGCGGCCCGCCCGGCCGGCAGCGATTTAAGGAAGAAACCGATAGTTGAAATTATCGCCGATCATGGCGTTTCGCTTTCGGCGCGCCTGGGCATTCATCGCCCCGAGCATATCAGCCGCGTGGTTTCCCGCGCTCTCGCCGATGGCGACCGCGGGGCGTTTATTCATTTCTTGCAACCCTGCACCACCGGTTGGAAATTCACGGCCGATAATATTGCCTATGACCTGGCCTGGCTGGCCGAAGCCGGCGGTCTTTTTACTCCGGTGACCATCGAACATGGCGTGGCCTACATGGAAGTTTATCCGACCGGCCGCAATCCCGAGCGCGCCTTTATGGAGATGCAAGCGCGCTTCAAACATTTGTTGAGCAGCGGACCGGTCGCCAAGAACTATCTGGATCGCGTCATGGGATATTATCGGACGGAATGGGAGAGAGTTTTGCGGCTGACCGGCTTTGCCGGCGAAATCCGCGGCGCCCACCGACTAGCCTACCTAGAACCCGAGCACCGTCGGCCGAAGATTAATGTCTAAGCCATCGCCGCCTCGTTCCATTTCAAAGGGGTTTGATTTCCGTTATTCATGCGGGCGTTTGACGATTTGGCAACCCCTCCAACATGGCCTCTCCCTTCTCACCACAGAGGCACAGAGTTCACGGAGGGATACGGCCGTTATACAATCGTTCTTTTGTTCTGTGATCTTGTTCAAATCCATTGCTTGGCTTCTCAGTGGCCTCTGTGTCTCTGTGGTGAAAGGCCGGCCTGTTTGGTTCCGGCTCGTCCGGGTTAGGAGCTTGAAAATAATCAAATACCACAAATTGATTCGTACACACACCACCACGAAGTTATCGTGAGTCATACGATGTAGCCAAGTTTGTGTCTTTGCGTCCCTGTGATAAAATCGCTACTTCTCTTTTCCATGTCGTAAGTGGTGCCTGGTATTAAACCTCAGAGGGGGTATGATTTCAGCAGGATGTAAGCCCCATAAGGGCGGTATGTTTATAGCACGGGTCGCTCACCCTAAAGCCCAAGCCCGTAAGGGCGACATGGGGATCATGGCCTTAAACCACATGCCGCTCCTTAGAAACTTCCCCAGTTTCATCTTTATTCTGCGTGTCGTTAGGACAAGCTGGGGGATTCCTACGGAGCTGGGCGCGTATCTCTGGAACATTTTACTTCATAAGATGTTTTGTAACTGTTCAGGGGGGATAGTCCTGTTATAACACCCCCGGAATAGTTGCAAAAAGATCTCCCTGAAAGGGCCAACGCGAAACCTTCGAGATGCTACTTTACCCATAAGACCCCGTGAACAGTTACGATGTTTTCAACTATTTGCTGGCGTTGGTCACCCGATTTGTTCTTATAAGACGAAGAATCTTCCAAAACAATACCAGCTTATAACTCGCTTCTTCCATTTTCTCTCCTCGTCGGTTTTAGGATGAACTTTTACCGCATCTTGGCACAATTTCAAATCGCAAGCACTGGAAAGCGCATTGAATGGAAGTAGGCTGCTCACGCCAATTGAACAAGTCTTATCGTAACATTTATCATGGGCCCTACATGCTGCATCGAGGCCTCTATCATCAAAATCAAAAGGGCCTAAATCTTTGTGGGTATTTCGATCCTTATTATTTCCCGGCCCGCACCAATTACCATACCATGGTGCTAGACCATACGGATCGCTCTCATTAATGGGGTTGTTCTCTACATAAGCATAAAAGTTGATACCACCATTGAAGCTGATTGGGTCCTCGCTGATAAACCTTCCCACCTGCGGGTCATAATACCGCGCCCTGTAATAATACAACCCACTTTCCGGATCGAACTCGCGGGAGGTGTAGGTATATGGATTAGCGCTGTCGCCTGTTTGCAGCATGACACTGCCGAAGGCGTCGTAAACATACGACTGAACCACCTCGCCGGCCGCGTTTGTAGTCTGCATGATGCTGCCCAGACCGTCGGGGTGGTAAAAGGAGCTCTCACCGTCCCGATCCATGATCAACGGCTCGTCGATGCCTGGACCGTGCGTATAGCGGGCGAGGAGATTGTTGCTCCCATCCAATTCCAGGAGTATGGTTTGGTTGTCGTAAATGTACTTGGTGATCGCGCCGTTGACGTTCTTTTGGATCCTTCGCCCGAGCCCGTCATATTTGTACTCGGCAAAACCGCCGCCCGGCAAGTCGATCCGAGTAAGCTGATTCTCGCTGTCGTAACTCAGGCGGGTGAGCGCGCCGGTGGAGCGATCTTGTTTGGAGATGAGATTGCCGTTGGCATCGTATTGGTAAACAAAGTTGTCGTCTTGCAATAACCGGTTGGCGGCCTCGTAGGCGTAGGTTGCCGATAAATGCGAGTCCAGCCGATTTCCAACGGGATCATAGCTGAACGATTCTTCAGGATTGAAGTCTTGCGGATGCGTGGCATGGATCAAACGATGGAGACCATCGTAATCGAAGCGGTTCAAGCCCTCTAAATCGGTGCGGGTGATTCGATTCCCCACTCTGTCATAGGTGTACTGGAAACTTGAAATCGGCGTGGCCTGACGACGATTAGCCAATGAAGCCAATCGACTGGCCGCATCGTAAGTGTAGGTTACCGACGTGTTGTTGGGCAAGTTGAGCTGGGTGCGTCGCGACAGAGCGTCGTAGGTAAAGGTGATGTCCGCCGGCTGTGCGGGACCGTCACAGGATGGCGTGGAGGGCATTCTGGTTAAACGACTCAGCGCATCGTAACAGTATCTAGTTTCGCCAGGCTGTCCGGTTATGGCCATCCGTGTGCGATTGCCATTTTTATCGTAACGGTAAGTAATCGACCGGGCCGGCAAGATGGCGCCGCCGGTCGTTGCGCCCGTCAATTGATCCGCAAGATAGCTCATTTCCAAGGCGCTCTCCGTTACGGCGCCTACTTTTTTCTCTACCCGTGCCAGATGGCCCGCCGGGTCATAGCCATATTCAAAGGTCACCGTGGGAGAACCGACCCATGTCTTCCGCGCCAGTCGATTTATCCCATCGTATACATACGTGATCCGCCCGCCTCTCGCGTCGGTCGTCTCGACGAGATTCCCATTGCGATCGTAGCCAAAGGTCTTGCTTTGTTCGCGCGGATTCGTCACTCTCTTCAAACGCCCCATTTCATCGTACTCAAACCTCGTAATTTGCCTCTTAGCATCCTCAACCAACTTGAGCAATCCCGCTGACCCACCGCAACAACCGGGTTCATATTCGTAGCGGGTCACTCCTTCGGCCGCATCCGTGACGCTCGTGAGCCGGTTCATCGGATCGTACTCGAACAGGGTCTCCCGGCCTTCCGCGTCCCGGCTCTTTATCACATTCCCGGCCTCGTCATATTCCAGACAGGTCTCACCCCCCAGCGGGTCTCGTGAACAAGTGCGGCGCCCTCTATCATCGTAGGAAAAAGTTGTGGGATTTCCGATGGCATCCGTTGTCGAGGTCAGCAATCCCCGACTATCGTAGGTCATTGTAGTTATGTTGCCGGCGGCATCTCTGGTTTCAATAAGGTTGCATCCGGGGTCATCGTAGGTAAACGTCGTCACATTACCCATGGGGTCGCGTAAGCTTGCCACCTGATTACATCTGGGATCGTAGGTATACGTGGTCACGGCATCGATTGCGCTATTCCGCGAGGTCAATAGATTGCCTTGCGTATCGTAGGTCATTGTGATTTCAACCCCGTCCGGCCGTCTGATTCTTGTGGGGTTGCTATGTTGATCTCTATCAATTAGTGTCTCTCGGTTGAGGGCATCCTTGATAAATGTGGCCGCTCCAAATCTATCGTTCTTGAAAGTGGTTCTATTGCTGCGGCCGTCAGTAAAACGGCTGTTGACATCCGCCGTTCTTATGAGCGGCGCCGGCCGCTCCCGGGTTCCTAGGCCGCTGGCCGGATCTACCAGACCCGCCAGTTGACTCATGCTAACTTCTCTCGTGATCCTTTCCGGTGCAGGCAGCTCCATCGGGACCGTTGACCGTACAAAACGACCGGCAAAATTGTATTCATAGCGGGTCGTAGCAACACGAGCATCCGTCCGCAACGTCAGGCGACGATCGCTATCGTAATCAAATCGTACCACCGCGCCGCTGGGATCCGTCACCCGCTTGAGATTCCCGCCCTCGATGGTAAACGTCGTCACCCGGCCGGCCGGGTCCTGCACGCTGGACAACCGGCCGTTGCCGTCGTAGCTGAGCTGCGTCACCAGTCCTACCGGATCGGTGATCGAAATCAGCCGCCCATTGTCATCGTAATCATATTGCGTCGTATTCCCATTGCGATCGACGGTCGAAACATGCAGTCCTTCAGCATTGAAATTTATCTTCGTCCCATCTTTCATCGTTCTCGTAAACGTTCCGTCCGCATTACGCACCAACTCAGAAAACTCCCCTTCAGGCGCGCCTCGCGAAGATAAAAATACCGATAACCATTGAGAGGCCTCACTCGCCACAGCTAAATCCAGCATTCCATCCCGATTGAAATCTCCTACTACAACTGACGCATTATAAAGATTAAGATCAGCTGAAAAATTTCTTGCTACACCAAAGTTTCCTCTGCCATCCCCCAGCAAGATCGATACATTGTTTGAGTTCTGATTAGCCACAGCCAAATCCAGATTACCATCGCGATTGAAATCTCCTCCTACCACATCCGCAACGGCATTTCCAACTGGAAAATTCCTGGCTGGCCGGAAGGCTCCATCACCAACTCCTAGTAGGATCGAGACGTTGTTCGAGCCCCCGTTAGCCACAGCCAAATCCAGATTACCATCGCGATTGAAATCTCCTACCGTAACAGAACCAGGATTACTTCCAACTGGAAAATTTCTTGCTGCACCAAAGCTGCCTCTACCATTTCCTAGCAAGATCGATACATTGTTCGAGCCCCCGTTAGCCACAGCCAAGTCCAGCTTTCCGTCCCGATTGAAATCTCCTACTACCACACCCGTAGGAGAATTTCCAACTGGAAAGTTCCCGGCTGGCTGAAAGCTTCCATCTCCATTCCCAACCAGTATCGATACAGTATTTGAGTAAAGATTAGCCACAGCCAAGTCCAGCTTTCCATCCCGATTGAAATCTCCTACTACGACCGAGATAGGGAGGGTTCCAACTGAAAAATTCCTTGGTGGCTGAAAGCTTACATCTCCACTCGCCACCAGTATCGATACATTGTTTGAGAAAAGATTAGCCACAGCCAAATCCAGATTCCCATCCCGGTTAAAATCGTTTGCTACAACCGACCGACTGCCACTTCCACCTGAATAAGGATGCCATGCTCTGCCAAAGTTTCCTCGGCCATCTCCCAGCAGGACCGATACGTTGTTTGATCCCCAATTAGCCACGGCTACGTCTATATTTCCATCTTGATAAAAATCGCCTACAGCAACTGAGCTGGGTTGAGTCCCAACACCAAAAATTCTTGGCGGGCAAAAGTCTCTGAGACCATTTCCCAACAGGATAGAGACGCTATTCGAATTAGCCAACGATACCACAATGTCCAGATTGCCGTCTTTATTAAAATCCGCAACCGCGATTGATCTAGGACCATTGCCGCCTGCGTTGCGGTCGATTCTTACTGGGAATTCTCCTCTGCCATTCCCCCACAGGATGGATACATTATTCGAGTCCCAGCGCCAATTTGCCGTAGCTATATCCAGATTACCATCGTTATCGAAATCCCCTGTAATGATCCTAATGGGAGCAAGCCCAACAGCAAAGTTTCTTGCCGGTTCAAAGCCGCCGGCACCATTGCCCAGCAGGACCGACACGTTATTTGATCCACCATTAGCTGTAGCCAAATCAAGCTTTCCGTCTCGATTAAAATCCGCTGTTATAACATACCCGGGCGAAGTCCCAACAGGAAAATTCCTCACGGACTTGAAAGTTCCATCACCAACTCCCAAGAGAACCGACACGTCGTTGGATGTGCCATTCGTTACGGCTAAATCTGGTATATTATCTCCATCGAAATCCCCGACGGCGATAGAATTGGGTCCAGTCCCCACCGCAGGCCTTGCTGGGAGTTCTCTGAAAGTTCCATCACCATTCCCCAGAAGAATCGAGACCGTGGCAGGTATAGAGTGCGTCACCGCTAAATCGAGTTTCCCATCCCGATTGAAATCCTCGATGGCGACGGCTGTGTGGTAATTTGCCACGCGGATGATTCGCGGCTCACCGAAACCGCCGGTCCGATCTCCCAGCAGAATGGCCACGGTATCTGAGCCGTTGTTCGTCATCGCTAAATCCAGCATACGGTCGCCGTTGAAATCGCCTGTGACAATAGAGTACGGATTGCTGCCGCCGGATGGGAAGTCTCTTCGCACTTTAAAGAGCGGGGCATCGGTCTCGATAGAAAAGACCTTGGCCGTTCCATCGCCTTCGGTTATTGCGGCTGAAACGCCGCCAGGGTCTAGGTGGAGCCGCTGCAATCCCTCCAAGCCCCAGCCGGCGCCGAAGGGGCTGTTGCGTTGATTGTTAATCAACAGTTGATCGGCCATGGCGGCGCTGTACCGATTTTGATAGTTGTTGTAGTTATTGAAAGTAATCATCGCATACGGATAAACGCCCGTGGCCAGGTTATTCGCATCAAACTGCATAGCTACGCGGTAAGGCGTATTCAGCTCGGGAGGTGGATTATAAAATACTTCGCCCCGCAGCTCTCTGTTTACGATCAGTCGAGTGGAGAGCGTTTGCGGAATGGCCACATTCCTTCTTAACATCCAGCGGAAGGATCGGACGAACGTCCGCGGTCATCGAATTATAAACGAATCGGAAGGCACGCGCGAGGTTTAACGAACGATACGAGGGCAGGACATAATCAAGGGTCAGATTGCCATCCTGCAATCCGGCATTGGAGCAAACGCTCTGGCCGCATGATTTCTTAGGGTCCTTGCCATCGGCGTTGTCCGCCGGTCTAGGATCTGGAGACGGCCAGCCGGGACCGGGTCCCGAGGGCGGGCCCATGCCGTAGTCCACCCTGAGCGCTATGGTTAAAAAAACAGGAGAAACAGACCCACCAAAACAAATAGCTTGGCCAATTTGCAGTGAAACATGATTCCCTCCCCCCTGTTCACCACAGAGTCACAGAGAACACGGAGAGAAACTTTGGCTAGGCTTCGTGTCCTCCGTGACTCTGTGGTGAATGAAATAAGAATATCATGGTGCCGGCATCAGCAAAACAACAATTCCCTTTTCAACGAGAAGTTCCAATCCTATTCTCTCACCCAAGCCCCAAAGGGGCGCCATAGGACAGCCCAGGGCAACGCCCTGGGTTTAGGTCCACGTTATGCTCCAAAGCCCTGTAAGGGCGGAATAGATCAATCCCAAACGTACCGCTCGTCAAAGGCCAGGCCGTATTTCCGAAGCAATTGATGCATGGTTATTACGCTCCTTCAGAGCTGATCCATTGGAGGGCTCCTTTGACCCAGGGCGTTGCCCTGGGCTTTCCTATGACGCCCCTTTGGGGCTTCGTATTACCGATCGCAATGGTGTGTCTCGCACGCACCATCTGATACTTACCCCTCAAGAAAGTCCAAACTCCAGGCTGCATGAAATGCAGCATAGTATGAGCGACTGGCACTGGGATCCGGTTGGCGCTCCCCAAGGGCTAGCTCCGCAATCCTTAAATTGCTCCGCGCTTTCCTTAAATAGTTTTCCCACATGAACTTTACATCCTATCCTGTCGCCATGTTTTCGTGGTCATACATCCCTTGATTTAAGTTTTCTTGCCGCGTATTTTAGCACAAGGTCTCAGAATTAACCACCGGCTTCGTTTATCTCTTTCGCCACCCGATTACCCGACTCCAGGGCGCCCTCATTAATTCCTCTCCTTTGTCTCTTTGTGCCTTCGTGGTTTTTTCATTTTATTAACCACAATGGCACAAAGTTCACAAAGCAAATAGGTCAGCCACAGAACAGGTGAAGCCAGGGATAACATCCTCGCCACTGAGATTATCTTTTTCCGTTAAAACGAGGACTTCTTTTAATGAGCGATAAACCATAATGATTCGAGTCTTAGGATCCGCCACCCAAACCATACGGGCGCCGGCATCCAGATATTCTTTGACTTTCTGTTGGATTTCATCATAGCGGTCATTCGACGATACCACTTCGACCGCCAGGTCGGGCGCAAACGGCCAATAATTATCAGGGATTTCCTCAGGAATGCGGTCACGCGCTATGAACGAGACATCCGGTGCACGCACAGTGTCTGGGTTTTGCGTTATTTTGAAGCCCGTTTCCGCACCACATACTTTACCTAAATTATGTGACTTAACATAACTAGCCAGTGGTAGGCTAATATTGATTGTAACTATTCCGTGCTGTCCTCCAGTAGGGCTCATGCGAATTAATTCTCCTCTCACAAGCTCGTACTTGTAACTATCATCCGGCATTTTTATTAATTCTTCGGCTGTCATTAGTATTCTCGTAGTCATAAATTCCTCGATTTAAATCTTCTTACGGTGTATTCTAGCGCAAGGTCGAAAAATTACCCACAAGATTCGTGGCTTTCTTTCGCCACCCGATTACCCGACTCCAGGGCGCCTTCCATCGAGCCATGCCACACCGAGGTGTGTTCCCCGGCCAAGTGAAGGCAACCCTCAGGCTTTTGGAGATCACTCAGCAGTTTCGTTATATATCCGGGGACAAACGTCGAATAACCTCCGCGGCTCCACGGCTCGCTATCCCAGGATAGGCTAATTCCCTGCTCAAACTCTCTCTGAATTTTCGGCAGAAACCTCGCCGCTTCATCAACGATAGATCGGAAGCGCTGAGCGTCCGGCATGGACTGAAGCCGCGCCGCATGCGGGGCCGTCGTAGTGCACTGTAAGATGGAACGTTCGCTTTTCTGTCCCAAAGTGGATTCAAACAACCACCCGATGGAAAGGTCTGTGATGAAGTAACCTTCGAGATTTTCCTCTTTCCAAAATCTACTTCGACACTGAAGAAAAGTTCTGTGCGCCGAGGCATATTCCAGACTCTCTAGGGCTCGCCTTTTGGCTTGAGAGAAAGCGGGACTCAGTTCAATCCTACGGAGCACCGGTAATGGTATGGCACAGATCAGCGCGTCTCCTGAGACTTTCTTTCGGGCCTCTCCTTGAATATACGTAACCTCGACGTCCATCTTGCCTGTTCTTGTCCTGGCCTGGCTCTGTGAAATCTTAGTTACTGGGGCGTTGTAGACAATCTTATCGCCCAATTTCCGGGCGAATGCTTTCGGTAGCCGATCACAGCCTCCGTCTATCTGCCAGGCGGGGGCGACGTAATTGCCCAGCGCTTCTTGGACAACCGGATAAAGGGCGGAAAGCTTTTCCAAACTGGGTGCGTTGAAATAGTGATCGTAAAATAAGCCGATGAACTCCAGCGCCGCTTTAGACGCGCCTTGCTGCTTGAGAAATTCTCCCAGCGTTTGTTGATCTCGCGCGACCGATTCCGGCCCCAACCGCTTTGCCGGGGCATTTGTCCAGTTCTCCCGGGCTTGGAGCGGTCGAGTATAGTGTTTCAAAAGCCCAAGCAGTGAGGCTTGTCGTTCTTCCGGCGAAAGGTCGAAAGGAACCACCGACGGGTTTTGATGAAAGTCAAATAGGGTGAATCTTTTTCCCCGCAGGTAAAACGTTGGCTGTAAAGTCGGTAGTTCCCGCAAAGGGAGCCCAAAAGCTTTACAATAATAATGAACGTACTTATGAGTCGAGTAAATGAACTGAGCGCCGGCTTCGACATAAAGCCCGTCGGCCAATGGCTCGCGCAGGGTCAGCACGCGCCCGCCCGGTCTAGTGCGCGCTTCCAACACAGTCACTTTATGGCCGAGTTTATCTAACTCATACGCCGCCGCCAGGCCGGCCAATCCAGCGCCTATAACGATGATCTTTTTCGGTTGATTCGACTGCTTAGAACTCTTTTGCGAAGCCACAGCAGGATGGGTGATGGCGGCCAAACAACCAACCGAGACAGCGAGTTGCTTTAAGAAATCACGACGTGATCGGACCAGCTCTTCCTTACTCGCGAGCAGCATTTGCTTACGGGTGCGCGTCTCCATGCTTTGCTCCTGTGCCTTCCTTTTACCTCTTTTCGCGTGCGTTGTAAAGCAAAATCTTCACGCTAATGAAAAAACGTGAGCAATTACCTTATTCTTTGACGCGGATAACCGGGACAAAGGTGGGACAGGCATCTTGCCCCGACGCCGTCGGGGCGGAACGCCTGTGCTTTTCCAAAAACATTTTCTTGAAAGCTATAGTACGCACGCGCCCCGGCAGGGGCGCAAGGAGATTAGCCTGGGGCAAGCGCAGCGCTGCCCCAGGACTCATGGCCTCATCCATCTCGAGCGCCCCGGCAGGGGCGCTGAGAGGTGCTTGGCCTACCAGAGGCCCTAGCGCTGAAGATGAGTGGATAATGCAGCATCAAATGAGTCTATGACCTCTCGGCGCCCCTGCCGGGGCGCCGGTGTTCTAGGGGACTCACCGACCTGGGGCGGCGCTCCGCTTGCCCCAGGCTAATGTCCCGGCGCCCCTTTGGGGCGCGCTCTGAAGCTTGGACATTTCAAAGAGCAAGTATTTCCGGCCAATCACGATTGTTGGCGAGCTTTAACGACACGCAGAATAAAGAGGAAACTGGGGAAGTTTCTAAGGAGCGACATGTGCAGGCTTTGATAATAAAGGCTCCGTACATGTCGCTCCTACGGAGCTTGACTCCTATTCAATGGCTTCTGGCTATAAACATGGCGCCCCTACGGGGCTAAGGAGCGCCGGCAGAGTAGTTACAAAATTTTTATCCCGTGGCCACGGTTCAATCGTCGCTGACGCGACGGGGCCCGACGCACGGCCCATGGGACCGTGCCCTAAAGGACACGGCTAAAGTCAACGGGCCGCTACGCGGCCCGTTTATTCAGCCTTCGGGTCGTCGCCATACTCTGAGTAAGGACAAGGCGAACGTATTGGGTTATTACGTGGCGGCCTTGCGGGCCCGTCCCAGATGGGTTTCTCCGATTTATTAAGAGCCTACAACTTTTAACCGGTTTGGTTCCGGCTCGTCAGCCTTAGGTGCCTTCGGCCCAGCTATCCAGGTAGGCTACCTGTTCATCGGTCAAGCTATCGATAGTGACGCCCGTCGACTTGAGCTTGAGCCGGGCAATTTCTTTATCGATTTCTTCGGGCACGGCGTACACTTTGTTTTCGAGCTTGCTATGATTCTTGTACAGATATTCGGCGCCGAGCGCTTGATTGGCAAAAGACATGTCCATAACGGAAGCCGGATGACCTTCCGCGCTGGCTAAGTTGATTAATCGACCTTCGCCTAGAACGTATATCTTGCGGCCATCGCGCAACAAATATTCTTCCACAAATTCTCGTGCGACGCGCTTGCCGGTAGACAAGCTTTCCAAGCTCGGAATATCGATCTCCACGTTAAAGTGTCCGGAGTTGCAAACCACCGCGCCATCTCGCATCTTCTCAAAATGCTCCCGGCGAAGGACGCTCTTGTTGCCGGTGACCGTAACAAAAATCTGACCGATCTTTACCGCGTCGGTCATGGTCATAACGCGATAGCCATCCATAAAAGCCTCGAGCGCTTTCAACGGATCGACCTCGGTGATAATGACCTCGGCGCCGAGTCCTTTCGCGCGCATGGCCACGCCGCGTCCACACCAACCATAGCCGGAAATCACAAACTTCATCCCCGCCAGCAATAAGTTAGTGGCGCGAATGATGCCGTCAATAGTGGACTGTCCCGTGCCGTAGCGGTTATCAAACATATGTTTGGTGCTGGCATCATTGACCGAAATCACGGGAAACTTAAGCACGCCTTCCTTGGCCATGCTGCGCAAACGAATCACGCCGGTAGTGGTCTCTTCCGTGCCGCCGATCATCGTGTCGATCAATTCGCGCTTTTCCTTGAGTACGGTGGTCACCAGGTCGGCGCCATCGTCCATGGTAATCTGGGGCTTGTGTTCCAAGGCTGATATAAGGTGACGATAATACGTCTGATTATCCTCCCCCTTTATCGCAAAGACCGGGATGTCATAATATTTGACCAGCGCGGCCGCCAAGTCATCCTGCGTGCTTAGCGGGTTGGAGGCGCACAAACGAATATCGGCGCCCCCCGCCTTTAGCGCCAGCATGAGATTACCGGTCTCTGTGGTGACGTGCAAGCAGGCGCCCACGCGTGTTCCTTTGAGCGGTTTTTCTTTTTCAAATCGTTCGTGAATCAACCGCAAAACCGGCATCGATTGGCGAGCCCATTCCAAGCGGCTTTTTCCTTTTTCAGCTAGCCCTAAATCCTTGACGTCATAATTCATGATTTACCTCTCTTACCTGTTCCGGTGATGCGACGTGCGACCTGACGCAGAAAAAAACCGTTATCTATAAACGCCGCAGGAATCAGGAAAATATAATTACCAGGCCAAGGCTACCGGCAGTGGACCCACAGCCCCTTACGCGGCCTCCGATTAATCGACCTGGTTCTCCATTATTTACTCAGTACAGACCATTCTTATCCGGCGTCCTATAAACCGGCGGCGCGCCGAAGCGCTTCGGCCCGGTCGGTCCTTTCCCAATAAAGTTCAGGCTCCCAACGGCCGAAATGGCCGTAGGCGGCGGTTTTCTGGTAGATCGGCCGGCGCAAGTCCAGAGTCTCAATCATCCCTTTAGGCGTTAGGTTGAAATGCGAGCGGATAAGTTGTGCGATTTTTTCGTCGCTGATTTTTCCCGTGTTGTAGGTCTCGACGTTGACCGATATCGGATCGGCGACCCCAATCGCGTAAGAAAGCTGAACCTGAAACCGATCGGCAATGCCCGAAGCCACGACATTTTTGGCAACGTATCGGGCCATGTAAGAGGCCGAGCGGTCTACTTTCGTAGGGTCTTTACCGGAGAAGGCCCCGCCGCCATGATTTCCCATACCGCCATAAGTGTCGACAATGATTTTTCGGCCGGTAAGCCCGCAATCGCCATGCGGACCGCCAATGACAAATCTTCCCGTGGGGTTAATAAAATACTTTGTCTTTTGCAGCATCTCGGCCGGCATGGCCGGCTTGATGACGTGCTCGACAATCTCTGCGCGAATTTGCTCGGTGCTGACCTCAGGGCCATGTTGTGTGGAAATGACGATGGTATCAATGCGAATGGGCTTATAACCTTCGTACTCGACGGTGACCTGCGACTTGCCATCCGGCCGCAGCCAATGAAGCTGGCCGTTCTTGCGAACTTCTGCCAACCTTCGAGTCAGCTTGTGGGCATACATGATGGGGGAGGGCATGAGTTCCTCGGTTTCGTTGACCGCGAAACCGAACATCATGCCTTGGTCGCCGGCGCCGCCGGGGTCCACGCCCATAGCGATGTCGGGCGACTGCTCTTTGACGGCGGAGATGACCGCGCACGTCTCATAATCAAATCCCATGCGCGCGTCCGTGTATCCAATCCCTTTGATGGTTTCACGGGCGACCGCCGTCAGATCCACATAGGTCTTGGTGGTGATCTCACCAGCCACCAGAGCTAGTCCGGTCGTAACGAGCACTTCACAAGCGACTCGACCATAGGGATCATTTCGCATTATCGCATCGAGAACGCCATCCGAAATCTGGTCCGCAATCTTGTCGGGATGTCCCTCGGTCACGGACTCTGAACTGTAAAAATATCTCGCATTCTTGTCCAAGGTATCCTCCAAATATGCAATATATGTTATGGCTCGGCGTACCGCGGCCACGCGTGCCCAGATTCCTCCTGAGCCCAATGGGGCGACGGCAACCTCATGCCGGGCTAATCCTCAATATCTTTCACCGGGGAGTGATTGGCTTCCTACGCGCGGGCCACTGGCTTGGTGGCAAGCACTCCAAAGGGGGTTGATCTCGGTAGATACAGGGTAGGACCCGAGCCACTGTCCTTTCGCGCATCCCCAACGACTACTCGGGTGCATGGCACCCCTTGCCCCAGGGGCAACACAGGTAACGCAAAGGCATCTTTGAATTTTACACAGGAGGGTTTTCCTGTCAATAGCTAACTGGCGAGCGCAGTAATGCGCGGTTATCAGCGCTGAAGTTCGATCATAAGAAACGCGCGGATGCCAAACTCCAGTTCCGCGGGGTCCTGGAGTTTGGGCATTTGTAGGGAGTGGTGTACCGCGTACAATCCAAAGCTCCGAAGGAGTGCTCTATAATAGCCAGGGGCAAGCGCCGCGCAGCCCCTGGAAAGAAAGCGTCATCAGCACGCCAGCCCTGAAAGGGCGCACTAATGGAGATCAATTCCTAGGCCGCCTTCGTTTTCTTCCATACGTATTCATCGGGCAGAAGGGTATCACGCCCTTTCAGGGCTGATAACTTCAATAGTCTTACATACCAGGGGCGACGCTTCGCTTGCCCCTGGCTATTATAGCCCGCTCCTTCAGAGCTACGCGAACCCGCTTCGGGCTATAGCGGGGCGCCTGCTCGAAGTGGTGGGGACGATAGGATCGCGCGGGGCTGTGGCCAATGTCCAGAATCGCCGTGCGGGGCCGGCACCGCTACCGTCTGATTGGCTTATGATCGAATCTTACGATTAGCACTATCCGCTTGAAGTCGGACGGCGAGTCCGTTATGATGACAGTTTGCTGAACGCCGAGTTACTTCTACGTATCTTCTTATTACTGCCTATTACTGCCGGCGTCGGAGGGGCGCACCGGCGATTGAAAATTACAATGGTTCTTCTGCTCATAGAATAGAGAAGATGTCGTTGGTTTTTCTTAGCTCTGCACTAATACGCCCATTTACGGGGGCAAGTCGTTTGGAGGCTAGGTCCAGGCTCATCTGAAGGAGTTTTGCGCCGGCATCAGATAGCACGAAAGAATCTTGATGATCACAGGTTACACTCGCCGCGGCCACGTGGAAGTTTCCGGTGGCCACGGAGTCAGCGAAGGAATGACTGAAGGTAAGGGTAAAGCATTATGAATTTTCGCGAGACGCGCCTTGATGGGCTATGGATTGTTGAACCTGACGTTTATAGCGATTACCGCGGGTTTTTTATGGAGATTTATAACCAGCGGGCTTTTGCGAAGTTCGCCCCTGTAGAATTTGTTCAGGACAACATGAGTCGTTCCATCAAAGGAACGCTGAGAGGTCTCCATTATCAGGTGGGATCTTACGCTCAAGGCAAGCTTGTGCGGGTTACGCACGGAGCGGTGTTTGATGTGGCGGTTGATATACGTCGCGCTTCCAAAACCTTTGGGCAATGGTTTGGTTTGATGCTCAGCGCGGAAAATAAGTTGGCTCTGTACATTGGTCCCGGTTTCGCTCATGGCTTTCTAGTGATTTCCGATGTCGCTGAAATCATGTATAAGTGCACTAATTTTTATGAGCCGCAAGCGGAAAGGTGTATCATTTGGAATGACCCCGACGTTGGAATCGAATGGCCTAATTCACCGGATTTGAATTTATGCTCTTCGAAAGACCGAACGGCGCCTCTTTTGCGCGATGCCGAGATTGATTAGACGGGTGGCAAAGATGGTGCGGTTAATCCTGAGCCCGAGTTTCCGGAGGGCAAGGGCTTCTGTTACTTTGAAATGTAATGTAACTACTCAGGCAATGCGTCTCAGCCCCGTAGGGGCGGCCTGTTTATAGTAGCTCCTATCGTAGGTCCTAAAGCTCCGTAGGAGCGACCTGTCCGGACGCGTTCGCCGACGAAATCAACCTTACACAGGCCGCCCCTACGGGGCTTGTTCGAACTCACGCATGGATTCTTGCTATAAACAGGCCGCGCCTACGGAGCTAAAGGCATTGGCTGAGTAGTTACAATGTAATTAACTAAACCAAGTCGCGTTAGGCCGCCAACGAGGCGACGCAGCTTACAACGGTAAAAGAGTCCATGATAAAAACCAGGCGATTGCTAATAGCTACCGGTGGCGGAGACTGCCCCGGACTGAACGCGGTGATTCGCGCCATCGTTAAGAAAGCCGTTGGGCAGTATAGCTGGGAAGTGATTGGGAGTATTAACGCGTTCAACGGCGTGCTCATGGATCCGATGGAATTGAAGCCGCTGGATCTGGCCGCGGTGTCGGGGATTCATGTTAAAGGCGGCACGATCCTCGGCACTACCAATCGCTGTGGTCCGTTCCAGTGGCCGGTAGAACGTTCGGATGGAAGTTGGGAATTGGTGGATCGATCCGGTGAGATGATTGAGAGGTTGGGCCGGCTAGGGATCGATGCCGTCATTAATATCGGCGGCGACGGATCGCAACTAATTTCGCAGCGGCTCTTTGAGCAGGGCTTGAATATTATCGGAGTTCCCAAGACCATAGATAACGATCTTTCGGCGACGGATTTTACCTTTGGCTATCAAACCGCCGTAGAAGTTGTTACCGATGCCGTCGACAAGCTGGTAACCACCGCGAGCAGCCATCACCGCATCATGGTATTGGAAGTGATGGGCCGTGACGCCGGTTGGATTGCGTTGGGCGCCGCGGTGGCGGGGGGCGCCGATGTTGCGCTCATCCCGGAAATTCCCTATCGCATAGGCAGCGTCATGACGAAAATCTCGGAGCGAATCCAGCGCGGCCGCGGCTTTGCCATTGTGATTGTTGCGGAAGGTGCGCGGGCCGTCGATGGAGACGTTATCGCATCCCAGAGTGAAGAAGTCGGCTACCAGAACAAAGTGCTAGGTGGGGTAGGTCGGTGGGTGGCCGGCCAGATTAAGGAGCAGGTACCGGATCTTGAAATACGACTTACTGTGCTCGGTCACCTGCAGCGCGGCGGCATTCCCTGCGCCTTCGACCGCATTTTGGCGACGCAATTTGGCGTTGCCGCCGTCGAGGCGGTCAAAGCGGAAATATTCGGTCATATGGTTGCCTATCGACATCCCGACGTGGTTACTATCCCAATTAAGGAGGCTATCTCTCAATATAACCACGTGGGTTTGAACTCCAACCTAATTAAGACGGCGCGTGGCCTGAACATTTGCCTGGGGGATTGAGGCGAACTAGTGGCGAAGGTGTAGGAATCGATCTCCATTAGAGCGACCGTATCCGTTCACGGGGGGTGGATACCCCCGGCGGAAGCCGGGGGAGCTTCAAGATCCAGCCTAGATCAAGCCCCTCACCCCCTGGCCCCCTCTCCCCGCCCGGCGGGGAGAGGGGTTGGGGGAGTGGGGCGTCGCCGGAGTAGGCCGGGCCTGAGTCTCCCCCAGCTTCCGCTGGGGGTCTCTTGTGTGGTCTCAGTGAACCCCGTGAACAGTTACGAGCGACCTTTCCGGGCCGGCGAGTTGTGGACGCTGTGCCGAGGTCACACCCGTCATGGGCGCGCCATGATTAGGTGAAGGCATCAATCATCGCTTTCACGTCGTCACCGAGAGGATAGAGCACAGGGCAGGTGCAGCCGTTGTCGATGTACTCCTGAACCTTCGCCCGGCATTCATCGGGAGTGCCGGACGCAGTGACCAATTGAACAACTTCATCCGGGACCAGCCGCATGGCGCGCCGTATGTCATCATCGGTGGCGGGCCAGGCCAATGTTTTATTAATCTCATCCAAGAGAATTTGGCTGACCCCGCTGGCTTTCATCAAGTGCGGCTGCTGCCCCAGATATTGCGTGACCAGCATACGCGCATTATCCATGGCCTTCTCTCGGTTCTTGTCGAGTGAACAAATCACCAATTGCGGCCGGTCAATGTTTTCCAGGGTGCGCCCGGCGCGCTCGGCGCCCACCTTGAGATGAGCCAAAGCTTCTTTATTATAGTCCGGCGATACCATGTAGTTAAGCAGCGCGCCATCAGCGATCTCGCCGGCCAGCTCCATCATCTTCATTCCGGTAGCGCCAATATAGATCGGCACATTACGCGGCTCTCGCCGCCCGTGAATAATATCGATCTCTATGTCGGTAACGTCGACAAACTCGCCATGATAGGTCACCGTTTCCATGTTGAGCAGCCGCCGCACCACCGTGACCACTTCTCGCATAGCCTGCAGGGGCTTCAACCGCTTGACGCCAACTTTCGACGCCAGCGGCTCCCACCACACACCAATTCCACAAAGGGCGCGATTGGGCGCGAGGTCATCCAGCGTCACAAAGGTGGCGGCGATGAGCGCGGCGTTCCGCGTCCAATTGTTAATGACCCCGGTTCCCACTTTAATTCTATTCGTGGTAGCCGCAAAGGCCGCCAACGGCACGATGCCGTCTCGCACCAGGCGCGATTCCGCTTGCCATACGGCTTCGAAGCCCCGCCGCTCGGCGTACTGAACATATTCCATGCCCGCGCGTATGGGGTGTTTGTCCTGCAAGTAAAGGGCGACGCGGTTCGTGGTCAACTTGGACATAAGACTAGACTCCTTTGGACTTGTGCAGAGAGGGGAACATGCGGAGATGCCGTGCAATCATCATCTCCAAAATATCCTCTCGGAACTGCGCGAATTCTTCTTCGCCGAAAGGGAGCTGTTCTTTGATCTTTAAGACGAAGTTTTCTTGGGCCACCGGATCTTCGAGCATGGAAAGGTTCCAGCAGATGGTCGCGATGGACCAAGCCATCTTCATTTCCTCGACGCTGCCATCCGCGCCCTCGGTTAAAGGCCGCGCATACTCGGCGAATAGGTCCGTCCGATTTGTTGGAATTTCGCTCTGTTCTTCCGGTGCGCCGTCCGTAAGCGGGGGCATTGCCGGCGCCGGCTCCGTGTGGGGCAGGGACGCTTCTGAAGATGGCTCAGCGCCTTGATTATCTCCGCTTGATCCCGAATGACGGCCTTCGTAAAGGCCCTTATCCTTAGTCATAGTGCTTCCCCGCTACATGCGCCATTTCCTCTGTCCTCGTTGGGCCAGTCCCCATCGATCTGCGCGCCTACAGTCCGCCCTGTGTATGTCCATCAGCAGCAAGGCGCGGAACGCGCGGCTACCTTGTTTACCGCGGTTGTTCCGTGGATTGGAACAGGCTATTGATACGCGAGATCATAACATCAATAGCGATTTTATTGCGTCCGCCCTCGGGAAAAATAATATCCGCATAGCGCTTGCTGGGCTCCACAAACTCCAAGTGCATGGGGCGGACCGTTTCCATGTATTGCTCAATGACGGATTCCAAACTTCGGCCGCGCTCGCGCGTATCCCGTTGCAACCGGCGGATAAACCGCACATCGGGATCGGTATCCACAAAGATCTTGATGTCCATCATGGACCGCAGTTCGCCGTTTTCGAAGATCAATATGCCTTCAATAATAATGATCTCTTGCGGATTGATCCGCGCGGTCTCGGCCATGCGATTGTGCGTATGAAAATTGTAAGCCGGTTGATCGATGGCAAGACCCTCGCGCAATTGACGAACGTGTTCCATGAGCAAGGGCCAATCGAAGGCGTCCGGATGATCGAAATTGATTTGTGCGCGGGCATTGAGCGGAAGATCGCTGCGTTCGCGGTAATAAGAATCCTGATGAAGGATAAGCGCTCGGTCGGGGCCAATCTGTCGGAGGATTTCATCGGCCATCGTGGTCTTGCCCGAACCGGTACCGCCGCATAATCCAATTATCAAAGGCATACCCTAATTCCTCAAGGCTATCCACCAGCCGCAGGGCGCGCCGCGGGTCAGCCCCACGGCGAGATTCCTGCCACACTTTCGGCCACAAGATAGCATAGTTGTAAGTCAAAAGCAATCCATATCGGGCATCCATACCGGTCATCCAAAATCGGTAACATACCCGGGGTGCTTGCCGAATCGTATATCGGGAGTGTGATGAATTTGTGCTGAAACGAGCAAAATATTTTCTGGAGGTAGCTTTCATGCTTTATTCATGCGGATAGTTGAGGGTCTTCCAGCGTCACCAACTTTTTGAATTTTACTGGGTTGGTTCCGGCTCATCCGGGTTAGGGCTATTCTGACCAGTGACCACTGACGACGGACATGCACCAGATTCAGTATCGAAAGCGAATCGATCGCAAAAAAAGACCCCTATCATTTTATGCGGGGGATCTGATATATTATGAGGATTAGTCACTCGGCGGCGTTGCGGCCGCTATAGCGCTGATGGGGACTTGGAAAGTTGCTATACTAAATATGACACGGAGGCTAATTATGCAGAGATTCGCACGATGGGGGAAATGGGCAAGCCTGTTTACATGGCTGCTCCTCACCCACATTATTTTTGCGCAACAACCGTCTACACTTTCCGGCTCGGATCAAACCTTGATCCCGACAAAGCCCGGCCCGCCACCCAAGGCCGTCTTCAAGGAGATGCGGCACGCCTTCGGCGAAGTCCAGCGGGGCGAAAGCGTATCACATATCTTCATAGTTAAGAATGAAGGTGAAGGGCCGTTGGCCATCACCAACGTTGCCCCTGGCTGAGGGTGCACGGTAAGCGACTTTGATAAAGTCGTACCTCCCGGGAAGGAGGGGAAAATTACGCTGGTCATAAAGACGGATGGGTTGCGCGGGGAAGTGCATAAGTCGGCCACCGTACAATCAAACGATCCGACCAATCCGATGGCTACATTGGAAATGACCGGCAAGGTCATTGCCCTGGTAGATGTACAGCCGCAGGATAAGATATTCTTTAACTCTTACCGCAATGAACCGCAGAAGAAAGAGGTTTCCATAATAAACAACGACAAGAAGCCTTTGAACATCAAGAAGGTCGAGAACAGCATCAAGAACGTGTCCACGGAGTTACAGACGGTTAAGGCGGGGAAAGAATATAAGTTGATTATCACGGCCGATACCAGCGCGCTCGGTAAGTCCGATGGAACCATAACCGTGCGGACGGATCATGCGAAGTTTGCGGCTATTCCTATTACGGTTAGTCTATGGGTCCGGTCGCAAGTGGGGGCCTTCCCCACCGAAGTTCGCTTTGGCAATCTGAAACTGGAGGCCTTAAAGACTGCGCCGGGAGCTGTAACTTCGCGCTCGGTGATCGTGCGCAGACAAAAAGACGCCAAAGATTTCAAGATTGAGAAAGCGATGAGCGACGCCCCCATGTTCAAAGTCGAACTCGAACCCCTTAATACCGGTCCGGCGGGTGGTTACCGTGTAAAGATTCAGTTAGACCTGAATAAGGTCAAGCCCGGCGACACCCTGGAGTCCTTCATAACCGTGAAAACCAACGACAAGGAAACACCTGAGTTGAAGATTCCTGTCCGCGGAAAAATTGTGTGACTTGCCTTTCATGATGATAGTCACGGCGCCTACGGTATGGACAACCGCCAACAGGTTGTCCATACCGAAAGGCGGCGTAACGGCCAAACATTTCTACCTTTCAAACACATTACCCAAGCTTTTCGCTAAACCGAAGGGCTAAAGCGACGGCTGGTTAAACCGGCCGCGTAGTGGCCTAATGATTGTAGCCGTGCCTTTCAAGGCACGGTAGGTCCGGCGGCGGGGATCCCTTTCGTCCCGACGCTGTCGGGACGATTGAAACGCCTACACAATCATTCCACCACCCCATCGTCTTCCGCGCCAAAAATCGCACAGGATACCTAAAGCCGGAGAGCCAACAACGGGTCTGCGCGTACCTCTATCGGCGGAATCAGGCGGCCCCGACGCGACGGGGGCTTGCGGCGGGCCCATGGGACCCGTTCCCTAAAGACTCGGCTAAAGTTAGCGGGCCGCTACGCGTCCGGTTCATACACCCTTCTGTCAGCGCCGAAAAGTAGTTGACAATAGCAGGAGTATGAAATAGGATAGCAGCATATACCTTGGTGTAAGGATTAAACTTTTCGTGTGCAAGAAGAATCCTTGCTCAAGAAACATGGCGTCCTTGGCTATCAGTTCTACCGAGTTCGTCCGTTTATTTCTATAACGTCTTCGATGATAATAAGTGGAAATAATCATGGTAACTGTTCACGGGGATCGGGGGCCAGGGATCAGGAACCAAGGGCCTGGTGGCGCCGATGACTGTTAGGAATTATCGCGATTTAGAGATTGCGCAGTAGGGCGGTTGCGTAACGGATTGCGGAAGTCTTTGGAAATGAAATCCAAGTAATATCGCCCGATCCCAGACCCCTGACCCCCGTGAACAGTTACTAAGCATGTAATTCAATTCCGCTGATAGGCGTGTTAAGCAGCAAGACGTTTGAATAGGAGTTGTTCATGCCCCGTGTGGGGTACCCAGACGAATGAAAACAGAACCGCCTGCGGTGGCCGAGACGGATCTCACTCAGTCGCTATCGCAATGGGTACCGTTAGTCTGGAGTTATTTTTAAAGGAGATAACTATGGTAAGACTCCGTATTGTCGCTGGAAGTTTTGTATTGTTGTTAGCGTATAGCGTTTCCCTCTTTGCCGAAGTTCCCTACACCCGACATTTTGGTCCGATCATCGACCGGTATCAAGCCTTCGATCCACAGCGGACCTGCAGTCCGACGGAAAAACCCGGGGCCATCGACTTCAGACATATTGTCCTTGGCACATACACCAGGACGCGTAACCTGGGGATCATACGGGCATGCAGTGTCGGCGGGACTAGCGAGCATAAGGAAGGCCGCGCTTGGGATTGGGGCGTCAGGGTAACTGTGCCGGCCGAGCGGCGTAATGCCGATGACCTCATCGGTTGGCTGTTGCAAAGGGATCCTCACGGCAATGCCAATGCCCGATTGCGACGGTTTGGGTTGATGTACATGATATGGAATCGCCGCATATGGGCCTCATACCGCGCCGGCGAAGGCTGGCGGAGCTATAGCGGTCCCAATCCACATACCGATCATGTTCATTTTAGTTTCGGATGGCCGGGCGCCCGTAGACAAACGACGTGGTGGCATCCCGAGCGCACCGGAACACCCGTGTTGGGGCCCGGCACGGAAGAATGGGTAGCCGATGAGTCCGCTGAGGACGTCGAAATAGAAGGACCTTTCCCTGGAACAACCTCGCCGGATCGTGGTCGGAACGGCGTGGAAGAGGCCGCTTTGCGTCTGGCTATTGAACAGCAGTTGGTCCCTATACGCGACGGCGAAATCGATGATACGACGCGGTATTGTCCCCCTAACAGCCTCGTTGTGTCTTGGGACATGGACGTGGAAGCTTTTAAGCACGGCGGGAACATTGCTCCTATGGGGCCGGAGCCGGACGAAAATACGAATGAGGTCACCGGCATTGTCTATTGTAAAGGCTTCGATTACGCTTATGTCGGGTTTGAAGCCTGGTGGGATGAAGACAATGGCGTATGGATGGTACTGAACACACCGACGTGTGACTAATCCGTCACAAGTCTGATGAGGTTATTGACGTCGGCCATGTTTGGTTCCGATAGCCGTTTCGTTGGAATTATTTTGCCACATAAATAAATGCCTTGGCCTGTCGGCGCCACGAGCGGCGGGCCCATTTTCCATCAATATTTAGTGTATTCTTTGTGGAGTTTCCCAGGTCTCTTTGGGGTGCGTACGACGAGTGCATATAGCACCGACTCGCCTGGGAGCGCCCCGACTACCGTCGGGGCAAGAGTGGACGCGGTTCGCGACGATACTCGCCGGCAAAGATGCCGGCGCTCCCAGGTATTTTTATGGGAGGTAGCCATGGCTCGATGGGCGGCCCGTACTCTCCGCCGTGCTTTTTTTACCCTTATACTGCTGACTACAATCGCCCAATTTCTTCCAGCCTTGACGCTGACGGCAGGTATATTGGAGCTTCAAAAAGACGGAAGTGGGTACGCTCTCGGCATGGAAGGCATTGGCCGTTTCTACGCTACCACGTATGATATTCAAAATGCGCGACTCATTCAAGTGCCTAATACGACCATGCGTGTGATCCTGTGGGAGGAGAAACGGACGGAAGGCCCCTCGACTCCTTTTTTTGCCATTAGTCTGGATGGGCAACGAATCGTTCGTGTGCAGCAAGCCGCCTATGATCTCTTGTTGCGCTATGCGCAGTTCGATCCACTGATGAATTCTTCGTCAGTGGATGCCCTATTGGCGGCCCGGGAGCCGGCAAATGAAAGCACCTTTATCGTTCAGTTCGTCACCCAGCCCCTGGAGGAGTACCGCCAACAGATAGAGACTCTCGGTGGAACACTATATAAGTATTTGGCAAACTATGCCTATGTTGTAAGGATGAATCCCGCCGCCAAGGAGCAAGTGTCCAACCTGCCGTTTGTGCGTTGGGTGGGACCTTATCATCCCGCTTATCGATTAGAAGAATCCTTGATCGCCGAATTAACGCAAGATGGGGATAGCCTCCCTGCGAGTCGGTATAGCATACAGGTGTTCGAGCGTGGGAAGGCCCAGCAGGATCGAGTGGCTATGCGGATCGAAGCTATGGGTGGAACCATTAATAAGATCAGCCCGCAGGGATTCCGGCTCGAAGCCACAGTAACACGCGACGCGCTATTGGAAGTGGCTCACATGGACGAAGTGCAGTTCATCGATCGCTGGACTGCGCCCGAGCCCGATGTAACAACGGCCAGGGAAATCGGTGGGGCAGATTTCCTTGAATCCGTGGCCGGGTTCACCGGAACCGGCGTACGCGGCGAGGTTATGGACGCCGGCATACGCGCAACACATCAGGACTTTCAATCTCGGCCCATTATTATCCATGGCGCGAACCCCGGTGTCGACAGTCATGGAACCAGCACCACCGGCATCATTTTCGGCGACGGTCGCGCGGATATGAGAGGGCGCGGCTTTCTGCCTACCGGACAAGGCATTTTCGCATCGTATCTGCGTCTCTCCAATCGCTACCAACATACGGCCGAACTCTTGGAACCCCCTTACCAGGCCCTATTCCAATCCAATAGTTGGGGAGGCGGGCTGACCAGGCAGTACACAACGGTTTCCGCCGACATGGATGACATTTTGTTCAACAATGATATCATCATCGCGCAGTCACAGAGCAATGCCGGCAACCAAATGTCTCGCCCGGAAGCGTGGGCCAAGAATATCGTGTCGGTCGGCGGGATATTGCACCGCGGCACAGTGACTATGGATGACGACTGTTGGTGTAGCCGTGGCAGCATCGGACCCGCGGCCGATGGCCGTATTAAGCCGGATCTGGCGCATTTTTATGACATGAACTTCACCCCCTCTGGACGCAGCGATACCAGTTACACGCCTTCATTTGGCGGCACCAGCGCGGCCACGCCGATTGTGGCAGGACATTTTGGCCTTTTTTTTGAAATGTGGCACAACCAAATTTTCGGCAATCCCGGCGGGGAGACAGTTTTTGACAGCCGTCCACATATGGCGACTGCAAAGGCCATGATCATCAATACCGCCAAGCAGTGGACTTTCACAGGCCCGCAGCATGATTTGACCCGCGTGCATCAGGGCTGGGGATTGCCGGATCTGGCCAACCTTTATAATTTGCGTGACAAGATTTTTGTCGTCGACCAAACCGACATTCTGCTTCCCTTCGAAACTAGAACCTATCGATTTCAATCACAAGGCGGCGGAACGCCGCTACGGGCCACATTGGTTTATTCCGATCCCAGTGGAACCACCTCTTCAACGCAGCATCGCATCAATAAGCTGAACTTGAAAGTGACCTCTCCAACCGCGGTCGTTTATTGGGGAAATAACGGCCTGATGAGCGGCCTATGGTCAACGCCGGCCGGTGATCCCGACACCAAGAATACGACGGAAAACGTATTTATTAATTCACCGGACAATGGGACATGGACCTTTGAGGTGATCGCCGCTGAGATAAACGAAGATAGTCACCTCGAGACACCGGAAATTGACGCTGACTACGCCTTGGTGATCAGCGGCATCGTGCCGAGCCCGGCCGGACGGAGATAAAGCGGCGAAGAATTTCCGTGAAGTCGCCGAGCCGCCGCAGGTAAACTGGATCTTACACAGTCGCCGCCGATCCATTCGATGCGATTATCCTCATTTATCTTTGCTGGTTTGCTTCAAAGATTTGTAACTGCTCAGGAGAAAGCCCGCCCTTGACAGAACCGAGAGCGGTAGCGACCGGGTCGGCACGTTGTTGTCATCGCTCATGTATTATTCCGAGCTCGGGAGAATACATGATCGCTGACAGTTGTCTCCAGGTGCGCACCCGGTCGCTACCGCTCCCGGTTCTGTAGCATCGCCGCCTCCATGGGCTGAGCAATTACGATTTTTTCCACGGGCCCATGAAAGCGATGTGGATTTTACATCAGGTATTTGCCGTCAATCTTTCATTCTTTCTGGAAGAAGGCGCAGCAGGCCGGAGCTGAGTTATTTTTTTTCGGCTATTCCTGTGCCTGAGATGATACCCTGGTTTTACAATTTGCTCTGTTGCTGCTTACACAAAGGGGTCTTTGCGGTTATACTGATAGCCGCCAGGGGGCTCAAGGCTAACGTTCTTGACGAAGGCATGTTCCGGGGATATTGACGTTTTAGAACCACACGCCGGTTCCACCCGAGGGAAAGGAGTTCTTTAATGAGTAACCCGATAGGGCCAGCCGCGGTCGATATGCTGCGTGAGTTTGTGGCCATTCTCGTTCACACGTTGGCATACTCGTGTGGGTTGTCCTATGTTCGCAAGAAATTTTCTATGATAGGGCCATTGATTATCGCACTGACGGTTACCGCGGTCGGTTTCACGGCCACTTATTTTCGGTTTCCAGCGCCCATCCCCGTTGGTATTCTAATTCTATTCTATCTTACGCGATTTCGGTGGCGCGACACGCTGCTGGCTTATCTGATCACATGGCTAGTGTATGCGTCGTGTCATGTCCTGTTTAGCCTGTTTTTTCGGTATAATTTGCTCATTCCGGCGTTTCCGCTGCGATCGTGAGATTCCCTCTATCGTTTGGCAAAAACCATTTACGTTAGTGGCCGCGGTTCTCGAGCGCCTCTCAGAGGCGGAAACGCTGGGTCCGATCCAACGGCCGGCCATGGCTCTCAACGTTGACCGAAAGCTTGCGCTTATTTCCAGTACAAAGTGAAGGACCCGATGAGGCGACGGTTGTTGGCATAGAAGAAATCGCCGTAGCTGCCTTGGCCGGTTCGTTGGCCCTGCGTCATATCTAATAACTCCTCCACGATCATACGAAGCGTCAGGCGAAAGTGATTAGGATTTTCTCGGGGCACGGCCTCGATAGTGGTTTCAATCCCAAACCGGTTCAGATTCTGGTCGATAATCAAGCGCGCGTCGGGCGTCGGTCGCACCGGGGGATAGAGGTTAAGCACGGTTGTTCCCACCGTCATTTGCCCGTCAGCGTCGCGCCGGCTGCCCATCCACGCGCTCGTCAGGATTACGTTGGTCAGCGTCGATTCTGCGCTGAGTTCCGTGGCAGAGTTATGGCTGGTGACGAAGGCTTCGATGGGATGAATCTCCGTGGACCAATGGTCATGGCCGCAATCCACGATCCACCGGCCTACCATCATTATGCGGTCGCCAATCTCCGGGCGGAAACCGCCGGGAACTTGCCATTGTTCGATTTCAATGGGTAACGTGCCCAAGTCCTCCTCGTCAAAATTTCCGGGAAACCGGCTATCGCAACAGGCATAGCAAAGCGGACGCGGGGCCGGATGGGGCCGGCAGTCGCCGGGGGCGGCGAGCAAATAGTCAAATTCCGGATCCAGTTTCAGCGAAAGGTTCCAATCATTGCACAATTGGCCCTGGGCCAGTACGGGATTGCAAGGGCCGCGGTAATAAACTTGCGAAGGATCTCCCAGCTCCCAATCCGGCGGCATGGATCTATGCGTAGCTCCGAAATCGCTGCCGGAGAGATGGCTGTTAGTCACAATGCCTTCAGCCGCGGTCGAATACCAAAAGATCGGGCGATTGCCGGCGCGCAAAACGTCGCCCCAATCCCGAGAATCTGGCCGGCCACGAAACAGCATAATATCTAGGGCGCGCAGCGGATCCATTTGCACGATTTGGTGAAGCTGGTCTGAGTCGACGCCACGATCCATCCAATCAGGGCCGGCGGAGAACGCATAAAGCAGCGGTTGCCACTCCGGGGGGCCTAGCGGAGTGGCGGTCCATCCGCAGACTTCGCCCGAGCGCGGAAAGTTTGGCGTCTCATAGCGGGTTTGGTCGCAAGGTCCGACAATGCTCTCACAGGCGAACGCTTCCCATTTGGGCGAGGCCGTGCGGTCCGTCGCCCAATCCCGTACCCAATCTTCGATGCGCTGGGTATCGCGATGGACTTCTGTCGAGGAGGGGTCGATGGGAAACCAGGCCGGTGAGACTACCGGGTGGCGAGTTACGTAAAGTGTCGGCGGATCTATCCGCATTTCCATGGCGTTGAGCGATCGATTTCCGGGGACTTGAAACAGTTGCCACTCCGAAATGCCCTCGCCGCTCATGGGGTCCGACACGGGCAGCCCGATGTTATAGAGGGCCGGTTGTTCAAGACGGCGACGCAATAACTCAAAATGGTCGCTGATATAAAAGGCTGAGCCGGCCGTGGGGTTATAAATAATGTGACCGGACTCGAATGTGGCCTCCGCGTACTTCAAAGCATGGGAGGAACGGCCTCCGGCGTTGAATAACTTAGATATCGAGGCTTCGCGCGGACATCCCAAAATGCTTGTGGGCCCGCCCACTGCCAGCCACTTGTCCGCGATAGGCTTGGGCAGCATGACCTTTGATCCCGGGGCACGCTCCACCAGGACGCCTCCTTCGAAAGGAACAAGATAACCGCATTGGCCAGTCTGTTCTTCCAGAAAACTAGGTGAAATTCTCTCGGCGGCCTGGGAAGCCGCGCCGACGGAATTACCCGGAGAGATTAAAGCCGAGAAGAAACATCCCACAGTCATCAGGACTATGTCCAAAGCATCAAGGTGACCCTTAGAAATCATAACAACGCCTCCTTTAAATCCTTCATCGCTAATTTTTATTTTTGGTCGGTTGGTATTATTTTATGGCTACGATTGCCACTGCCACTGTTTTTCCCAGCCGCGGTAAACTATGCTGAGTAGTTACCTTTTCTTTTGATTCGATATGATAAATATCTCCCAGCCTGTTAGCACGAGCATAACCCTTACCGTCTCTCATTGTCAAGCGAGTTGTGTCCGTTCGAAGCCGTTCTGAGTTGGTTTTACATTTACCATTCACGGGGGTCAGGCACCGTTGGCTAGGGGTCAGGTTCCGAATACCTGATCCCCGACCCCTGACCCCCGTGAATAGTTACGACTTATCGTAGGGCAATAGCGGCCATCATGCGGCCGGTGACTCCCTTTTCCGCCCGATGGGAGAAAAAGTATTCCGGCTCACAAGCGGTGCAACGGCCGGCTTCCAAGATTTGATCCGGCGAGAGACCGGCGTCGAGGAGTTGCCGGCGATTAACCGCCCGTAGATCGAGGCGCCGCCGCTTGGCCCCGTCGGGACGGTGAAAGCAGGTCTCGCCGTACTGGAACTCGCGGTTGTAGGCCTCAACCACTTCGTCGCCCACTTCATAACAGCAAGGCCCGATCCCGGGACCGATCGCCGCTATCAAGTCCTCCGGCTTGGATTGAAAAGCTATCTGCATGGTTTCCACACCACGCTCGGCAATCCGTTGGCAGGCGCCTCGCCAGCCCGCGTGCAATCCGCCTACGGCGCGTTGTCGTTGGTCAATAAGAAGGATGGGGAAACAATCGGCGGTCTGTATAGTCAGCAGGCAGCCGGGGCGGTTGGTAACAAGGCCATCACCTTCTCCGTATCGGTGGGGATCGGGCGCGGGGTCTCTACGATCGGCCAAAAAAGATTTTGTTTTATCCCCCGCGTTGTTTAATATATGTATTTGGCTTGAATGAACTTGATGCAGAGTGACCAACTCCGCCTGCGGAATATTCAAAGCGGCAAGGAATCTTGAACGGTTCAACGCCACATGACGGGCGTCGTCTTCTGCAATGTAACCCAGATTTAGGGCTTCGCCGGGGAACGGGCTAACCCCACCCAGGCGCGTGCTGAACCCGTGGGTTAAGAAGCGGTACTCTTCAAGTCGACGAAAAACAAAAAAGGCTAGGCCGCCGGCGCGTTTCAGGATAAATTCCGTCATGCCGCCAGAGTATAACAAAATCGGCGGCGCGCAGCGATACGCGGGTGGGCGCGTATCGGGAACGGAAAGGGATCAACGCGTCCGTTGGCGGCCGGGTGGCGGCAGGGCCGTAAGGTGAGCGTTGCTCGCGACGAAAGCTTATGATCATTGGTGTTGGCACAGATATAATCGAGATTGAGCGCGTTAAAGGGGCCATTGAGCGCACGCATGAGCGCCTGGTGCCGCGTCTTTTCACGGAGCTAGAGCGGAACTATTGCGAACGTCACAAGAATCGTTTTCAACATTATGCCGGCCGCTTCGCCGCCAAAGAAGCCGCGTTTAAGGCGCTGGGAACTGGGTTGGCCAGTGGCATAGGCTGGCGGGATGTGGAAGTTCAAAACGCGTCGACGGGGAAACCCACGCTGGTACTATATGGGCGCGCCTATATACAGGCGAGCGCGCTGGGAATCTCGGCGATCCATCTATCCCTATCACACTCGGATTATTACGCGGTAGCCCAAGTGATTATGGAAGGCTGAATCTCGCTGGAAATTGCGAAATAAGGGTGAGCATGCCCGATAGAATTTTTATTTACGGTCCCTTCATGGGCGGCTATGATCTGGCGGAAGAGCTGAAGAATTATCAATTCATAAAGTACGTCGGTCCCGGAATAACTCCGGGGACGCTATACGATCTTGGCAGCTATCCCGGCGCCGTGGCGGCGGCGGGGATGTCCCCTTGTGTATTCGGTGAGGTTTATGAAATTATCTCCGATGAATCTTTGCCAATGCTCGATGAAGGTCAAGGCGCCGTGGGGGATGATCCGAAACTCTATCAGTTTCAACGTGACCTGGTGCGCGTGACTCTACGCGACGGGTCCACCACCGAAGCCTGGATGTTTTTCTATAATATGTCAGTGGCAGGCCACTCCCCGATTCCTTCGGGTAATTTTAAGCAGCACAAATTGGAAGAGAAAAAGTTAAGCCGCCGCGGTTTCTTTTCTCGATTATTTCCCAAGATCGAATGATACGATTACGGATTTCCGATGGTGGAATTTCGCGGTAGTGTTGCTTTTGCACGGAATAACTCCGCCATCCGCCGTCAAAAAAATCCGCCCTGAGACTTTGCTTGGGTATGAAGAAAATTGATCGTTATATAATTAGTGAGCTGCTGCCGCCCTTCCTTGTCTGCTTGCTGGTATTTTCGTTTATAGTGTTTGCGCAAGAGCTGGGACGGCTGGTGCAACTCTTAATTTCAAGGGATGCCGGATGGCCGGTGGCCTTGAAGCTGGCGTTTTCCATTTTACCCAGAATCTTGATTTTTACGCTGCCGTTGTCTTTCTTGGTGGGCATCATCGTTGGATTTAGCCGGCTCTCCTCCGATAGTGAGATAATCGCGCTGCGGGCCAGCGGATTCCATTTGTTCTATATCTTACGACCGGCCATCATTCTATCGCTGTTGGTGTGGCTGGTCAGCTTGTCGCTGTCGCTCTATTGGCTCCCCCTGGGCAACGCTCGGCTACGCGCGCTGACCTATGAAATCGGTATGACCCAGGCCACGTCAGCCATACAGCCGAGAGTCTTCACGGAGGATTTGCCCAACACGGTCCTCTATATTGAATCGCTCTCGGAAAACCGCTCCCGCTGGCAAAATATTTTCCTGGCCGATACCGGCGACAAGACCGATCAAAAAATTATTCTGGCCCAGCGGGGCCGCTTACTCATGGAACCCTTTACCCGCAAGGTCCAAGCGCACCTGGAAAACGGCCTTATCTACAAAGTAGATATGGAACGCAGCGATAAAGATAACGTTAGCCGCTTTGAGACGACGGAACTTCCGATCGCCAGTGAGGACGCGCCGGTGCAGAGGCCGCGTGAGCGCAGAACCGAAGAGTTGACGATACGGCAATTATGGCAGCACATACGCGCGCGCACGGCGCAAGCCCGTGAGATGCAGGTGGAGTTGAATCTTCGCTTGGCGCTGGCCTTCTCCGTCTGGGCATTCTGTTTGATGGGCGTTCCGCTCGGCATTTTCACGCGCAAAGGCGGACGCGCCACCGGATTTGTCGTCGGAATTCTGTTGATCATGCTGTTTTATATATTGCTGTTTGCCGGCAAACGGCTCGCCGTCGCCGGCACATGGTCGCCGGTTCTGGGCGTATGGACGGCCGATATTGTCTTCTTCATGCTTGGCCTTTTGCTTATGGTCAAGAGCAATCAGGACCTGAACATTATCCGCCATATTTCAGCGTCGCACATCTGGGCAGGGTTGCGCGCCCAGCTCGCGCCATGGATTGCCGCCCGGCGGCGACGAACGGCGGAGAATGCCGTGCCGCGGACGGCGACAAGCTTTCAGATCATGCGCGTGGCGAGCCTGTACGTTACACGCAGCTTCCTGGGTTTCTTTCTGCTCTCGCTCGGCGCCTGTCTGGCGTTGTTCATTGTGTTCACGCTTTTCGAATTGATTGACGATATCGTGCGCAATAATATACCGGTGCTGCTGATGCTGCTTTATTTTATTTATTTGACGCCGCAGATACTGGTCGTTGTAGTCCCACTTTCCATTCTCTTGGGCGCCTTGATTAGTTACGGCATTCTTGAAAAATCCAATCAGATGATGGCGTTTAAGGCGGGCGGCATCAGTGTGTATCGGCTGACGGCCCCGGTGATCATCGCCGCCTTGGGCATCTCCGGGGTTATGTATTCCATACAGGAATACGTTCTTCCCGATGCCAATCAGCGGCAGGACAGCCTGCGCCACGTTATTAAGGGCCGGCCGCCGCAGACTACTTTTCGGCCCGAGCGAAAGTGGACCTTTGGCGACGGCAACCGAATTTTCAATTATGCCTACTTTGATCCGCGGCAAAATCGGTTCGGCGAATTCAATTTGTACGAAGTGGACGTGACGCGGCAAATTATCCACCGGCGGATTTACGGCTTGCGCGCGCAGTGTGAGAGCGGGCGCGGCTGGATCTTGGAAAAGGGCTGGGTGCGCGATTTTGGCACGGATACATTTTATCGTTTTGAGAAAGAGAAGTTTAATTTCCCCGAGTCGGCCGAGTACTTTAAGGAAGGGTTGATGGATCCAAAAGAGTCCAGCAAGATGACCTATGCCGAGCTACGCGATTATATTGCCCGGCTGCGCCGCAGCGGCGTCGACACGGCTATGTTGAAGATGGAGCTCTACCGCAAGGTGTCATTTCCGCTATCCGCGCTGGTCATGGTATTGCTGGCGATCCCGTTCTCTTTTTTGATTGGCAAGCGCGGAGCGTTTCATGGGATTGCCGCCAGTGTAGTTATCGGCATTGTTTACTGGGGAACCATGAACCTCTTCGAAGCGCTCGGGTCTTACGGACTACTCTCTCCGCTGTTGGCGGCCTGGGCGCCGAATATTTTGTATAGCGCTGTCGGTCTCTACTCATTATTTACCATTCGCACCTGATGGCCGAAAGGTGGGATAGGCATCTTACCTGAGTCGCTTTTCCAAGAACATTGTAACTGTTCAGCCCCGCTTTCGACCAAGCCGGAGGCTTGACAGCTATTAGCCGGTGGTTGAGCGCAGCGATACCACCGGTCAACGAACGAAAAACGGATGCACCCCGCCGGGGTGCGCCGGTTTTCATGACGTGCGTTCCGGTGGTATCGCTGCGCTCAACCACCGGCTAATAGCTGGAAACCCTCCGGGTTTCCGTGCGATTCCTGATTTCGAATTTCGTAATTGCGCAACCACTCGCGCGTTAGGCTGCCCCGCCGATACGGAACCGCTGCCATGGGCTGAGCAGATACATCACATTTTTTGAAAGATTTAGTGCGCACGCCCGACTCCGCCACGGTACACTCAGACCCGTAGTTGGCTCTCCGATTTTAGGTATCCGGTACGATTATTGGTATTGAAGACGATGGTGTCGTAGTGTGACGTGTAGGTAGTGGCCCTAATGGCTATCCCGTGGCTGCGGTTCAATCGTCCCGACAGCGTCGGGACGAAAGGGATTTCTGCCGCCGGACCTACCGTGCCTTGAAAGGCACGGCTAAAGTCATTAGTCCGCTACGCGGCCCCGGAGTTTGGACATTTGCTACAGCCCGTCGCGATCCTTTCATCCCCACCACTTCGAGCGAGTGCCCCGCCATAGCCCGCAGCTTGTTCCCATAGCTCCGAAGGAGCGGGCTATAATAGCCAGGGGCAAGCGCCGCGCCGCCCCTGGTACATAACATGGCCGAAGCTATGCGCCCTGAAAGGGCGCGCTACCCTTCGGATCGATTATTACGTATGGAAGAAAACGACGGCGGTATAGGAATTGATCTCCATTATTGCGCCCTTTCAGGGCTTGCGTGCTTGGGAGGCTTTCTTTCCAGGGGCGGCGCTGCGCTTGCCCCTGGCTATTATAGCTCGCTCCTGCGGAGCTGCGGGTTGCATGCAGCACTTCACTCCATACCAAATGCCGAAACTCCAGCTTACCGCCGCCGGTACTGTATTGGTTGGCAGTTCTAATGCCTGGGTGGCTGTCCCGTTGCATTGCTTTCATTCCTTCGCGATCTCGCTCAGGGAGGCCGGTCAAAACGGCCACAGGGAAGCCGGCCGGATCCCGCCTTAGCTTTTCGTAGCGCCAGGCTACTTCTCGAACAGTTCCGTGTTGGATAGTACGCGTATCTTCTTCTGGTTGATATTGAGCGGATAAACTTCGATGAGCTTATCCTCCTCCTGGATTTCTTTCGAGACCGGGCTCGCGTACGTCACGGGAGATTTAATGTTGGCCATGAGGTCGGCCTTCAACGCCTCTGCGCCTTTGGTTACGATGGCGATCTTTACATTTCTGTATTGCAAGTGTTTCTTGATCGCGCGGTTGACATCAGCTACCGTCAGCTTGGGCAATTCTTCCTGGATCCTATCAATATAGTATTTCGTTCCGTAAAAATCAGAATCAAGATAGTAGCCGAGACGCTGGCTCATGGTCTGAACCCAGAGCTTCGAGTAATTGAGCACGAATTTTCGGGTGTTCTCGAAATCCTCCGGGCTTAGTCCCTTGTCTACCAGCTTCTGCAACTCCCAAAGGGCATTGCGCAGGCCAAAGTGCCGGTTGGCATGCTCGATGGGACGGAGCCATATGCTGAAGAACTGTTGTCGCCGGGGAATATTCGGCCGAGGAAACACTGTGCCGGGATACTCCATGAAATTTTCGATATAGGAGTAATCGCCGTAATTCAACCCGCGCCAGCCGCGTAGGTGCTGCATCAGCGCGCCGTTAAAAGTCCGGTGTTCGCCGAGGTAGGAGTTGGCTACCAGCAGCGCGTAGAAATCCTTGTCGGCACGAGTCACTTGAATCGGGAATCCCATGGAAATCGCCGTGGAGCGGCATTCCTTTTCCACCAGCAAAATTTCGTGGTCCACGATCGGTTCGGGTTGCGGATCGGGCTCGGCGGCGGGCTTGCCGGCCGGCAGACGGGCGAAATCGCGCGGGAGGCGTGACATAAAGTCCTTGGGATAACCGCCGGCAATGCCAATCGTGATGTTACCCCGCGTATACATTTTCTTGTAAAATGCTTTGACATCTTCCAGTGTTACGGCTTTTAGCCCCTGCACGGTTCCTATCTCGGGAGTGCCGTAAGTGGTATTGGCATACATAAAAGTGTTCAAGGCTTGCTTGCCTAAGTTCTCATCATCGTTGCCGCGCAAGGTGTTTTGCAACGCGTTAAGCAGGTTGGTTTGGTGGCGCTTGAAATCTTCCGGGTCAAATCGGGGCTCGAGCAAGAGGCTCGACAAAATGGCATAGAACTTCTCCAAGTGGTCGCGGTGCACCTCTCCAATGAAGACCGTTACCTCCTTGTCAAATTGTGGGCTAACGGTGGCCGCCCATGGGTACAACGTCTTAACCACTTGTTGGTAGGTCAAGTTTTTAGTTCCGCCGTGGCCGATCATCAAGGCGGTTAGCGCATTGAGCCCGTTCTTGCCTTGCGGATCGCGCGCCGATCCGCTGCCGATCACAGCGCGAAACGTAACCAACGGGGAATTCGCCGAAGGCCGTTCAAGCACTTTGACTCGATCACTGGGTGCGGAGTTCATGCTTGTCATGGATGCCCCTATGCAAAAAAATAGTATTGCAACTAAAACCGTCCCTCTCATTATTTTTGTTCCTCCGTTAAGATAACCACCGTGCGATTCTCTCGCGTAAAGTATTTCTTTGCGACCGCCATCAAGTCTTCGGCCGTCACGCGGTCATACATGGCATATACGCGGTTGATTGAGTCGGGATTGCCGGTCAGCTCCAAAAAATGGCCCAGCGTATTGGCTACACTGTCCGGGTTATTCATACGCATGGCGAGAGAGTACCGCATGTTGGATTTGATCTCCGCCAGGCGACCGGCGTCGACCGGCTTTGATTTCGCCTCTTCCATCGCCGCATCGATTTCGCTCCGTACGGCATCGATATCTTGTGCGCTCTTGATACGGGTACTGACGATAAATAGCGCGGGATCACGCCGATCTTGCGCACTGCCGCCAATAAACTCGACCATTTGTTTCTGCAAGACCAGCTTTTGAAAAAGGGGCGCACTCTGCGAGAAGACCATTTGGGAAAGAATGTCGAGCGCCGGCATGGTCTGGGTCCGCTCGTCAAATTCCGGCACGTGATAGCCGATCATAAGGTAGGGCAAGGTTCGATTCTTCCATGCCATGCGGACCAGCTTCTCGGCGGTTTGCGGCGGCTCTTGGGGAATTTCAACCTGGTAGTCGCCGCGCGTCCATCGGCCATAATAATTCTTCACCCATTGCAACAGCTTGGCCTGATCAAAATCGCCCACCACCACTATAATACAATTCTCCGGCCGGTAATAGCGCGAGAAGAACTTCAGACTGTAAGCGTACTGGTTGGGCATGTCCTTGATGTCCGCAAGGAAACCCATGGTCGTATGCTTGTAGGTATGCGCGACAAAGGCCTCATCGCGTAACCGTTCATACATGGCCGCCATGGGGTTGGAATAATTTTTGTTGTACTCGCCGAGCACGGCGCCCGCTTCCGTCTTAAAGCCTTCCTCGTTATATTTCAAATTCATGAAGCGATCGGCTTCCAGCTCGATCATCTTCTCCAATTCCGAGGAGCTGAAGACGGCATGGTAACAGGTCCAATCGTCGGTAGTGAAGGCGTTGGAATCGGCTCCCATGACTTTAAGCACCTCGTGATACTTTTCCGTCGAGTAACGCTCGGTGCCCCGGAACATCATGTGTTCAAAAAAGTGGGCGAATCCGGAATGTCCCGGTTCAACTTCATTGCGAGAACCTGTGCGGACGACGGTGTAGTAGGCAACCAGTCCCGGACTGTCAAAGGGCACAGCCACGACCCTCAGACCATTCTCCAAAGTTGACTGATTAATCTTGAATGGAAAGATTTTGTTCTCTTCCGCGAGAGGGCTATTCATAAGCAAGACTCCTATAGCCAACACGGCTAGCGACGAAACGACTACCTTCATAGTGTGACTCCTCTGTGCGGAAGGCCCGTGCGTCGCTGCTATACGTTTGGCCGCGGCGACGAGGACTTTGCGCGCATTTGGTAGCTGGGTGATAAACAGTAACACCTTAGTCATGGAAGGCTAAGAAACTTTGGCCGGTGAGGGCATGATCTGTATGCCGACCATAACTGAGCCCTTACGATAAACGCAAAATTACTTCGTAACTGTTCAGGCATGCCTCTCTGCCCCTAGGGGCTAAGGAGCGACGGCTAAATAGATACATTACTTCTTACTCAACCCGTGTTTGGCTTTGCTCGCGCAGGAACTGCTGCACATAATAAGGGCCGAGCGCGCCTTTACCGCTCGAGCCGCTGCCTTTCCATCCGCCAAATGACTGAATGCCGGGCCAGGCGCCGGTGGTGGCGCCGGCGGCGCGATTGGCGTAGGTGACGCCCGCCTCAATGTTATCGAAGAAGTACCGCACCTCCTCGGGATTTCGGCTGAAAATGCCGGCGGTCAATCCGAATTCGGACCGGTTGCACCAGTCGAGGGCCTCGGCAAGCGAACTGACGTCGGTCAAGCAAAGGATGGGCAAGAACAATTCGTGTTTAAATAAATGGTGGTCTTTGGGCAATTGGTCGACCAGAGTCGGTGTGACATAGTACCCGTGGTTGAAGGGCTCTGCCGTGACGATTTGCCCGCCAAATAGTATATGACCGTCCTTATGGGCTTGTTCGACATAGGTTTGGTAATCGCGATAAGCCGCGGCATTGATCAGCGGACCCATATAGGTATCGCGCTCGAGCGGAAATCCGACTTTAAGCTTACGTGCCCGTTCAACCAGCAACTCCGTAAAACGCGCCTTCACGTCGCGATGAATGTACACGCGCGAGCAGGCGCTGCACTTTTGCCCATCGAAGCCAAACGCCGACTTAGTTACACCATCCGCGGCCTGCTCAAGATCAGCGCTGGGCATGATGATGCAGGGATTCTTGCCGCCCATTTCGGTAATGCAAGGCCGCGGCGCCTTTTCGCTAAAGCGGCGGTAAAGCGCGCTGCCCACGTCTAACGATCCGGTAAAGACGCAGCCCGATACATCGGGATTGGTTGCCAGCTCATCGCCCAGCACCCGGCCCGATCCGGACAGGTAGTTAAAAACGCCTTCCGGCAGACCGGCCGCCGCCATGGCTTCGTAGAGCTTGAGTCCGCTGTACGGCGTATCCCCGGCCGGCTTGAAAACCACAGTGTTGCCGGCAGCCAGCGCGCCGGCGCACATACCGGTGGCCAACGCCATGGGAAAATTAAACGGAGAGATCACCACCCATACGCCCCAGGGTTTGAGCACGCTGCAGGTTTTTTCAGTGGGCGAGCTCTGTCCGAGGGGCTGAGCATATCCGTTATTCAACTCAACCTGCTGGCAATAGTAGCGAATTAAATCCGCGGATTCTTCGACGTCACCGAGCGCTTCCAGCCGATTCTTGCCGGCCTCGAGGCTCAACAACACCGCCAATTCAAACTTGTGATCGCTGATGTGATCGGCGGCGCGGCGCAACCGGGCAATGCGTTCCGGCCAGGGCAGCTTTCCCCATGTACGGAAGGCCGCTTTGGCCGCGGCAATGGCGGCCCGGGCGTGCTCGGGTTGCCCCTTCTGAAAGTAGCCCAGGACCATACGCGTATCCGCGGGGCTGGTATTGACGCTCTCGCTGTCGGAACGCAATGGTTCGCCGTTAATGAACATGGGATGATGTTGTCCGAGGCCGGCCTTTACCGGCGCAATGGCCGCTTCGTAGGCTTGGTGCAATTCCTCCGAAGGTCCGCTGACCGACGCGTAGGTGACTTTTAGCTGTGATGGTGACGTCATAAGAATAAATCCTCCTCCTTAGCCTGGGCGGGGACTCCGCCGCGCGTCGGCGAGACGGCGTTGGGCCTTGGTCCCGGCCGGCCACTGACAAATTCCATATTGGATTCAGGCACAAAACTTATCCCATTTGGGGAACAAATGACCATTCTACATATCAAGACCCAGCTTGTCCACCAATGCGTTACTGATCTGACGTTCGATCCTAAGAAACGCGCGGATGCCAACCTTCAGTCCCGCGGGGTCCTGGAGTTTGGACATTTGTAGGGAGTGGGGTACCGCATACAATCCAAAGCTCCGAAGGAGCGAGCTGTAATAGCCAGGGGCAAGCGCAGCGCAGCCCCTGGAAAGAAAGCGTCCCCAGTTTGCAGCCCTGAAAGGGCGCACTAATGGAGATCAGTTCCAAGGCCGCCGTCGTTTTCTTCCATACGTATTAATCGATCAGAAGGGTATCCCGCCCTTTCAGGGCTTATAACTTATATAATCTTACATACCAGGGGCTGCGCGACGCTTGCCCCTGGCTGTTATAGCCCGCTCCTTCAGAGCTACGCGAGCC
>JACOSC010000306.1 GCA_016179055.1 Acidobacteriota bacterium
CCCGGTCCTGCGGTCCGCCCATCTCGATAAGTGGGCGCCACCGATCTCGTGGTTGGGAAACAGAAAGTTAAAGTTCGAGTGGGGAGGTTCCGTTTAATCCTTAATTCTGAGACTTAGGCTTCAGCGAAAATCACTGATAATGATAGAGCGGGGGCTCCCAAACATTGGGAGCCCCCTGGGGGTGGGCTTAGGGTTTGGCAAGCTGGATGGTAATAGTGACGGAATCATCATTATTACCCGACAGGCTCTCCGCTGAACTCGTACTCACGTGGGCTTTGTTCTGGAGAGTGGTCAAATCCAGCAACCCGGTGGGCGGGATATTGACAGTCGTCACGATCGTAAAGCTGGCCTGATCACCCGGAGACCCGGCAGGCGCCAGGGTTCCTACGTTGTAAGTTAACGTCTGGCCGGCCACACTGGTCGGGGCGGGCGTGGATTCACCAGGCACAAACGTCATGCCCGCCGGCAGGGTATCGGTCAGAACCACATTGTTGGCCGGCGCGGTCCCCAGGTTCTTGGCCACCACGGAATACTTTACCTTTACCTCCACACCGGACTTCGTCACCGCCGCGTCCGCCGCCAGTACGGCGCTGGAGCAGGCGCTCTTATTGTTGGCAATGTTCGGCTCCGGCGTGTCGGTAAAAATTTCTGCCGTGTTGCTCAGAGAACCGCTGGTGGCCGTGATATTCACCGTGATTGTCGCGAGGCCCGCCGATCCCGGCGTTAGCGTACCAATATTAAAGGTTACCTTGCCGGTAACTGGATCAAATGTGCCGCCCGGACCCGGACGGACATTATTTACTCCCACCGGCAATGTGTCGACGATGGTCACATTCACGGCCGGCGCACTACCCGTGTTGCCGAAGTTGAGGGTGTAGGTGGCGTCAGTTCCCGCGGTTACGGTTGCGGGGCAGACTTTGGCAATCGTCACATCGGCCGAGAGCACCGACGTCGTGGCTTGCGCCTTATTGTTGTTGGGATTAGATTCAGGTGTCGTCGTAGTGATCTCTACGTTGTTGGTCAGGGTTCCGCCCGTCGTGGTGCGGTTGACCGTAACCGTGATGGTGACGGAGCCAGCGCCGCCCGCCGCCAGCGTGCCCACGGTGAAGGTCACCGTTCCTCCGGCTTGTGCAAAAGTTACGCCTGCGGGCGCCGTAGCGCTCTTGAAGGTCACGCCTGCCGGCAGCGTATCGACCACCTTAACGTTTTCCGCGGCCGCGCTACCCAAGTTACTATAGTTGATGGTATAGGTCAAGTCGCTGCCCGACACCACGGTGGCCGGCGCGCTCTTATTGAGGGTGACGTCCGCCGACATCACGTCCGTACTGGCTTGCGCTTTGTTGTTGTTGGGATTGGACTCCGGCGTGGTCGTGGAGATTTCCACGTTGTTAACTAAGGCGCCACCCGTTGTCGTAGTATTCACTGTGACCGTGATCGTGGCTGACCCGGTGGCGCCCGCCGCCAGCGTCCCCACGGTGAAGGTAACCACCCCCGCGGTCTGCGTGAAAGTGACACCTGCCGGTGCCGTGGCGCTCTTGAAGGTCACGCCGGGCGGCAAGGTATCAACCACTTTTACGTTATCCGCCGGTGCCGTCCCTTGGTTGCTGTAATTGATGGTGTAGGTCAGGTCACTGCCCGACACTATCGTCAACGGCGCGCTCTTGGCGATGGTCACGTCGGCCGAGAGCACCGCCGTGGTCGTTTGCGCCTTGTTGTTATTGGGGTTGGACTCGGGCGTAGTGGTAGAGATCTCGACGTTGTTGATCAACGTGCCACCCGTCGTCGTACGGTTCACAGTAACCGTGATCGAGGCCGTACCGCTTCCACCCGGAAGCAAGGCGCCCACCGCGAAGGTCACGGTGCCGGTTAGGACATCAAACACTCCGCTGGGACTGGCGCTTACAAAAGTGACGCCGGCCGGCATCGTGTCGACGATCTTCACATTGTCCGCAGGCGCGGTTCCTTGGTTGCTGAAGTTGAGGGTGTAGGTCAGGTCGTTGCCGGATATGACGGTCAATGGCGCGCTCTTGACGATGGTCACGTCGGCGGAGAGCACCGCTGTGGTCGTCTGCGCCTTGTTGTTATTGGGATTGGATTCTGGCGTGGTCGTGGAAATTTCCACGTTGTTGATTAAATTGCCGCCCGTCGTGCTTAGATTCACAGTGACCGTGATCGTGGCACTGCCCGTGGCCGCCGGCGCCAGCGTGCCCACGGTGAAGGTCACCACTCCAGCGGCCTGCGTGAAAGTGACACCGGCCGGCGCGGTACCGCCCTTGAAGGTCACACCAGGAGGCAACGTGTCGACGAATTTTACATTCTCCGCCGGCGCCGTCCCCAGGTTACTGTAGTTGAGGGTGAAGGTCATATCACTGCCGGTGACGACGGTGGTCGGCGCGTTCTTGGTGATGGTCACATCGGCGGAGAGCACGTCTGTACTAGCCTGAGCCTTGTTGTTGTTGGCGTTGGACTCCGGTGTTGTCGTGGAGATTTCCACGTTGTTAATCAACGTACCGCCAGTCGTCGTGGTGTTGACGGTGACCGTGACGGTGGCGGCCCCGGTAGCCCCTGCGGCCAGCGTCCCCACCGTGAAGGTCACGACGCCCGCGGCTTGTGTGAAGGTGACGCCTGCCGGGGCCGTGGCGCCCTTGAAGGTCACAACGGGGGGGAGTGTGTCGACGATCTTGACGTTCTCCGCCGGAGCGGTCCCTTGATTCTTGTAATTAAGGGTGTAGGTCAGGTCGTTGCCGGAGATCACGGTCAACGGCGCGCTCTTAGTAATGGTCACGTCGGCAGAGAGCACGTCGGTGCTGGCTTGTGCTTTGTTGTTGTTGGGATTAGACTCCGGCGTCGTCGTGGAGATTTCCACATTGTTGATCAACGTACCGCCGGTGGTCGTCGTGTTCACGGTAACCGTGATGGTGGCCGTGCCCGTGGCGCCCGCCGCCAGTGTGCCGACGGTGAAGGTCACCACTCCCGCGGCTTGCGTGAAGGTAACACCCGCCTGCGCCGTGGCGCTCTTAAAGGTAACTCCCGCCGGCAGCGTATCGACGATCTTAACGTTCTCGGCGGCGGCGTTCCCTTGATTCTTGTAATTGAGTGTGTAGGTCAGGTCGTTGCCGGAAATCACCGTCGCCGGCGCGCTCTTGGTGATGGTCACGTCGGCGGCGGTCACGGAGGTCGTGCACGTACTGGTGTTATTCGAGGTCACCGTTTCCGCGGTCGTGGTAGAAATCTTGGCCGTGTTGAGCAGATCACCGCCGGTGACATTAACCATGACCGAGACTGTGGCCGTTCCGTTCGCTCCGGCCGCCAGCGTGCCGATGGTGAAAGTCACCGAACCGGGGGCTTGCGTGAAGGTCACACCGGCCGGCGCCGTTGCGCTGACGAAAGTTACCCCCGCGGGCAGGGTATCGACGAGAGTGACATTCTGGGCGGCGGCGGTACCCTGGTTGCTGTAATTGAGGGTATAGGCGATCGTGCTGCCGGTGAGCGCCGTCGCTGGGCATACCTTAGTGACGGCTACATCGGCCACGCCGACCGTGCTGGTGCAAGAGCTGGTGTTGTTGGCCGGGTTGCTGTCCTGCGTGGAAGTAGAAATCGCGGCGGAATTTGTCAAGGTTCCACTAGTGGCCGTCACATGAACGGTGATCGTCGCGCTGCCCGTTGCGCCCGATGCCAGTGTGCCGATGGCAAAGGTCACCTTTCCCGTCGTGGCATCGAAGGTGCCCCCGGCGCTGGCGCTGACAAAGGTCACTCCGGCCGGCAGCGTGTCAACGATTGAAACCGCCTGGGCGGGCGAGGGGCCATTATTATTGTAGTTCAACGTGTAGGTGATATCCGTTCCGGACACGACATCCGCCGGACACACTTTGGCAATGGCCACATCCGCCAGCGGGCAGATGGTGCTGGGCGGACTGAACGTTTGATTGTTGGCAAAGTTTACGTCGGTGTTGTCAATGATAATAACAATGCCGTTCGTGATCGACTTGCAAGCGCTGAGGTCGGCATTGACTTTTACGTCGAGGGCAATGTTGAAGTTGCTGCCCGATTTTATGTCGTTCACGAATCCGTCGCCATCGGCATCGATATTTCCCAGGAATATGATAACCTTGCCCGGCTGCGAAGTGGTATCCACGCGGCTGATTTGCGGCGGTAGTCCCGCGATGGTGGAAACCAATCGGACACTTCCGGGGACAAACGTCACATCCGTCGGCAACGTGTCTTCGATGCGGGTGTTGATGGCATCGCCGCCGCCCTGTACGCCAGTAATCAAATTCTGAACGTTGATCGTGTAAGTCAACGTATCGCCGGCCAGAGCCGTTGTTTGACTCACCGCTTTGGTGATCGCCAAGTCCGGCTGCAGGATCTTGTTGGTTGGGATAGGGACGTTTTGCGTCGAGCCGGCGATCCCCCAGCTCAAAGTCGCGCCGTTAAATAATGAAGCTTCCTGACTGAGCCGTGTGCCGAACTGCACTAGGAACTTATCCGCCGGCTGCGCCAGTGTGTACTCGACGCGATAGTAGCCAACCGCTGTCGCACGATTCTGCTCATCGAGGGAGGGGACCCATGCGAGTAGTGGGATTGAAATTTGTCGGAATCTTGCTGATGTTGAGCTGGTCGCTGGCGAACGGACCCCGGAAGGTTACCACCACCTGGCCGGGACGATTCAAAAGATTATAGGTCTGGGTCTTGACGCCCGCGGTGGTCAGGTTAGGCGCGCCGGCAATGTCGTCGAAAATCCGGCTGCCAAAGGTAGTTGGTATGAATCGGGCTTTAGCGGCTGGGCGGCCCGCCGAGGTAGGAAGCGGCGCCTCGCCCGGGTTATCGATGGCGCCATTGCCATCATTATCCAGTCCGTCACGGTCCGATAAGAATGGATTCGTCGTATTAACATTCGTCGTGATCGGCGCCGTGGTAGAAATACCCGTAGTTTCCAACCTTAATATCCCAAGCGCGTTCTTGGAATGATCAAAAGTCAGATCGAAAAAGAAAGGTTGGTTGCTGACCGTCGTGTTATTAGATAACTCGAGGCGGGAGGCGATAATTTCCGTGTCATTGTAACCGGTAACGTTTCCCTTCGTCCAATTGAAGTTGGGGATCAAGTCGAGGGCGCTCGGATTCGCGTCGTTGGTGGTGCGTATGGGAGTCGGCGGCGCTTGCGCCCGCACGTACATATAAACACTGCCGAATATGATATACAAACCTACGAGAAGGAGCGCGACGGACTTGTAGACGCCCGTGTACTTTTTCAACCCTGTATGCATTGCGGATTTCATTGGAATTCCCTCCTTAAGTATGGCCCAAAGCCCGTTATGATTAATGGCGATCCGAAGCAGGCGCCTCCACCGGCTCCAACGCGCCGCTTCCATCTAAAGCGTACGCCTTGTCATCCTGCACCAGGACCTGCTCAATAATAAAAGGCAGGTCATAGCTGTTGGCGCTCATCAGAAAGTTGGGGCTGTCGGGATCGATGTTCACCACTTTGAGCGTGGAACCGTCCGACAAAAACGCATGGGTGATATTCATCGCCATGCCCTTGGCCGCTCCCGAAGCGCGGAATTTCCCCGCCAAGGTGGGTTTCGGGTCGAGGAAATCACCGACCCCAATTCCCACGAGTTCATAAGGAGTAAGCAGGTAAACGGTATTATGGCGGATACGAATATCCAGGAGCGCGCCGAAGGCGCCGGAGAATTGAGCAATAAGCTCGATGGCCGCGGGAACTTTAATATCGAGTACTCGGAATCCGTCCCTTTGGCTATCCACGACATAGGCATAGCTGCCAAACCGTTCAATATAATGCCCGGCGCTCGCCAGCCGGCTATTGTCCATCTTAAAACGGCCCAAGACTTCCGGCGGGTCCGTGGAAAGGAGATCGACGACCTTGAGGTGCGTGCGATCCAGAACCAGGATTTGATACTGAAGGGCGCCTTCCTGAATCGCCATAACCTCGCTGCCGTTGTCGAAACGGGCGCGTGCTTTCCACTCCCCGTCCTGCTTCTGCAAAAGCTGAATGGTTTGGCCTTCGACGACGAGCAGGTCGGTGAGATTCAGTCGGAGTCGTCCGGAGACTCCCGGATAGGGCGTATCGAGGTTCATGGGAAGCGCCTCTCGCAAGCTAAGCTCGATCTCTCCTCCGCCGGCGCGCTTAGCTGTGAAATCGGCGGCCAAAGCGTGATCTTCAGAATTGGCCCGCCAACCGCTCGTGGATATAACGAAGTAAAGTAGGACAATAAAAATCGCACTCAGGATTCGCTTGACCTTACCCATCAGATGTCTCATCTTAGCTGATCTCCTTTTGCATGGACATTAATCGAATAACTCACCTTGCCGAAGGGTCAAGAGCAAGTCACCTTCCACTCCAATCATATAGAGCAGAACGCGCGACCATTTTGGACAAAGACGCGCAAAACATTTAGTAACTGTTCACAGGGATCGGGGGTCAGGGATCAGGAGCCAAGGTCCCGGTGGTACCGATGACTGTTAGGAATTATCGTGATTTAGAGATTAGGTGGGGCGGATGCTTAACGGCTTGCGGAGGTCTTTGGAAAATAAATCCAAGCAATATTGCCCGATCCCCGACCCCCGTGAACAGTTACAACGGGTGTGATTTCGGTACGATGTAAGCTCCGTAGAAGTCCCCCAGCTTGTCCTAACGACATGCCGATGCCAAAGAGAAACTGCGGAAGTTTCTGAGACGGGGCATGTGGTTGTCCATCTGGTCCACATGGCGCCCCTACGGGGCTCTGGAGTTTGGACACTAAATACTTCCCGGGCGATTTCAGATATATCGTTTCGGGCAAACTTACCACCTTAGCCGGGCACTCGTACTCGCAGCTCCGCAGGAGCGTCATAAGATAGCCAGGGGCAGAGCGCGCAGCGTCGCCCCTGGGAGGTTAAAAAATTTGCATAGAAGCCCTGAAGGGGCGGGATAAGGCCGACATTGCATTCGTCTCCTCTATTGCGCCCTTACAGGGCTTAGGCACATGGGGCGATTCCCTTTCCAGGGGCGACGCGCTGCGCGCTCTGCCCCTGGCTATCCTATTTCGCTCCTTCGGAGCTTCGCGCACTGGCGATTCACAAGACCGTCCAAACGTCCAACGTCCCTACGGGGCTTACATCGTACTGAGATCACGCCCGTTACAACATTTATAGCGCCGCTTGGCGCCTATTCAGGAAAGCGAAAAAGGCGGCGCCGGTTCCTTGTCGGAACCGGCATCGCCTCGTGGTATATGGCAGCCGGCGTTGGTCCCGGGTCAGGACCAACGCCGTTGCCAGAGGGGGTTAGGTTTGAGTTATTGTAAGTCGGCGAAGTCCACCTCCGTATAGACATCTAGCACAACGGTGGCGTTCTTGCAGGTCGTGGGCGCCGTTGCACTAATGCCTACCGAGTAACTTCCCGGAGCCAGCGCTAAGAACTTATAGAACCCGGTAGTGTCGGAGGTTGCCGTCGAGAGCGCCGTACCACTGCACCATGAACCGGAGTACAGCGAAACGGTTACTCCAGACTTGGCGACGCTGTTGATATCGGTCAAGTTGCCACCGACACCCGTCACTTTCTTACCAGATCCCACAAAAGAGGTGAGGATGGGCTCATTAATGCTAAGCGTACCCACCGTCAGCGAGGCACTGAAGTCGTAGCTCTCGAAGAAGGTGGTTTGCGCCGTCGCGGGGTAGCCCGTAGTCCCGATGAGTCGAGACCGCATATGAATTTGGATATCCACCGTTTGGCCGATGGCGGCCGGTATCCCCGACACCGTAACGCTGTTAGCCAGGGTCGACGGTCCACCTAACGGCTGCGAGAGGGTACCCGTTGCGGTGTTAACCACGATCGTTGCGCTTGACGTGATGTCTGTGGACGTTCCGTCTTGAGGGCAAGGACCGTTGATATACACATGCACGGGCACGGCGCCCCATAGCGCGAAGGCCCTCCCTCCCAGGCTGGCAGAGTTCGGGATTGTAATCGTCGCGCTAAAGGTGGTGGCAGCACCGGTATTGTTGGTGAGTTTGAGGTTGTACATGAAACCGCCCGGATTGGTCGCTGGGATCTTATATGTTCCAGTGGTGCCATCGGGCGAGAAGACCACGTCAAAGCCATTAGGTATGTCGTTGCAGTTGGTGTCCCGCATGAACCCGTTGGCCGCCACGTTGACCACGGTAGCGCTGGTGCTGTTGCTGCCCGTGCAGCCTTTGCTATCTGTCACGGTGACAGACACCGTGTAGGCGCCCGCGGCCGGGAACCCACTGGCAAGGACGGTGGTGGCGCTGCCATTGGTAAACGAAACAGCCGCTGGTCCAGTGATGCTCCAACTATAACTTAACGTGCCGCATCCGCCCGACACACTCGCCGTAAAGGAAGTCGAGTTGCCTTGCAGGAAGCCGCCGTTAGCCGGGCTGATCGTCACCACTGGCTGCGGGGTGGCATTGATGTTGGCCATGAGGGTGGCCGTGTTACCCGAGGTATCCGTAGCGGTAAAGGTGACTACGGTCGCCGCGCACTGCACCGGAATACTGGCCGGCGCATTGTTCGTGACCACGACACCTGGGCAATTGTCTGAGGCGCAGCTACTAAAGCTATCCAGCCACGCCTTAATGGTCGGGTCGGTTGATGGTATCGAGGTAGTACCGGGCGGTACGCAGATCTTCAGTGCCCCTGAGCAGTTGGTGAACTTCGGGGGCTCGCAGTCGTTGACTGTCACGGTTTGTGTCTTCGGTATCGCCGTGTTCCCCGAACTGTCGGTGGCATTCCATGTGATCGTCGTGGTACCCTTCGGAAATGCCGCCGTTAGAGCCAGACTGTCGCTACGGGTGCCAGTGGCTACCAGGCCCGTATCGCAGTTATCGGTTACGGCCGGCGCGGTAATGGCTATCACGGCCGAGCAGAGTCCGGGGTCGTTGCACTTGGTGATGTTGGCGGGTTGGGCGATCACCGGCTTTTCGCAGTCGTTGACCGTCACGGTTTGCGTCGCCGTGGATGTGTTGCCCGCTGTGTCCGTTGCAACCCAGGTGATCGTCGTGGAGCCCTTCGGGAATGGTGCCGTCAGAGCAAGACTGTCGCTACGGGTGCCAACCAGACTGGCTACCGCGCAGTTATCGGTTACGGCCGGCGCGGTAATGGCTACCACGGCCGAGCAGAGTCCGGGGTCGTTGCACTTAGTGATGTTGGCGGGTTGGGTGATCACCGGCGGTATGCTGTCGATACTCAAGTTCGCACCGCTGGATAGGACAGAACCGCACACGTTGGAGACGATAACACTGTAAGTGCCGACATCGCCCGCGGCAACAGACGGAATGGTAAAGCTGCTGCCGGTTGCGCCAGCAATGTTGACGCCGTTCTTCTCCCACTGATAGGATATCGGCGCTGTGCCAGTGGCCGTCACGGAAAACGACACCGACGAGCCAATGCACACTTGCGACACACTGACCGGCTGGGCGGTGATGCTGGGCGGGGTGTTGACCGTCAAGGTCGCTGCGGCGGAAGTCGCCATGCCGCACGTGTTAGTGAATTTGGCACGATACTGGTTCCCGCTCAGGGATAGGCTAGTCGGTGCGACGGTGAGAGTCGTGCTCGTCGCCCCGGCAATGTCGGTGAAGCTGCCACCGGGGACTTTGACTTGCCACTGTACCGATGGGGCTGTCCCACTGGCCGCTGCCGTAAAGGTGGCCGCCGCGGGCGCGCACACCGTTTGATTCGCCGGATTGGTTGTCACCGTGGGCGCGACGCACGCCGCACAGGTGGAGATCGCTGCGGTATCAGTGGACGCATTTACGTATGCGTAACCAGCCGCTTCGGTGCCGGCGCCTGAGCCGCCGTTGGCGGCTTTGACGACCGTACTGTTGGAGTTGTTACTATTGGAGTTGTAGGCAACAATGGTCGTCTTGCAGCCGTTCGAAGGGGCCGTGAACGTGAACGTGATAGTGCTCCCGGATAGGCTACCGCAGACTTCGGTATTACCCAGATCCGTGCTCTTAATGATAACTTTGACGCCGGGGCTAGCGGAGCTGCACGGACTCGATGTCGTCGTAGAGGCGTCTGTAGCGTTAATGATCTTGCTTGTGACCGTTGTCCCAACTACCAGCTTGTATTTGCTATTGTTGAGTGGGGTTAGCGGGGTGACGCCCGTACATGCCGAGGTTGTGTTGCACAGTGAACCCACGGCGATGCCGTCCGTAAAGGACGCTTGTGCCGTTTGAGCAGAGCTCTGACCCGTTGCTGTCACAGTGCATATCTCATTAAGGTGAGCTTCTGTGATAGCATACGGAACGCCGGCGAAATTACCAATGGCATCCGCCGTCGCATAAAGAGTTGTTCCCGGTACATGAGTACAGGTGATATCTATTTTGACCGTCTCTCCAGGCATCCAGCCGGTGCCTGAGATGAAAAGCGTCTCACCTGGAGTGTAATCTGATTTGTCTGTACCTACCGCGGCCTGCCCGAATGTCAGGGCGGGCAAACAGAAAAGAAACAAGAAACTGAAGAACGCGAGGAACTTAGTAGTTCGACACGGTGTTGTTATTTCTTTGCTCATAAACATATCTCCTCCTTTAGGAGTTTGAAATTTCAGCATTCATTACAAAAGGTTTGACGAATGATCATGGGGGGAGCTGCGCTACGCGGAGGGCTTCTCGCTATCAGCATAGATCTTAGGAGTGGCAAGGAAGGACCTGGCCACTCGGCAGGGATGAAATCTTCTGCGGCTGATTCCGCAAACAGCGGATTCGAAATAACTCGATTAAAAGGCCGTGGTTTGTTCGGGAGAATGATGCCTCGTGGGTTCCGGCCGCCGTCGGGCTGGCAAGTGATAGGGGCGACCATCTTGATGAGATCAGCGCAGCGCCGGCAGGCAACTCTGGCAAAACGGCCGCAGCCGTCATTTAACCAGACCGCCGGGGGCTCGAACGAGAAGGTGCGGGGAATAGCGACAAAGTCCTTGTCGTTGTCTTGGTCGATATCGCACACGAAAAGACCGAAGCCCGCCTCCTGACGGGTTAAGCTAAAGGTGGTTCTTTCCGGCCGCGTGCTCAGTCGAATTTCAACCCAATAGGTATGGCCTTCGAGTCGGATGATAGTCCGGTCCGGCTGGCCGTCGCCATCAAAATCAAAATCGGAAAGAACCGGGGTAACGACCGGAAAGCCGAAGGCATTTTGCGGAGGAAGAGCCGCCGCCGCGCCTGTACCGCTGCACGCGATCGCCAGACACAACGCCCACAGCGCCGGGAAGAGGAGTCTAGCATTTAGGGTTTGAAGTGGCTGCATGTATCCAATACCTAATGTAACTGTGCATACCGATACTTCCAAGCTCATGCACTTTACCAGGCGTCGAACGTTTGGGGATAGCTCAGGAGACTTTAGCCTGGGAATGTTCAACTCAACCGCCGAATTTTCCCTTCTGCCGAGGCGACAACTAAGTTCTAAAAAACCGAACGGCGGGCGATAAAAAATTGGCGATATGCGCCTTTCCGGGAGACTTGCCCAAGGACCAGCACCTGGGTAAACAGAAACGCTCTAACCTGAGCCAAGCTGGAATTCCCTCCCTCCCGATCTTTTCTAACTGTCATTGATTAACGAGGTTCGATGGTACCCCAGCCCCATTAAATTGGGTATTTTATAAACAACCCCTTCTAGCACGCGATGAGTACACCACCCATGGCGAGTATGGCGGCTGTGTTGTTTCTACTGGGCCCCAGAGCTTATCCCTGATCGTTTGTCTCATACAAAGTCGGCACGCTAGGCCGTGGCTACACTTTCCAGTCCCCGCGGAAAGTGTAGTTGCATCCTGGAATCCCCATTGAAAATAACCTCGGCACAACAGTACCGGTTACGGTATCGACCGGGTGCGCCGCGGATTACCCACCTCGGCCACCCGCCCGCTACCACAGGCGGTTCTGTTTTTCATTCGTCGTGGCGCCAAAAGGGGTATGAACAACTCCTCGGGCTTTTCGGAGTAGACAGTTCTCCGTTTAGGTCACGTTAGCCAAGGGGCTTCAGCTTAGGCTTACCTTTATCAGGCACGCGTAGCCGTCGCCGTAGAAATATAGAGGGTACGCGCGCTCGTCTTTGGACAAAAAATCTTTTTAATTGTGGTTGGGCTTTAATGCGTGGGTGCTGAACCGTGGTAAATCTTTTTCCCTGTTCCTAGCATCAATTGCTAAAGTTTGAAACCGACTTTAGGTTGAGCTTTTCAGACCGACTCTTAAGAAATGAGGAAGCGCCGCCTACAGCACTTCGTCCTACCTAACCATGATTAACCAAGGAAAACGGCGGCCAACGCTTGATCCAGCTTTCTTCGGCTTCCGTGTATTGGACGAAGTAAGGGAGCGAATACTCGTCGTCAAAGCCCAATTTCGCGGGCACACCATCGGCGATTGGTTCCCTCTCAAACTTCTTGACCGGCTGTGGGAGGTCGTCGTCGAGTGAAGCTGTGTGTGGCCAGAATTGAGTTAGCCTGCTTGAAGCCGTTATTCAGTCTGGCTTCTAAATGAGTAAAATAAGCGAAAATTCCATTTTATCTTATCGTACTCGAACTTAAAAGAGCTTCAAAAGACCCCTAGCCGCGACTACGTTTTTTATGATAAAGTTACCGGGAGCCTGCTTGGCTCAGTAAAGAGTGCGTTTAAGACGGCGTGTCAGGGAGCACGAATAAAGAAGTTCCGGTTTCATGATCGCAGCCATACGTTGGTGAGCCGATAGAGAGTCAAATGAGAGGATTTGGTGACTATAAAAGAACTGCTAGGGCACACGGATATTCGAACAACATCGCGATTTGCTCATACCAAATATGGATGCCAAGAAATTTGCGATTGCGGCCTTGAATGGTCACAAATCGGTGACAGACGGCAATGCGGCATATTTTAGATCGCAGAACGACGATGATGTAAATATCTTTAAATAAAACTAATTAATTGATTGCGCGCCCGTAGCTCAGTTGGATAGAGCGTCGGACTTCGAATCCGCAGGCCGGGGGTTCAAATCCCTCCGGGCGCGCCATAATAACTTATTGAGAAAATAAAAAAAGCATTGTTTCCGCCGCTTCCATAGCCTGTCCTGAAAAGCCAGATAAGCGGCAGGATGACGCTTCCACCTTCCGGGAATAAAGTAGAAGAGGCTTCCAGCCGCTTAAAGGAAGAAAAACTGAGTTTGCCCTTCTTGCTACGGATACGTCACAACTCCCATGGAGAGTGGAAACGACCACTGCCGTAGAGGCAGTGGTCGCTGCCTGCTACTCACCATCAATCAAAGTGTCCATCGATGGTGCGGAACTCTGTGCCCACATGGCGGTACCCCAGATCACGTTGGTTCCCCAAATTACGTTGGTTCCCCAAATCACGTTGGTACCCCAGATCACGTTGGTACCCCATATCACATTGGTGCCCCATATCACGTTCGCCGCCCATGCCGATTGGTTGTAGTGCAGGCTGGTGCCCCATATCACATTGGTGCCCCATATCACGTTAGTGCCCCAAATGACGTTTTCGCCATTGATGCCGTTGGTAGTTTGCAATCCGGCCCCGTTGTTTATAAGCCAGTAGTCGTTTACACTGGTCGAAGTTTGCGAAATGTTGGCCGCCAGGTTCAATGCTCCGTAGGCATTCAAATATCCGGACCCCTGTGTCATCCAGTCGAGCCCCATGTTCTGGGCCGTGTACATAATGATCGCCTTGACGGCGTTCGGCGTGAGGCTTGGATTTTGTGCTAAAACTAGCGCTGCTGTGCCGGATACCACTGGCGCTGCCATGCTGGCGCCGCTCAACATGAAATACCAATCGTCGCCATCATGAACACCAAAACTTGTAATGCGGTTTTTTGGATAGGCATCGTAAAGAGTGCCCTTGGGTGAGGAAACGGAGATGATTCTGTTGCCCGGCGCCACCACGTCCGGCTTGGCCAGATTATCGATATAGGTGGGGCCTCGAGAGCTGTAGCCGGCTACCGTATCGTCAGATCTTTGCGGCGTGCCATTGGTTTTTACGGCGCCAACCGTAATCACCATGGGGTCGTTGCCGGGGCTGGTAATTCCGCCGTAGACCACTTTTCCTTGTGGATCCTTTCCGTAATTGCCGGCGGCCGTAACCACTACTATTCCGGCCTTGACGGCCGCTTCACAGGCTTGTGTGAGCGGGTCAGTCAAGTAGCTTTCGCTTACCGGGTGCCCCAACGACAGGTTAATTACACGAATATTGTAGCGAGACTTGTTGGCGATACACCATTGAATGCCTTGGATGACGGTGCTTACCGTACCGTACCCGCTCTGATCGAGTACTTTAACACCAATCAAGTTGATACCCGGGGCCACCCCCGAATAATCGAAAGAGCTTTCATGGGTCATGTAGCCGCTTCCGCCGATAATGCCGGCGACATGGGACCCATGCCCACTATCATCATAAGGTGAATCCTTCGCGTTTACGAAATCCACCCAGCCGATAGTGCGCTTCTCTTTGCTCTTATCATAGAGTAGGTCTTCAGCCTTATGGGAAATACCCGTATCAAGCACGGCTACTCCTATTCCTGTGCCATCGACACCGTATGCGTCAGGAATCAAATTGGCGCCAATGGCGGCGCCGGTTACCCAATTATGCGCGCGTACTATACTGTCGTGAGACAGGCGGCTGATCCGTGGCTGCCTGGACAAAGCGTCTAGGGCTTTGACCGGCACGTCGATAGCCAAACCATGAATAGCCGAGAAGCTGTGTTTGATGGTTCCACCAACAGACACAATTGCGGCCTGATGATCCCTATCAGGACTTGCGTCGGTTTGCACAATGACAGAAACGGTTTCCAAGCGGTCACCGACTTCCGCCCTCTCACGCAAGTGTTGATCCATCTTGCCTCGATCTCCCCAACAAACGGAAGTGAAGAGCAGCAGGATCATCGCTAGTGAAAGAAATCGTATGGTCTGTCTCATAGAATCCTCCTGAGTTCTCCGAATTCCTCATGGCCAAGCCATACAGCAAGACTTGCTCCAAACTAACAGTTTCTATATTTTCCAATAACTTGGGGAGATTGAGCGACGCCGCAGACAAGTCATTCGGTCATAATGACCGATTGAATCGGTCATAATGGGACCAACGTAGAGTTGGCACTCGCCTCAGTGGTGGTTCGTAATAGTAGGTCTGGTCGGTGCGTCCTACGGTGCTTACCCGGTCGTGTATCCGTGCAGACCTGCTGAACGGTTACAGAAGAAATAGCCACGAATGAGAAGCGATGAACGCGGGTTGGAAAGTAGCATTAAGGCTGTTTGGCTAGGGGAGACAATCCTTCAAGAGTCGTGGACTGGCGGGCTCAAGCAGTGATTTTTTCACGTTCTCTTTCTGCACCGCGGTTTATCAGCCATCGGACTTGGGCGGCGGGGGGCGCGCTTGCCGGTCTCTCTACAACTTCGGCGATTGGAACAAGCTCACCAACCGGCCTAAGCGCGCCGCACACTCCGTAATCCCCAATCCGCAATCAAAAGACTCCGCCATGCGAAATCAACGATCCGCCATCGTCCGCCTTTCGTTCGGCGGGCTTACCAGTTGAGCGTGGCGCCGAAGACGAGCACAGTAGTCTCATAGGTCCCGTTGAATCCTTCGCGGTTGACCCGTGTAGTACGGCTATTGAAGGGAACTATCATCGCATAGAAATCCGTGCCGGCTCGTTTGCCACGGTGACCGTACCCCGCGCTAAAGCCATTGCGGTTGGCGTCCGGCAGGAGCGGATTAAGACTCGCCACCGGTTGCGGCGTGGTATCGAAGAAATATCCAAACCGCCATTCCGACGTCGGGTTCTGCGTCCAGCGCACACCGGTTCGGTAATTAAAAACGCTTTTCCAGTTCTCGGGAATGGTGGCGTTTAGAGTACGGTTCTGCGGAAAATTGATATCGACCTTCCCGAAACGGCGCCAGCCGGTCCAATTAACATCGGTTTCAACAAGAAGCTTTTCTGAAAACGCGTAAGCCAGGCCCAGGCTTCCCGTATCAGGAAATCGTATAGCGGTTTCAATGGGTATATCTTGATTGAAGGGCAGCGAACGGGCAACCGCCGCATCGAAGGGGGCGACGCCGGTTAGGATCTGACTAAATCGACCTTTGCCTGAGTAGTCAACTTTCATACGGCTGCGGTATGAAGCGCCCCAGGAGAATTTATCGGTCGCCTTATGAAGCAGACCCACGTTCCAGCCAAACCCCGCTTCGGTATTGCTCTTCAAGCGGACATCGGCCACCTCCAAGAGCGGATTAGGTGGAAGCGGCGAGCGTAATTGCTGGCGGCGCAGCAATTCAACTTTCGAGAAACGGAAGATGGCGCCGCCACCGATACCGAACTTGGAATTTACTTGGTAACCGAGGCTGGGATTGAGATCAAAAGAAACCAAGTTAGCCTTGGTGCTGATAAACCGCCCCGGCCACTTGTCCGGATCCTTCCATTTGGAGGCTAGACCAAACGGGCTGTTGAACCCGAATCCAAATTTCCAGGCGTCGTTGATCGGTTGGATATAATAAAAGTGTGATGGGATAAACACCTGTTTTACTTGTTCACCGCTGGCGCCGGCAAACGCGTCCAACCCCCGATACGTGGAATGCGGTATGGCCAGCAGGTTTGTGCCCAGCGAGATTTTACGCCCGTCAAAAAAGGCGAGGCCGCCGGCATTATGAAAGAGGGCTGAGGGGTCATCCGCCTGAGCGGTAAACGCACCGGACATACCGGCCGCTTTCGCTCCGTGTTCAAAGAAGCTGAAGCCGGATGGGTAAACCGAGCTTGTAGTACACAGTGAAAAAAACATCAGGCTTAGAGTGAATAGAGCAAAAGAAGCTCTTCGTTTGCGCATGGACTGTCTCCTCAAAATAGGGTTGTTACATAAAAATCACGACAAACCTTGATTATTCCGCTTAAGTGGCCATCAAGAAACGCAATGGTGGAATATATCATCCCCCTGCTGGGTTTTCAACTCTAAATAGCCGCCGACCTGAGGTAAGTTAAGTTTTCAAGAGTGGAACAGACATCTTGCCTGTCCGCACTGGCGGGGCGTCTGTGCCTGGAGTTTGGACATTTTAGTGGTCCCGCAGGGCGGGAGAGTTAGCTTGTCTTCGAAGCCGGCAGAGCCCCGCTCTGCGGGGCGAAAGCATAAAGCCTGGGGTGGAGCGCAGCGGAACCCCAGTGTATGAGAACACGGACCAATCACCAGCCCCGACAAGTCGGGGCGGCAGGCCTTGTGAAGTGGAGTCATCAAATGGCTGTCGCCCACTTCGTGGGCTGGGGATATGGTTTGACGCATTTCCTGGGGTTCCGGCTATGCCTTCACCCCAGGCTTTATGCTGCCGCCCCGACATGTCGGGGCTTTACATACGGAAATGTCCAAACTCCAGGACCACTCGGCGGCTGGATTTTGGTATCCGCGTGTTTCTTATGATCGAACTTCTGCAGTGTTTTTTTGTTGACAAGACTAAACCAGCTAATATATTGTTGCTCTGGGTAACTACTCGGCGGTCTCTCATGACGCTAACGCCGGCCAGGGGGCGACGACTCGAAATAAGAGCGTCATTCGCTGAAACCGTGGAATGCTCCTGGGAACCGCTTCTGCTGCCACTCGGAGGAATCTATGCGTAACACACGCCTACAGAAAAAAACCATAATCGAATTTTTGTTCATGGTCTTCGGCATTCTTAGTTTCGCCGCTTTTGCGGAAGAGCTGTCCGACCCGTTCTACTTGCAGCCGGCGCTCGACCTATCACAAAAGATTCAGGACCGTCATCTGCCGTTTGACACGATCACCGATCCAGTCTTTGAATCGCCCGAGAGCGAAGTGGTGGCCAATCCCATCGCGCATTACGGCGATTCCGCGATATGGACCGGACATTACCTGGCGGCGGAATCCTATCGGTTCGCCGTCACGGGCGATGCAGAAGCCTTGGATAACGCGCGGCGCGTTCTCGGCGGCATCCATCGTCTCATCAATGTGGGAGGAGCAGGATTGCTGGCTCGCTTCGCTCTTCCGCTGGAGTCTCCTTGGGCCGATCGCGTTTCCTGCCGACGCAGCAGTTTGATACCGCCCGGGATATGCACGAACCCGGATTGCCGCTATCAGGATACTTTTGAGGAGGTGGCTTACGTCTACACGGACAACGTCAGTCGGGACCAATACCTGGGTGTCGTGTTTGGCTTGGCCGTGGCCTATGAGCTTCTTCCGGATGAATCGACCCGATCGCTGATCCGCCAGGATATGGCGTCCATAATTGATTACCTGGAATCGCACAATTGGAATGTGGCTTATCGAGACCGCTGCATTTCAACCACCTTTGTCATTCGTCCGGAACAAATTTTAAGCATACTGCAGATTGGCAAGCTGGTTTGGCCGGAACGCTTTTCCGATACCTATGAACGTAATGCCCGCAATCTGTCCTCGTTGGTCAGCGTGCCGATCGTTACCGAGCTCGTGGATCGGCATAACTCATACTTCAAGTTTAATCTGGATCACATCGCGCTGTTCCATCTGGTGCGGCTCGAATCCAATCCGGTTTGGTATGATCGTTATTTCAGCGCATTTAGACTTTTGCGCGACGGATTACGCGAGCATCAAAACGCCCACTTCAATGCCATGGAGATCGGTGTGACCGGAGAAATTGCCGGCCCCCTCGTATCCGACACGAAAGATTTCCTGCGACTCTGGCTGCAGCGCCCGCGGCGCAACGTACTCGTCGTTAACAGTCCGCGCTGCGCTCAGGATTTGCGTTGCGTTCGAGATTCTTCCAGCCGGGAATGGCGCGCCGCCGACCCGTTGCCCATACCGCAGCGACCCACTACCGATTTTCTTTGGCAGCGCTCACCTTTCCAACTCGACGGTGGCGGCGATGGCCGCACCGAAGAAGCCGGTGTTGATTACGTGTTGCCGTACTGGATGCTGCGTTACTATCTGGAAGTCGTCACTCCCGCTTCCCTTCAAGATAAAGTTGACCGGATAGACCGGGGTTGCTCAGCCGAATAAGCTCGCTTAGCCGGAACGGTTTGAGTTTCCTCTGAAGTTCATTGATGGATTGTAACGATTCAGCGGGCAGATAAAATATTCTTTCACGTTGGCCGAGCTACCATTATACGGGTACCCATGGCCTAATCCCTATCCCACCGTTGGGATCTCCAGATCGGTCATGCTATCAGGACTCATCAAAGCGGATTCCTTCTTAAGGCCCCAGGAGTAATCCGGAAATAAGGGTTCAGGATCGCGACTAGATTAACGTAGCAAGCGCAAGAACTCCCGTCGCCTTTGGGCCGCTATTTCAGTGCCTATAGATCAAACGAGGATGGTTGACGTCGGACCGTCAGCCATTGCACGAAGAGTTCTTTACCTTTATCATAATAGCCTATGTATTGGAAACACGCTCTGTGGGGTCTTGTGGTATTGATGGGCATGGCGCCGGCCCTGGCCGAGCCGGCGTCCCCGTCGCCGGATATCGGCGATTTCCGTCTGAACCACGATCCGATTACAGGCTCCGTAACCCTATTGTCCGAAGAGAGCCTTACCCCGGAGAACATCGGCCTCGCGCGGCCGGACCAAGCTGATATTTTGCGCGAGTATGGTTTTATAAAAGGCGCCAAGTTCTTTTACGAGGGCGCCCAAGGCCCGCTCGAGGTAACGCTCTATATCATGAAAGATTTCAAGGCGGCCTTCGGCCTCTATTCCTATCTAAAAATGTCTGGTGGGAAAAGCGTCCATGTCGGAGACGGCAGCATCGGCGCCGCCGATGAAATTGTATTCTGGCAATCAAGGTATTGTTTTCACATCAAGGGCCCGAATTCCTCGACAAAGTCCCTTAGCCACAAGGTAGCGCAAACGTTCGCTCAGCGCATTCCACAACACGGTACCGTCCCGGCGCTTGTCTCGTACCTCCCGGAAAACGGTCTGCAGAGCAAATCCGTCCGCTACCTGCTGGGACAGGCTGGGTTCCAGCGTTTTATCGACCTTAAGACCGGAGTAGAAGCCTTAGGATTTAAAGATGAGGCTGAAGCCATCATCGCGGATTATACGGTGGACCGGCAAACCGGAAAAATCGTCCTGCTGGCCTACCCGAGTCACCCGTTGGCCATCCATTACTATAAAGCTATAGAATCCCAAGTCGAAGATCAAAAACGTTTCGGGTCTATCCATACGAAACGGGCCGGCGTAATCATCGCCTTATTGACCGGTGATTTCGATTCGGCCACCGCCAACAAGCTCCTTGGCGAGATCACCTACGCGGACTCCGTTCGCTGGGTTTATGATAAACGGCGCTTACTCGGGCGATGGAATCCAAATTATAGCGCGGTGCCTGTTCTCGGCGCCGTGGTCAATTCTATAATTTTTACGGCATTTTTGTGTTTGGCAACTTTGATGGCTGGCTTACTGGTGGGCAGTCTGCAGTTTTACAGACGATGGCGGGCTGAGCGCCCGATCGAGGAGACCAACCCGGTCTTGATACGTTTGAATCTCAGCGGCGATTAAGCGTCCGAGACGCTACCAAGACTCGAGAAGTCAGAATTCAGGAGCCAGAGAACGCGACGCCATTGGAAAAGGTTCCGAGACCTACGGAAGGACTTTCCTCCTCTGCGTGTCCGTGTCGTGGTTCCGATAGGGGTGCCCAGCCACGCGGTATATCTGTGGATGAGACGTAGGGTGGAAATCTCCTTGCACGGATCTGTAGAGGGCCTCGGTTGGGAAACTGGCCGAGGCTACTCGATCTTGCCGTGTAATAGTGTTTATTCTGGTTTGTTTTTATGATTCCATTGAAGGATTTAACCGCTCCGCGCAAAATCCCCGCCGGGGTTTGCCTGATTATTGCCCTTAATCTGATGGCTTTCCTCTTCGAACTCACTTTAAACCGGCGGGAACTGCAAGGGCTTGTTTATTTATTTGGCGTAATCCCCGCCCGATTTTTCAGCTCGGACGACGTACTGGCCATACCGGATCAGATGACCATGCTTAGCATGGTCACCTCGATGTTCCTCCATGGCGGTTGGACCCACATTTTAGGCAATATGTTATATCTTTGGGTTTTTGGCAAGAGCGTGGAATCCCGGCTCGGTCATGGTCGGTTTCTCCTTTTTTATTTACTCTCCGGGATCGGCGCGGCTATTGTGCACGTGGTGTTCAATATTGATTCCCCAACTCCCACACTGGGAGCGAGTGGCGCGGTGGCCGGTGTGCTCGGGGCCTATATAGTCACTTTTCCGCAGGGCCGCATTCTCACTTTGGTTCCCTTTATTTTTCTACTGACGTTGGAGCTGCCGGCGGTCATAGTCATCGGCGTATGGTTTATAACGCAGCTTTTCAATGGAACCGCGGCGATTGTGGATCCTCGACAAATGTCCGGAGTCGCTTGGTGGGCCCATATTGGCGGATTTGTAGTCGGCATATTGCTCATGAAAGTGTTGCAGCCGCCCCGCCGCTCCAGTTGGGACTATGAAGGTCCCTACTACAGCCGTCATTGGGACCGCTAGCCCCCCTCCGATTCAAGATTGGCGGCGCGGTTGAGATATAGCCGTTACCGTTCGGCGGGCGGTGATTCGGCGCGCCCGGGCGGCTCTTCTTGCTGTGCCGTACGATCATTCAATACCACGATATCCACACGGCGATTCATCGCCCGCCCTTGTAGGGTCGTATTGATGGCCACGGGATGGTACTCCCCATAACCGGCAATGGCCAACTTGTGCGGTGGGTACCCAAACTTTCCTATCAGGTAGTTGGAAATGAACATGGCACGCGCGGTGGAGAGCTCCCAGTTGGACGGAAATTGTCCGGTGCTAATCGGCTGATTATCGGTATGACCCTCCACGCGTATGTAATTGGGCAGAGCCAAGAGAGCGGAGGCCACACGGTCTAAGACCGCGGTCGAAGCTGGACGTACCACCGCCGAGCCGGAGTCAAAGAAAGCCGTTTCGGCAAGACTGATGATTAAACCGCGATGGTCTATGCGCCACTCAACCTCTTGGTCAAGGCTGCCCTCGTTCGCCGCATCCTCGGCCATTTTCTCCTCAATTTTTTGCTTGATGGCGAGGGCTTCTGCTCCAGAGCTGATTTCCGGCGCCGGGGCCGGCACCAGCACCGACAACTTGGTCGTGCGTTGGAAAGGTTCCAATAACTGCACGCTATCGGGCAGCGAGCCGGAGTTTTCCATGGGAAGGCTGTGCCCCATGGCCCCAAAAACGCCTAGCTCCTGGAAAGCGGTCTGTACGGCTCTCGCCAGTTTTCCGACTTTTCTTTGATCGACTTGGGAGGCAGAAAACATCACGACAAAGAAGGCAAATAGCAATGTGATGAAATCGGCATAAGACACCAACCAGCGCTCGTGATTGACGTGCTCAGGATGTTTCTTCTTTCTGGCCATAGTGATCCTATAGTGATTAGATGGCCCTATCCGCCGATCGACGACGACGCAGCCCACCGGATGTCATACATGGTTTGGTCAGCGCGGCCGCTTCAAGCGGCGCGACGATCCGCCGAAGGACTATCGGCCGAGTTGGGAATTTCACCGACGAAGTACGATCGCAATTTGGCGTCTATTAGACGCGGGTTCATGCCCTCGACAATGGAGGCCACCGCGTCCAGCATGGCATATTTTCGCTTAATGCCATGCTTGGCTTTCAACTTGAGCTTGTTGGCAGCCGGAAGAAAAACGATATTAGCCAGCCCGACGCCGTAGATAGTGGCGACGAAGGCCACGGCAATGCCCTTTCCGACCTCCTCTATATTGTCGAGATGTTGCATGACTTGAATGAGTCCCAGCACGGCGCCGATAATTCCAATGGTAGGGGCAAAGCCGCCGGCCGCTTCAAAAACCTTCGGAGAATCCTCGGCGTGCTCTTCCATTTGCTCGATGCGCAATTCCAAGCTCTGTCGCATCTCCTTGGGATCGATGCCATCTACGGCCATTCGCAAAGCCTCTCCCAAAAACTCGTCCGACGTTTTCGGGATTTCCGGCTCTAATGAAACAAGACCTTCTTTACGCGCTTTGGTGGCAAAGGATACTAACTCTTTAACCAGTTCTTCCGGGCTATGCGCCTTGTCAAAGAAGAGGTCCTTAATAGATTTGATCGATCCGATAAAGGTTTTTAATGGGAAGGCAATCATGACGGCGCCCATGGTCCCGCCTCCCACAATCATGGCCGCGGTGGGTTGTAAGATCTGCATAAGCGAACCGCCTTCGATCGCTTGCCCCCCCAAAATCCCCACGGCAGCAATTATGAACCCCAAGATGGTTGCAAGATCCATTTCTTATCTTCTCCCGGCGAAACTCCGAAGCATGACTACCTACTTAGTTTCCGATTTATTCTCGACTAGGATAGGGACGAAAGGGACCACATCAGAGCATTGATGCAGTATTTCCAAACCACTTAGCACTTTTCGTTTATAGGCAATAATTTTTTCGATCACGTCGTCTACGGATTCGAGGACCACATGCTTTTCGCCATTTATAAGGGTAATAACCGTATCGGGAGTCGATTCAATGTATTGGATAAGATCGGAATTGACCACCGATTCCTTCTGATTGAGCTTGGTGAGCTTTATCATAATTACAACTCCACCTGCACGCCATGGTGCTCCACATGACTTATCGGAAAAACGCCTGCCGAACTTTAGAAAAAATCGTAACTTCTCAAGCGGCTGGAATTCCGGCGTACGACGCCAGAGCCAGAAATGGCTACTTTGGAAAGACAGTACCATAACCCGTACGAGTTGGAACCAACCAGGTTAAAATACAAAAAGTTGAGGACGCAGGAAAACCGTCAAATACCCGCATGCATAAAACGTGGAAGGCTACCTCAAAAAATATTTAAAACTGTTCACGGGGATCGGGGGTCAGAGATCAGAGGCTGAGGGCCCGGGGGTGCCGATGACTGTTAGGAATTATTGTGATTTAGAGATTGGGTAGTGGGGTGGATGTTTAACGGATTGAGGACGGGTTGGAAAAGAAATCCAACCAATATCGCCCGACCCCTGATTCCCGTGAACGGTTACAAATATTTTACCCGTTTCAGCACAATCTCATCTTGTCCGATGTTAAGAGATAAAAGTCCGCGGCCTGAAGACGATAGTTTGCCGGCTAATCTAATTCTTCTCCCTTTTGAGCGAAAATCGCGGTACAATAGAGGGGCCATAAATGTACAGGATGGTTTTTAAGCTATGCACATGACCCAAACACCCCCCACACCCTTACGCAAACTCCCACCTAGAAAAAAATGCTTGCTTCTCACCGCCGCTCTGGTTCTGTTGATCGGCGTATCGGCGCCGGCGGCGGACACGTTTTTTCCGCTGAAGCAAGTGCGCCCCGGCATGCGTGGGATTGGAAAAACAGTCTTTAACGGAAATAAGATAGAAGAATTTAATTTTGAAGTTCTTGGGGTATTGCAGAACATCGGCCCCAAACAAAATGCCGTTTTAGCGCGTCTCTATGGCGGCCCGCTGGAAAGAACCGGGGTATATCACGGCATGAGTGGAAGCCCCGTCTACATCGATGGCAAGCTGCTCGGCGCCGTAGCCTTTGCGCTGCCGTTTTCCAAGGAGCCCATCGCCGGCATTACCCCGATTGAAGAAATGATTTCCATATTTGAAGAACAGCCTGGGATGGCGCCTGGTCCAAAGATTCAGATGGGCCATCTGCACTGGCGAGAGTTCAATGGGTCGGGCGTCGCCAAGCCGGAACCCAACACGCTCACGAGCGATGCGGCGCCTGTCGCCGGTCGGCCGGAGAGAGTGGGCTCGATGGGGCATGGCTTGCAGCCGATCGCCACACCCATCACCTTGGCCGGATTTAGCACACGAGCCATAGAGCAGTTCGCCCCTTACTTCGAGTCGTTGGGGCTCCGTCCGGTTCTCGGCGGCGGTAGCGCCCCCGATTTGGAAGACGACGGTGTCCCGCTGCAGCCCGGCTCACCGCTGAGCGTCCAATTAGTGCGCGGCGATCTTAACATTAATGCCAGTGGCACAGTCACCCACGTGGACGGCCGACGCATTTATGCCTTCGGCCACCCTTTTCTGAGCGCCGGCTTTACGCAATTGCCGTTTAACAAAGACCGCGTGCTCGCCATTTTACCCAGTCTTTTCGCCTCCTCGCGCATATCGGTATCGACGAAACCGCTGGGAGTCATTCAGCAAGATCGCGCCACGGGCATACTGGGCAAACTGGACGCCGCCGCCCGCATGATTCCGGTTCATCTTAAGCTGCACACCAGCCGCAACGCCGAATCGTCTTATGATTTTGAAGTCGTCAGAGACTCGTTCTTGTCGCCGTTGCTGCTAAACTTTTCTGTTTTTAGCGCCATACAATCCTCTGAACGCGGAGCGGGTAAGGCCACTCTGCGCTTGAAGGGAAAAATCGCCGTGAAAGGCCACCCCGAAGTTGCCCTGGAAGATACTTTCTCCGGCGGATCAAATCCAGCTCTCATGGCCTCGTTATCGGTAGCTTCGCCTTTGCACTATTTGCTCTCCAGCGGATTTGAAACGACCGAGGTGGAACGGATTGACCTTGCTATTACATCGATCGAGGAGGAGCGGACCGTCCTATTCAACAACGTTACTTATGACAAAACCAAGGTCAGGCCCGGAGCCGAGATTATGATTGCCGTCAATCTCAAGAAGGCTAACCAGGAAGCCATCACGGAAACCTATGCCGTCAAAATTCCCGACAAGCTCACGCCTGGTCCGCTTTCTATTCTGATCTGCGATGGCGATACGCTTAGCCAACTGGACGCGCGCGAAATGCCGCAACAGATTGTGCCGGAAAATTTGAACCAGATCATACGCGCGATTAATAATTTGAAGAAGAACGATCGTCTTTATGTGCGTCTATTTCGTCGGGAGCGGGGAGCCATCATCAAGGGGGAGGGTTTCCCAAGTTTACCGCCGTCGGTCTTATCCATCATCAATGCTAAGAAAGCCTCAGGAGGCGTCCAGCCGTTAAGCCTCACCAGCCTCGCCGAGTATGAATTACAGCCGACGGATTACGTTATTAGCGGTCAAAAGCAAATTGAAGTCGAAGTTATTTCCGGTTAAGCCCGATGACCGGTCGAGGGATTTCCAGTTTCCGTCCATCAGGCGGGTTGGCCGGAACCGTGCGGACGCCGAAGGCGCGACACACTGGGGAGAGGCACCGAGCCTGTCAGAGCATCAAATATTTTAGCAGCATTCCCGGGAGAAAACTTGTTCATTGGCTCCGCCGCGTAAAACACGCTCTCTTGTTGAGCTAAATCGAAGGCTGGATAAACCGGCCGCGTAGCGGCATAATGACTTTAGCCGTGCCTTTCAAGGCAGGGTAGGTCAGGCTGTGGAAATCCTTTCCGTCCCGACGCTGTCGGGACGATTGAACCGCAGCCACGGGATAAAAATTATGACTAATACGTACACTTTATTTCGCTACCTCATCGTCTTCAGTACAAAAAATCGTACAGTATGGTTTAATATACCCGCGATTAGTCGTAATCAAGGGGCGGCCTACCGCTCGTCAAGGGGATTGGTCCGCAAGGGCGCGAATCTATCTTAATAAGGAGAAGGTATGCTTTATGAAAGCATTCTGGATACGATTGGCAATACGCCGCTGGTAAGACTTAACAAGCTTACGCGGGGCGTTAAATGCAAAGTCTATGCTAAGCTGGAATATTTCAACCCCGGCGGCAGCGTTAAGGACCGCATCGCCGTTACCATGGTTCAAGGGGCCGAAGGACGCGGCGAGTTGGGTCCGTCGGGGACGATAGTCGAGTGCACCTCGGGCAATACCGGCATGGGGTTAGCCATATTATCGTGTGTAAAGAACTACCGCGCCATTTTTACTTTAAACGACAAACAATCCCGTGAAAAGATTAGCGCCTTGAAAGCCATGGGCGCCGAGGTCATTGTCTGTCCCACCGCGGTCACGCCGGAAGATCCTCGCCACTATGTGGAAGTCGCGCGTCACCTTCATAAAGAGATCGCCGGTTCTTTTTGGCCTAATCAGTATGACAATCCAGACAATTGGCGGGCGCACTACGGGACGACCGGTCCCGAAATTTGGCGCGATACTGACGGAAAAATCACCCACTTCGTCTGCGGCATGGGCACCTGCGGCACTATTGTGGGCACGGGAAAATATTTGAAAGAAAAGAATCCCAAGATTAAGGTCATTGGCGTGGACCCGCAGGGCTCCATTTTCTACGATTATTTTCATCGGCGCCATATCCCGGAGGCGCATGTATATAAAGTCGAAGGGATCGGCGAGGATTTCTTTCCCAAAGTGTTGGATTGGACTTTTATCGATGACATGGTGCGCGTGTCGGACAAGGAATGCTTCGTGACGGTACGGAAGCTGGCCCGTCAAGAGGGAATATTTGCGGGCGGTTCGGCCGGCGGCGCGGTCCACGGCGCGCTGCACGTTGCGCAGAGCCTGGACGAAAACGCTTTGGTAGTCTGCTTGCTGCCGGACGGCGGCATGCGCTATCTGGGCAAGATCTTCAACGATGAATGGATGCGGGAGAATCAGTTGATTGAAACGGAAATCCGTCTGAACTGCTACGACATACTAAAAGCCAAGAAGATCAAACGCCTCATTTTTGCTGAGCCGGGTGAAACCGCGATGTCCGCGTTAAAGAAAATGCGGTCCGGCGATATCTCTCAGCTTCCGGTCATTGAATCCGGACAAGTGATTGGGACATTGCACGAAGACGATTTGGTCACCAACGTGCTGCTCGGCAAAGACCTCAATAGCTTCATTGTGCGCGAGCTTATGAAGGGCCCTCTGCCGGTCTTGAGCAAAGAAGCCACCCTGGAAGAAATCACGGGATACATCCCGGGTAAATCGCCTGCCGTTCTTGTAGATTTGGATGATGGGAATTTCGACGTCATCACAAAATATGATTTAGTATCAACCGTCGGACAGTTTGCGGAAGGAAAGCTGTAAAGGATGCTGGGGGCTAAGCGCTCTGGATTATCCAGTCATCGGATGATTCCGTCGAATTCTTATCGGTCTTTGTCCCCCGTCCCAGAAAACTCGTCCAAGCCCCTCAAACCAATCAATCGGAGAATTTGGACTGATCATAATTATGGCATACCAACCTTTATGGCGTCGGCTCGGCGCGTTCTGGTTAGCGGCATTTCTCACCGCGCCTGCCCTCATGGGCGGCCAACCTCAGTTTTGGGAACAGGCCAACCAAGAAGAGTTAATCAAAGGTCGACTAAACGGTGTTTCCCTTACCAGTGACGGGAAGATCGTGCCGGCGCCTCGCTACCAGGCCGTCTTCGACGCTGAGCAAGCCTACCTGTTTGCGCTGGCCACCGATCGCCTGGGAAATATCTATGCCGGCAGCGGCCATGACGGCAAAGTCTTCAAGCTCGACAAGGACCGCAAGGGTTCGCTGTTTTACAAGACCAAGGAGCTTGACGTATTTGCCCTCGCCGTGGATAGCGCAAACTATCTTTACATCGGTAGCTCGCCCGACGGTAAAGTATATAAGGTAGCGCCCGACGGAATCGGCCAAGAGTTTTTTGATCCGAAAGAAAAATATATATGGGCGATGACCTTCGATCGCGCAGGGAATCTCTATGTCGCCACTGGCGGGCGAGGCGTGATCTACAAGGTCTCGAAGAAAGGTGAAGGCGAGAAATTTTTGGAGAGCGATGAGACCCACATCATTTCAATGACCTTTGACTTATCCGATAATCTGATCGCCGGCAGCTCGCCGAGCGGATACGTTTATCAAGTCATGCCTGATGGGAAGACTTTCGTTCTTTATGACTCCAGCATGAACGAAATCCGCTCACTGGTCGTCGATCGCACTGGGAATATATTGGGTGTAGCCCTCAGCGAATCCAGCGGCAGTGCTATTGAGGCTGCCACGCCGGTAAGAGGCGGAATGGCTCCGGGAACCAAATCCGGCAAAGGTCCCCACGGCGACGAACTGGGAGACCTGCATACGACTCCATCGCTCTCCCTGCCTAAATCCGAGATTACCTCGCTGTCATCGCAACTCGCGGCCGACACGACCGGCGTCAAGTCGCTGCTCTTTCAAATCGCCAAAGACGGCACTGTAACCCGGCTCCGAACTTCGAAAGAAGATATCGTGTACAGCCTGCTGGCGCGCGATGACGGTTACATACTGGCGGGTACCGGCACAAAAGGGCGAATCCTGTCAATCAGCCCGGCGCGGCGCGTCACCATTTTGGTGGAGTCATCCGAAGAACAGGTGACGGCGATGATTGGCGAAGGCGGCGCGCTGTTTATCGCGACCAGCAATCTCGGTAAGATTTTCCAGTTGAAGGCTGAGCGGTCCACTGAAGGCTCTTACGAGTCCGAAGTAATGGACACGCGTTTCGTTTCCTCATGGGGCGCGGTAAGTTGGAGAGTTCAAAATCCCACGGGACAAGCCATCGAGATACGCACTCGTACAGGCAATACCCGTAAGCCGAATAAGCATTGGAGCGCATGGAGCGACCCCTATAAAGTTTCCGAAGGGGATGCCATTAAGAGTCCGCGCGCCCGTTACATACAATGGCAAGCTGTGTTCAAGAGCGGCGGCAGTGCCCGGCTGGTTTCCGAAGACAATGCCCTGGAGCGGTTGAGCATTGCCTACTTGCCGGCAAACATGCCGCCACGCGTGACCTCCATCAGCATCATGGCGTCCGGCGTCGCGTTACAAAAAATTCCGACGATTAACCTGGGAGTTTCGGGCAGCGCCGGAATCGCCTACGGAGGCCCGTCGCCCGGCAGCCTCACTGGACTTGTGGCGGGTAGCGGTCGCCTGCGTTTCAAAGCTCCTCCACAACAGCGTCCGCAACCCGGGGCGCGCTCGATTACATGGAAAGCCGAAGACGACAATGACGACGAATTGCAATATCAAGCCTACTTCCGGGCGGAGGGCTCCGATATTTGGAAGTTGCTGGAGAAGGATCTCACGGACGAGTTCTACACGATGGATAGCACAACCATGCCGGATGGTGTGTATTATGTAAAGATCGTGGCCAGCGACGTTCAGTCCAATGCCTACGGCAAGGCGCTCACCGGCGAAATGGTCAGCAAACCGTTCATCATCGACAATACACCTCCGGCCATCGAGTTGGGAACCCATACGGTGACCGGCAAGCGGGCCGAAATTTATTTCATCGCACGCGATGCTACCAGCAAAATCCTGTCTGCGGAGTTTTCCGTGGACGGTTCCGAGTGGCGCAACGTGTATCCCAAAGATGAGATTGCGGACTCCAAGGTCGAAGCCTATCAACTGATCATCGACAACTTGAGTCCGGGCGAGCACACCATTGCCATTAAAGCGATCGATGCCATGGGCAACGCCGGCGCCGGCAAAGCGCTGGTCAAAGTGAAATAAAGGCCTTGCACCTGGCCTGGCGGTAGCGAAGCTGCGGCAGTGTTCCACCGGGCGGCTACAGCCGTGAGCCTTGTTAAAGTTTATGTAACTACCCAGCCGGCGCTCCTTATCCCCGTAGGGGCGGCATGTTTATAGCCCGAAGCCATTGAATAGCTTGACTGTTTTGGAATCCCAGTTACTATAAACATGCCGCCCCTACGGGGCTGAGAGGCATGCCTGACTAGTTACAATTTTAGTAACTGCTTAGTCACGCCTTCGATCAAGCCGGAGGCTTGACAGCTATGAGCCGGTGGTTGAGCGCAGCGATACCACCGGTCAACGAACGAAAAACGGAGGCACCCTGAAGGGGTGCAAGCAAGGGCCAGACGGCTCGTGCCGGCACCCCGCTGGGGTGCGCCGGTTTTCATGGCGTGCGTTCCGGTGGTATCGCTGCGCTCAACCACCGGCTAATAGCTGGAAACCCTACGGGTTTCCGCGCGATTCCAGATTTCAAATTGCGTAATTGTTCCACCACCCACGTATTAGGCTACCCAGCCGATACGGAACCGTCGCCGTGGGCGGAGCAGTTACCAATTTTATAACCAGTGGGAGAAGGAACGATGGGTTTTGCAACCGATGCTATTCATGCGGGCCAACAGCCGGATCCGACGACCGGGGCCATCATTACACCAATCTATCAAACGTCCACTTATGTTCAAGCAGAAATCGGCAAGCACAAAGGCTACGAGTACGCGCGCACGCAAAACCCGACGCGTGCAGCGCTGGAAGCCAATATTGCCGCGCTGGAACGCGGGGTGTGCGGCATTGCTTTTGCTTCCGGACTGGCGGCGATCAACGCCACGCTAACGTTGCTGAAGTCCGGCAATCATGTTGTGGCGTCGAGCAATCTCTATGGCGGCACTTTTCGTCTTTTCGTACGAATCCTGGCCACTTTTGGTCTCGAATTTTCTTTTGTCGATACTTCAAATATTAATCTCGTGGAGGCGGCCATACAGTCTAGCACCCGCATGATATTTATTGAAACGCCGACCAATCCGACGATGACGATCAGCGATTTGGCCGCCATCTCTCGAATCGCCCAAGCACACCGCCTCCGCTTCGTCGTAGACAATACGTTCATGAGTCCGTACTTTCAACGACCCATCGAGCTGGGCGCCGATATCGTCATTCACAGCACGACCAAGTTTCTCAACGGGCACAGCGACAGTATCGGCGGCATGGTGGTGGTTAAGGACCCCGAGGAGGGCGAACGCCTCGCCTTTATCCAAAACGCCGCCGGCGCCATCCTAAGTCCTTTTGACGCGTGGCTCATTCTGCGCGGCACCAAAACGCTGGCGGTTCGCATGCGCCAGCATGATGCGAATGGAAGAGCCATTGCCCGATTTCTTGGCGGCCAGCGCCAAGTTCAGAAAATTTATTATCCGGGGCTGGCGGACCATCCGCAGCATGAATTGGCGCAGCGGCAAATGAGTGGCTTCGGCAGCATGATCGCTTTCGAGCTCGGAAGCTTAGAGAAGGCTAATACGCTGCTCAAGCATGTCCGCCTGTGCAGCCTCGCCGAGAGCCTTGGCGGGGTCGAGACTCTGATCTCTCATCCAGCGACCATGACCCATGCTTCCGTCCCGCGTGAAGATCGAATACGATTGGGAATCACCGACGGCCTGGTGCGCATTTCCGTAGGCATCGAAGACGTAGAGGACATCATTACCGACCTGGAACAGGCCTTGTCTCGCCTCTAGGAGCGTGTCGGGGATAGATTTGGATGGGTCGTAGGAAATGAGAAATATTTTGTGAAATGTCTAAAAGGTTCTTAACCGCAAGAGAAATAACTAGTTTTGAATCGTTGTTTCCGACAGACTCATAGGAGGAGCATGATGTGCAATCGGCGAGGTTTTTGGCAGCGCGTTTATTGTTTCTCGACATCTATTTTCATACTGGGAGCGCTGCTCTCCGCGGCGGCATGGGCGGCCCCGGTACCGACCACCACTCGATATATGTCTACGACTAATGGAGACATTCTCTATAGCTTGGGGTGTTCCCAG
>JACOSC010000307.1 GCA_016179055.1 Acidobacteriota bacterium
TCAGCTTCTATCGCTTCACCTCGCAACCTTTCCTTTCCTTGAGTTGGCTCAAGTTCAAGATACGGGTGGTTGACTAGACCTTACCCGGAGGGCTTCGCACCCTCTGGACCGAAGGCCATTTCCAGGTCTCCGGCTATTATATGTAGGTCTGGGCCCTCCTGGCGCACGGTCTTGATGTTCTCATGGTTCTGCGCTCAATGAATTAAACACTCCCATGGCACCGCGAGGATCTTCTCGCTCAACCGTTTAACCTCCGTCCCCATATAAATCAATAGTCCACCTTGTGCTTGGCGATACTCACTCAAGAATGCGTTTAACCCGTCGGCATCGGCGAAGCGCGCTTGTGTGCTCATCTTGACCTCGACGGCCAGCACGCGCCGCCCCTGCTCGACCACAAAATCTACTTCCACGCCGCGCGGCGTGCGCCAATAGAAGATGCGCGGACGCGGCGTCTGCAATTGGCTCAAGGCCAACAAATGTTGGTAAATCAGCGTCTCGAAATACGCGCCCAATTCGCGCGCCCGCGACAAACTCTCCACATCGTGGTAACCGGAGAGAAAAATCGCCAGGGCAGGATCGGCCCAGTGCAGTTTTGGCGATTTGATCAGCCGCGTCGAGTGACTCGTTACAAACGCCGGGACGCGCTGCATCAGATGCGTCGCTTCGAGCAGATTCAGATAGCGATGCACCGTCGGCTGCGACAGTTTTGCATCGCGCGCCATTTCGGTCTGATTCACCATCTGTCCCGTGCGCAGGGCGGCGAACTCCATGAGACGCCTAAAGTCGGTCAGCGCGTCAATCTGCGACATTTGGCGCAGATCCCGTTCCAGGTAGGTAGCAATGTAGCCCTCCCACCAACGCTCCCAGGCCGCCGGCTGCGACAGTGCCAACAAAGGGGGCATAAAGCCGCGCAATAACAGCGAAAGTGGGGCGGCGATTTTTGGCTGAATTTTGCGCTCTGGTGGGAACCGCCCTTCCAGTAGATCAACCAATAAGCTGGGCGCCGCGGTGCCTTCGCTTTCACCCACGGTCATGGGCAAGAGCGTGAAGTATACCGCCCGTCCAGCCAACGTTTCGCTCACCTGTCTCATGAGCAGCAGATTGGCGGAGCCCGATAAGACGAAGCGCACCGCGGGGCGGCGGCGATCCACGGCCTGTTTAACCGCGGATAGAATCTGAGGCGCCTTTTGCACCTCGTCCAAGACGATTTCCGCGGCGCCGGCCCATAAGGCGCCGGGCTCGCGCTCCGCCTGTCGCAGCGCATCGAAATCATCGAATGTGTAATAGCGCCAGTTACATGTTGGCTCGGCGTTGAGCAATAGCGTGCTCTTGCCCACCTGGCGGGCGCCCGTCAATACAACAACCCTGTGGTCAGCGGCGGCCGCTTGCAAGCTGGGCGTGAGCCAACGTTCACGATAGTGAAATTCAGGCTGAGAATGGATTGTATTCATAGCATGAATTATATGTACAATGGCTCATAACAGTCAATGCCGACCCCCATGAAGTCTGCACTCTCCCGAAGTCATGTAGCGGTCGGGATCTGCAAACATAAACGCGTTTTCCAGACCCTGACCTAGCCGATCGGATTCCGTACGAGATTATCATGGCTTGTGAAAGCTTGGTGAAGACGCCGAGCAAAGAGCATATGCGCAAAGACCTGACGGATAAGCCGGTGCTTTTCTGGCCTGTGCGTTCCTATCTGATTGTGAACCGGCCGAAAACTAAACCCTTGCAAATCGTGGGTGTGCTGTACGGGTCGAGGGATATTACCAGGGCGCTCCAGATGTGAGGGTAGCGGAGGTTTATTCTTTTAAGCTGCGGTTGTACTAAATAATTAGACGATGCTGTCCAGTGTAAATTGTCTGCAAGGTTTCCAAAACGAGTCGCGCTCCCCATATTCCTTGCCAAGAGCGGCCCTTTCCGCGCTCCGTCAATCGTCCAAAGCAAAGATCGTCAAACCTGACAAGAGTTTGGGGTAGAAGTCGGTGGATTTTTGGGGCAGGGTCTCGCCGGCGAACGCGATATCGCGCACTTGCTCGATCGGCGGCGGATTCAATGCAAAACAGGCTTGCGCAAGCCCTTGATCTACACGAGCTATCGCCTCCTCCAATTCCCGCACATAGGCGATATTGGTCTCACGGACCACGGCTTCATCAGAAATGCCCAGCCCGCGCTTTAGAATCAATTGATGGAGCACAACCACATCCAGCGCACGTTGCCGTTCGGAGACCTCGGGCAGCGCTTCTTCAAGGTTCAACGGAACTTTCAGGCGAAGGATGTAATAAGCCTCCCTGCCGGCGCCGTAAAACCCTATCGCCGGCGCCGCAGCTCCCTGTTGTCGCAATTGTTCTCGGAAGCGCGATAACACTTCCGCTCTGTCGGACTTGAGGAACGAAAACTCTTGCGCGTCAAAATGAGGCCGTAGCTTTTCAAGGAGAGAGGGCACAGCAAAACCGGCAATTCCCGAAACCAGCCGGTGAGTGGGCAGCACGGTCAGACCCATCCCCTCCATGTTGATCAGAGTCATCATGATGCGATTGTAGTTTTCCGGCAGACTTCGATTCTCGGCTTGAGCCGCCGAACAAATTTTACCACGAAACGCCAAGGCCGTTTCATAGCGATGATGACCATCGGCAATGAGCAAACTTTTCTCGGCCAGGTTAGCTTGGATGTAAGCAATGTCCTGCGGATCATCAATCACCCATAGGCTGTGCGTGGTCTCATACTCATCTTGCACTCGTAGGGCGGGCGGCGCCGCGGCAATGGCCGCCAGCCGGCGATCAATGGCTGCCTGTGGATCCGAATATAGCATGAATATTTGTCCAAAATGCGCACGCGTAGCGTCCAAGAGCTCCAGGCGATCGGCCTTGGGCTCGCTGAGCGTTCTTTCATGTGGGAAGATTACGCGACGGGAGTACGGTTCCAATTGACCGGCGCCGATGAATCCGTAGCGGACGCGCTCCGCATATGGGGACCCCGGCACGACGTATCGTTGCGTATAGGCGTAAAAAGCCGCACGCGGCGCCGGCCGCAAAATGGATTCGTTGCACCATTGCTGGAAATTCTGACGAGCCCGAGTATAAACATTGTTTCCCGGTGAATCGTCAGGATAGGTTTTTCCGCGTATGATACGAGCCAAGTTATAAGGGCTGGCGGCATAATAACGCGTCTGCATTGCCGGCGTTATCTTATCATACGGTTGTGTAACTACGGATTGTAAGTCCCCAACCCGCGCCGGATCGTACATCAGCGCCCTAAAAGGAAATACCTTAGCCATCAGCAAACTCCATCGACCCGCGGCTGTGTGTGCGCGGGAAATCGTTTGGCGAGACCGTCATTATACCATGAGTCGACCAGACCCCCTGAACGGTTACAGCTACTCTTTGAGAGACCGCTGTGGGCACCTGGCGGCCTACCGGATTAACGTTCTCGCAAGGCAAGCTCGCGTGCGGTGGCCCGGTAACGACGCAACAAGGCTATGAAATCTCGACTGGTCACCTTGCGCGCCCTGAAAACGGCGCTGCGTTTCTGCAGGATGGCAGGCAACCCGCGAAGTGCCGACCCATAGGCCCTGAATAGGGTTCTGATGAGCGCGGCACGCGAATGAGCCTGAGCAAACTGGCCGGAGGAGCCGCGGCCGCTCAGAGCCGCATAGGCCTGCCAACAGAAGCGGACCAACGTATAGTACGGCGAAGCCAGCAACAGCCGGGCCGGGAAAACTTTGACCGCCAGCCACAGGCGGTTTCGCTCCACGAGGAAGGCTTTCTGGGGGGAGTACCGGCCAAACGTCGCTGAGTGCACGTGGTGAACGACGGCCGTCGGGACATAACGACAGTCCCAGCCGAGCCAGCGCGCCCGCATTCCGAAGTCGGCGTCATCGCCATAGGCAAAGAATTGAGCATCGAACAGCCCGGCTTCCTCAAACACCTCGCGCCGATACAGGGCGGCGCTGCCATCAGGAAAGAGCGCCTCTTCCGTCTGGTCGTATTGGCCATTATCCTGCTCACCCAGACCGCGGCCAACGTTAAGTCCATCCGGATACATCAGGTGGCCGACTTTATCGATCACCGTTGGAGAATAATAGAAAAGCACCTTACAGGCGCACATACCAACTCGTGGATGGTAGGTCATGGCATGTGCCATGGCGGAAATCCAATTGGGGTCGGCAAAAGCATCGTTATTTAGCAGTGCGATGTACTGACCACGCGCAGACCGTAGGCCGATGTTGACGCCTTCAGAAAATCCGTGGTTTTTAGTTTGCGATAAAACTGTAATCCGAACGCCGAACTTGACGTTGAGGATTGATAAAGAGTCATCGGTGGAGCCGTTGTCCACCACTAGTACTTCAAGGGGCGTATACGTTTGTTGGAGCGCCGACGAGACAGCCGCTTCGAGGTACTTGCCGCCGTTCCAGTTGACAATGATTATTGACACCATCGGCTTATACGCCGCAATGGCCTGGTCCGTCCCTGAAGCCGTCTTCATAACAATAATCCTTCCTCAGCGCGACTCGTCTTATGGAAATAAGTTATCCTACGAGAAAACAATTTTGTAACTGTTAAACCACTTGCGCCTAAGGTCGCCAGCCGATGCAGAACGGGGAGCGAGAGCGACCGCGTTAGCGCCGTATGGCACATAGACCCGGTCGCTATCGCTCCCGGTTCTGTATCATTGCAGACCCCCTGCACAGTCACCTTATTTTTACCTTACACGACGAGGCCCTGCAAGACCGTCTGTACTATTCTGAGCGGCACGTCGCTGCGGATCGACACTTCTCCGATGCGACTGGGAAGAATCCAGTGCACGTCGCCACCCCGCACCTTTTTATCGTGCTGCATGGCAGCAATGATCTCATTAATGGGCAAGCCGCCAAGCGATGGCCTTGCTCCTACGGCCTGGACCATCCGCTCTATGCGCGCGCCATCGGCGGGCGGGAGCATACCTAGCCGTTGCGCCAAACGCGCCGCGGCCATCATTCCCCAGCCCACGGCTTCGCCGTGCTTGAAGACACGGTAGGCAGTTACCGTCTCAAGGGCGTGTCCCACCGTGTGTCCGAAATTTAGAAATATGCGCGGGCCGTTTTCCCGTTCGTCGGCCGCTACAATGTCGGCCTTGATCCTGCAGCAACGCTGAATAATCTCCGTCAAAATGCCTCTCTCCCGCGCCAGGACCGCCGGTAATTGCTCCTCCATTCTTTCGAACAAGGCCCCATCGGCGATTACACCATACTTTACGACTTCGTGCAGGCCTTGCCGAAATTCCCGCTCGGGCAGAGAGTCGAGCGTGGCCACGTCCGTCCATACCAGATTCGGATGATAGAAGGCGCCAATCAGGTTTTTCCCCATGGTGTGATTAACACCGGCTTTCCCGCCGACGGAGCTATCCACTTGCGCCAGCAATGTAGTGGGAAGGTGCACCAGATTTATTCCACGTAAGTAGGTAGCGGCGACAAATCCGGCCAGGTCTCCAATCACGCCGCCCCCCAAGGCCATAATCACGGCGGAGCGTTCCGCCTTATGCTCGATGAGGGCGTTGTAGAGGCGCGCGGCCGTACGGAGAGTCTTGAAGCGCTCCCCCTGCGGGACCAGCAGCGGCACGGCGCGTAGCCGCGCCTTCTTGCAAGTGGCCAGCAACCGCGCGCCATACAATTTAAAAACCGTGGGGTTGGTTATCAGGAAGGCGGCGGCGCCGGCGCGCGCATTGAGGAGTGGAACAACATCATATAGGCACTCCTCGCCAATATAGATCCGGTAAGAAGACTGACTCGTCAGCGCGACATCAACGTGAGCGGTGTTAAGCGGCATCATGGAATTCCGCCAAGAGCGCGCCGGTATCCAGCGAGCCGAGTCCAATCTGTGCCGCCAAATCGTCGGCGCCGTATCGTTCGCCGGTTTCCCAAAGTTCCATGAGAAAAAGCCCGGCTTTCTTTGACTTGAACCAGCTCCGACCGAAACGCCGGCGTAAGTGATCGCGCAACTGCGCTTCAAAAATCCATGCGCGCAAATAATCGGCGGAGTAAAAGCCATCATCGAGATCGTACAAATACTCAACCGGGTCATATTGGAACCGAGTGGCTTCGGTCAGATAACGGGCATAAGTGGACGCCAGGTCACGATGAACGCTGGGGGAGTCGTGCAGCTCTAGCTCATAACGCAACTTTCCGGCATAACGACGAATGATGTGAAGCTTCAGCAGCTTTTGCAGTTGATGAAAATCCTCATGATTTTTAAATCGCAAGATGTCCGTCAACCAATCCGTATCCGCTATGAAATAATTGAATAGGAAGGCATAAGCCTCACTTACCGATCGATCGCCCAGCGCTCGGTCTTCGATGGTCAGACGGCGACTGGTCCATCCCATGTGCTGGGCGTGTCCGGCCTCGTGCAGGAATGCAGCGTAATCATCGGCGCCGCCGTGCGGCGTGATCACCAGCTTAATCTCATCAGGGATCATAATGGGCGAGCAGAAGGCGCGGGGATGCTTGCGTGGGCGTGGCTCAATATCCAATGTGATGTTTGTCTGTCGCGCAACATCAATTTCCAATCCGGCCATGCTTGCGTTATAGCAGGCCACCAAGTCCTCTTTGGGAAAATGGGGATCAAAGCGTTTTAGTCTTGAGAAATAACCGACGTCCGAGCGATGGGCGTCTTCCAGACCGACACCGATCTCGTTGGCCAGGGCGCGCCGCAACGAGGTCGTGTAGAAACGGTCGGTTGCTTGAAGAAATTCCATGATCGGCTTAAATAAGCTCGTATAATCAATATGGCGAGTAGAGGTGTAAGCCGCCAGGTAACTGGGAAAACCTAACGCTACGCAAGCCTCGCGCTGACGGGCAATCCGTTCGGTCCGTAAATCATTGCCGCGGCTGATTACCTCGCCGGCGCGGAGGGCCAACTGGCGCCGAGCGGAGGGATCGGGCTCATTGGCCAGCACGACGAACGATTCGTAAAAACCCAGCATGCGGCCTTGCCAGGTAATCTGCGCCTTGCTCTCATATTCGGATATTTGTTCAGAAATTCCGCGAGTGGCCATTTGTAAATGGTGCTCGACGGCAAAGGCCAAGAGCTTATCTAGGCTTTGCGGAATAGCCGAGTATTGCGGCGAAGCCTCGGAGCGCCATCGGCGAATCTCGGTGACGGCGTCCAAAGAGTATAAGTCCGAATATCGCTCGTAGAGGCAGGCCAGTTCGAGACGATCCTTTTGGCCGGAAAAATACATGTAATGCTCGCGGCTCAGGTCCGTCGAAAAAGCTTCAACCTGCTTCCGATACTCTTCGACTGGCATATAGTCTATCCCTCACCGGCCGTATGCAAAGATATCGGGTGAAGCGAAACCAGCGCCCCCCAATTACTATTGGGGTAATCTAACGATTATCACCAGCTCAGCCGATCCAATAAAATCACTCTTCCAGCTTCGATCTTCGTCACCCAAGCAATCGAATGAACCACCACTGTAAATACTCAGCCGTCGCTTCTTAGCCCCGTAGTGGCGGCATGTTTATAGACAGAAGCCATTGAGTAGGAGTCAAGCTCCGTAGGATCGACATGCACAGAGCCTTTATTATCAAAGCCTGAACATGTCGCTCCTTAGAAACTTCCCTAGTTTCATCTTTATTCTGCGTGTCGTTAAAGCTCGCCAACAATTGTGATTGGCCGGAAATACTTGCTCTTTGAAATGTCCAATCTTCAGAGCGCGCCCCAGAGGGGTGCCGGGACATTAGCCTGGGGCAAGCGCAGCGCTGCCCCAGGACTCATGGCCTCATCCACCACGAGTGCCCCCCGGCAGGGGCGCTGAGAGGTGCTAGGCCTACCAGAGGCCCTAGCGCGGAAGATGAGAGGATAATGCAGCCTCAAATGAGTAGATGACCTCTCGGCACCCCTGCCGGGGCGCCGGTGTTCTAGGGGACTCACCGACCTGGGGCGGCGCTCCGCTTGCCCCAGGCTAATGTCCCGGCACCCCTCTGGGGCGCGCTCTGAAGATTGGACATTTCAAAGAGCAAGTATTTCCGGCCAATCACAATTGTTGGCGAGCTTTAACGACA
>JACOSC010000080.1 GCA_016179055.1 Acidobacteriota bacterium
AAGATCGAGACGGCCAATTTCAAACGATACCGAAAGCTGTTCGACCGGTTGATTAAACTGTCTATCGAATTGTCACGATTGAAAATGGCCGCTGGGAAAAAGGCTGGTCAAAGTAGCTGAGAACTCGTCACTCTCAAGTAATCTTGTTTTTATTTATAATTTTATCGTCGGTTGTCAGGAAGTATTGGCATCCGGCGGATAGGGCGCACGATATACGTAATGCGTCCTTGCTTCGCAGACCCATTTGAGTCAATTCCTTCGCTTTATTCAAAATTGTAGGATTTTCCGTTATCATCACTAAGGCATGTTTTTTCCAATCTGAAATTGATTTTTTTCGCTCTTTGAAAGGATTGGCCATATTCTCAGCTTCGAGAATATATGACCATATGAGTTCAAATTTATCACCCATAATATCAGCCTGAATTCTCAATTTGGCATCTGTTTCCAGTTTGATCCGGATCTTTGATTGATCGTCAAATGGACGGTTGAAGCAACAATTATCTAAATATATTTTCATAATTTATCTTTTCTTTGTCAGGCTTTTATGTTTGTTTTCCCAATCTTACGCCCAACTTTCGAGCTAAGCGGGCGACGACGGCAGGACGCCAGGCCCGGACTGGCGAGAATGTACCGCGTACCGCCAGACCGGGCCTGGTGGCCTGCCGTTGGCGCTCCGCTTGAGCGAGGGGTTAGGCGTCGGCTTTGCTGCGACGTGCATGAGGGTTATTGCCCGGCCGGTGGTTGCCAAAGTTCAACCTTGTTGCCTTCCGGATCCATGACCCACCCGAACTTCCCGTACTCTGAGTCATCGGTCTTCTCAAGCACGTCGCAGCCTTCATCGCGAAGCGCTTGAAGAAGCGCTGCCAAGTCTTCCACGCGATAGTTGACCATAAAGGTCGCCTTGCTTGGAGCGAAGTGGTTGCCACCAGCTGCGTCAATCAACCAGGCCGTAGTTCCCTTGGTCGGATTGCCGTCGGCGTCGGTCCAATCAAAGGCTGCACCACCCCAGTCTTGTACGTCAATGCCTAGGTGAGTCTTGTACCAGGCACAGAGTGCCTTCGGATCCTTCGCGCTGAAGAATATGCCACCAATTCCAATTACTCTTCTCATGTTTGTGTCTCCTTTAAACTTTGGTTCCAGTTACTCTCTTCATCTGATCCGCCGAATCGAACCGGACGCGAATGGTCGCCATCCGACGCCTAACGCAGAGTTGCGCGGCGAGCGAAGCGAGTCCGCACGAACGACGTGTTATGCCGCGACCTTTCCAGGAAGTTTCCACCCAGGAAATACGAGTACCCCCGGATGGCACTTGAGCGCTTTGGCAAGAACCTTGGCACGCTCAACACCCAACCGGACTCGGTCGTTCTCAATGGCCGAAATGGTGGCTTGAGGGATTCCAGTTAGGCGAGCAAGCTGGCTTTGGCTCAGCTCCTGAAGCTCACGAAGAATACGCACCGACTCACCTACTGAGACTGTGATGCGCTTTTTTGCTGGACGATAGTCTTTCATTTACGGCCTCCGATAATCATGCGCGGTAATTGATGCAACTTGAAACGACAGTTTTTCAATAACCACGCTGTAGATGACGCGCCATTGAAGCCCCAGCCGGGATGACCGATACCCGCGCCTTTCACCCGAGAGAGCTTCATCGCGAAATCCTCGAATCAGACGAAGCCCCGGCGGACCGGATATTGTCGCGATGTCCTTCCATTTCTCATATCGCTTGAGAATTTCCTTGGGAATGGATGTGACTTGTTTTTCTACTCGGCGGTGCTCTTCGATGCGCCACATACCATATTATGTGTATACCTTATATAGTATGTCAACCACGTTTGCTATCGCGGCATAACGTTTGCGTTCAGCGGCGCGCGGCTTCATGCGCGTCCGCTGCGACGCATGGTTATGCCGCATCATAAGGGCAGATGGCTTTCCTTGCGAGAAACGAACCGTAGCACCGCATCCGCAGGAATCTCCTCAGGACGCAGGTGCCAGTCGTGCTTGCCTCGCGAGAACTCTGCGAAGGCAATCGTGTTTTCCCAATAGGATGCGTACGCTGGATCTCGGTTGAGTTGCCGGAGCTTGATAGACGGGCACTCGCCGTGCTTGTCGCGCCAGCGCCTGGGCCAGTCTACTACGATCGGCGACACGTATACCTTTAGGTGTTCCTTCGCTGGAGGTGGGTACTCGATGATCGCCGTGCCGTGAATCTGAGCCAGAAACTGCGACCATATCGCTGTCTGCCCGAACGTGAGCCCCAGCCAGTTCTGGGCCTTCTCCACTCGGGCCGCTTCAACAATTGGCGCACCGAGGAAGAAATCGGAGTCGCGGTCGAGCACCGCGTCGCCAAGCGTTATCGCACCACGGAGCGGAATACTCATTGCCAGCGCCTCGCAGATTAGCGAGCTGCAACGCGTCACGAAGTCGTCCACGAACGGCGGGACTAACGGATGCCACAGGATGATGGTGTCGGAGAAATACGCGTACCCCGGCGGGCCGGTGACCGCAAAGATCGAGCCGTCCCGAGTTTGGACGGCGCTCAGGCCTCCCTTCTCGTTCGGCCGTACGACCACGCGCTCAATCAGCAGGTGATAGGCGTCGAGGACGGCTTGGAGCCCGACGGAATCGAGCCATCTCGAAAAGCCGAGCACGTCGAACATGAATCGGCTGATCTGCGGCTTGCGCAATGGCTCGCGATCATTCTTGACGTTCATGTCGGCTCGTCCCTCCGCAATGCGGCATAACGATTCAGCTCACCGATGGCGGCCCCTCCGTGACTCCCGAACTGCCAGACGGCGTCGCGGGGCCGCCATTCGGTGCAGCGTTTGGTTGGGCCACTCCTGTCGCCGAAGGTTGAGCGCGGCCCTTCCGTCGCGCCTCGAAGGACCTGAACTTGGTGTCCAAGGTGAATACGTATAGGAGCAGTGCCTCGGTGAACTCCAAGATGTCGCGTGCGTCCTCGACTGTCACGGCGGTGTCCACGTCGTGAGCCGCTTCGTTGCCAACGAGACGCACGCCGTGCGCCCAATGTATCATCCGAGAATCAATGCGTCCGCTCGCCTCCAGATCAGCCAGTCGTCGATCCAGATCTCTTCCCTTCGCGGAGAGGGTCTTGCAAAGTGCTTCCAGCGCACGACGACACATCAGGGCGCAGGCATCATACGAAGAAGCCGCGTAGGACCGATGCGCCTGTGCCACAGAACGACCGATAGACTCCGGTAGTCCGTCGATCCTCGGTCCACCTGAAACGGGATACAGGACGACCTCATCGGTCACGGTCTCGAATTCACCAGGCACGCCGTAGAGAGCTTCGCGCACAAGAAACGGACCGTTGCACCGCCTGCAAAGGGCCACCGAGTAGTGATCGCCGTGGTATTCGGAATCGACCTCGTCCATTGGATTTACAGCGTCACTTCGATACTCTCCGAAACCGCGCGCAATCACCTTAGCCTCGACAAGAATGTTGCATGTCGGGCAGAACACATCGAATGTCTCTTTCTGCATCTTAGTTACCTCGTGTTGCGGAGCACCTTCTCGGCCCAACGGCGCAAATTAGCGGCGGCGCTTTTTGCCGTCCGCTGGATTGATTTGTTATATGGTTTTATTATTTCATCTTACATAAGCCACTGGCAATGGACCTGCGGCTACAAGTTTTTTTAAACGAGAATCTACTGTCAAATTAAGGCCTTCTAAAGTTCTTGCACCAAGCAAAAGCATATCACCTTCTTCACCAAAGACAACTTCATCAATTGTAAAATATTCCTCTATTTTAATGATAGCGAACCCAACGCTTCTGGTTACCCTTTGACCATTTGCCATAATAAATACCAAATCTTTTTTTTCGCGAATGACATCTATTTTATGAAGCATTTCACTTGGAATCCAAGTGTATTCACTACCTGTATCAACAAGTATTTTTGGTATGGACACTGACTTTTTTCTCTTGATATGATTTTCAATTATACATTTTGTGTAGAAAGTACCCATGACACTCCTCCATTTTTATTATTCTTCCATATAACGTTGCCCATCAGCCGCGGGCGAAGCCCGTCGGCTGCATGGGCGGGTTCGGCCGCGCGTCGAGCGCCGCTCATCCGATTTGCGGTAGTGTGCTCCGAATAGTCACGTGAAGGGTGTGGCGAGGAATAGGCGGACTTTCGAACTCATCGAGTTCACGCCCGGAGGTGCTCGCCTGCTTGGAGGCCGGCATCGGGACCTTCTGACCTTCGGTGAGGCGAACCCAATCCGCGTTGTCGGAACCATAGCGAGAACTTGCGAGCGCGAGCAGCATGAAGTCAGCAAACGGCGAGAACGTCGGCATGGATTGCCGCTCGAGCGTCGCATCGTACAGAGCTTTGAGATGGGGTGGACCAGCCTTACCAAGCGACAGCACGACATCCAAGGCCGACACTCGAAGAGCCGGCTGTGTCTGCCGCCATTGCCGCGCCCTACCCTCCTCGTCCGCAGACGCTCCCCTCGGGGGCCCCCGCCAGCAATGGGCCAGGGCAGGCCCATCTCGAGTAGCTCATCGAAGAAGGGGTGTATCCGATGCAGAAACTGAGATGGGCTGGGACCGCTGGCGTCGTAGGCTCGAAGGAGCCTCGCGTCCGGATCGCGAAACGCGGTGGACGGGGGATTGTACCACAGATAATAGACAGAATTGTAAACTCCGAAGCGTTGCCGAAGCGCCTCCAAGAAATTGGCCTGTTGCGAGTCGTAACTACTGTAGTCGGAATGGAGACTGTACTCGCGCTTCTTGCCTTGGCCGAACAACCGCTTCGCCTGTACGAGGATGCCTCGACGCGACTGACCAAATATCGGATGATTGACCGCTAACACGACGCCCAGGTCGGCCCCGGAGTACTTGGACTCGACATGCTTGGAGTGCTCATGCGTTTGGAACGCCACATCCACCGTAACGCCCGCATCCGACGTTTCGAGGTCGATCTTGGCCTGCGACAACGGATAGCTCAGAGCGTGGAGGGATGTCGTGTTCGCGTCAAGCAGCTCGCAGAGTAGGAATGTGAGGTTCTCCTCGACGGGCGAGGACCCAGCGGTCATGCGCATTGAGACGGCCGTGGAGACCCCGTCAAGGAACCTCCAGAGGACACTTGCCTCAAAGCCACCAATCGCCAAGAACATGCGGCTCATCTCACGACCTCCCTTTCCGTCGTCTCGCCGGCCGAACTATGTGTATCTCGTTCCGTATAGTACAACATTACTTCTGTATATTCAGGTTCGCGTCGCTGTCACTTCGACCGCTTTTATAACGGGGACCATGATTTGTAAAGCCTGCCGTGATGACGCTTGCCGACAAAGGCTGAAAGTTGCTTCCGTATAGTCGGAATCATCGGGGTTGCGCTTCCGTTACCCAACCCAAGCTGTCAGAAGGGCTACGTACTCCCCGCCCACCTCGATTCAATACGTGGGTGTAAACCATTGTCGTACTGACATCCCTGTGTCCCAGTAGCTCCTGGACGGTACGAATGTCATAACCATCTTCGAGCAGGTGAGTTGCGAAGGAATGGCGAAACGTATGACAACTGGCCGGCTTGGGCATAGTTGCCTTTACGACCGCGTCGCGGACGGCTCGTTGCAAGACTGACTGGTGGAGATGGTGGCGGCGCTTCTCGCCGGTAACTCTATCGGTATAGTGTTGGGCCGCCGGAAAAACCCACGGCCAGGCCCATTCTCGACCCGCGTTGGGGTATTTGCGCTCCAGAGCATTCGGCCACGCGACGCGACCAAGACCTTTATTAAGATCTTCTTGGTGCTGACGTCGATTCGCCTCGATATGTCTGAACAGAGACTCCTTGATCGCAATCGGGAGCATTGTGTGACGGTCTTTATCACCTTTGCCCGCTCGAACGACGATCTCGTTGCGTGAAAAATTGATATCTTTGACCCGGAGTCGACAGCATTCCATTAGTCGTAATCCACCGCCGTAGAGAAGCATCGCCATCAACCGAGGAATACCATTTATGCCGTTGATCACCCTTTTTACTTCTTCCTTGGTAAGCACGACCGGCAACCTATGCGATTTCTTGGCACGGAGGACGCCCTCTACTAGTCCGATCTTCTTGTTCAGCACTTCCTGATAAAGAAATAACAGCGCACTCAGAGCCTGGTTCTGTGTGGATGCGCTCACTCGCCCCTCCGTTGCCAGACTGGAAAGAAACTGGGCAATATCGAGCTCCGTCATTTCTTGCGGATACCGTTTGTTATGAAAGAATATATATCGCTTAATCCAATGAATATACGCTTTTTCGGTTCGATCGCTGTAATGCTGCGTGCGGCTCGCTAGGCGCACCTGCTCCGGGAGCTTGGGTTTCGGCGGGGCGTCGGACGAACAGAGACTTCCGGCGAGTCTTAACCGGTCGCGGCGTAGCGCGGCCGGCGCGCGCAAGGTAAATCCTCTTATCGTGGGATTTCCCATAAAGATCCTCCCTTACCTCACGCACCACCGTGGGCCACTGATCTTGATTGCTCCCGCGAGACCCTACGCTATCAAAAGGCGCCCAGGAAGTCAAGAGTATGACGAGCCCGGCCGTAAGCCGGGCTCTTGGTAGAGGCACAGGCATCCTGCCTGTGAGCGCCCGTTGTCTCGAGCGATCCTGCCGAAAGCTCTCACGCGGGAAGCCTGAGTGACGGTCGGTCGGAAGCGGGCGGCGCGCCGGCCGGTAGCTCAAGCCTATCCCATTGCGTTCATCATGATGCGACTTCAGACTTGATGGAGACAGACCTTACTTTATGTAAATGGGAACGGCGGAATTAGGCGTGCGCGAAGCAATTTCAAAATGGGCACCGCCACGGGCCTGTGCGGTAGATGATGACGGGGTCAGCCCTTTGAGTGAAAGCTCAAGCGAAAAATCGGCAATTTCGCTGTTGCAACAATAGCAAGGCTCGCCATCGGGGTCATGGTAAGTCACTTGGACAAATCTTTCCGAGGAGCACTGCGCCAACCCTTGTACACGTATCTGTGAGTTGGCCGCGGTAAAACGCCATTGTCCGGCCGCCGGCTCGTTCTTGACCTGAAGGCTGTTGAAACGATACTCCTTGCCTTGGTGACGAACATACACGGATGATGTCAACGGCAAGGTCCACCCGAGGATCTTGGGCCGGGCCGCCAGAGCCTCCACGACGGTGTCGGCGCCGTCCGCAAAATTGTTACAGTGCAGCCACAGCCACGCTTCGGCATGCTTCTTTCCCCATAGATGACTCTGACATCCCGGCTCGTTTTGAAAATCAAAGGCGCGACCGTCGACGCGGACCGTCCCGCGGAAACGCACATCGAGGTTGGGAGAGCAAACCAAGGATTTTAAGGGAAGGGCCGCACGCAGTAGCGAGGGAATATGATGATAGGTCGTTGGGCTGGGTTGGAAACCTAAGTCCCATGTCATTTCATGGTCGGCATCGGCGGCAGCGCCACGTAAGAAATTAACGCCAAAACCGTGGTTGCCGATTTGGACAATCGAATCCTCGCCGGCGCCCTTGCGGAACTGCTCTATGGGAAATGATTCTTTAATGGCTATATGAGACGATGGCCGAGCCGGATCGAAAAATAACGCCCAGAGCTCGCCGCGCCGCGGCGCTTGGACCGATAAAGGCGCCTCCATGGTATAGCGGAACCAAAACCCGCATCCCGAAGACCGATGATTCATCGTGCAATACCAAACTTCGTAATGCCCGGCGCCAACGCCATCCCATCGGCATAGATTATCAACGAGTGTTTCCATCGTGGTGTACCTCAAAAAGTAGGCGTTGTCCGGTAGAAGTGAACCATATTTTCAGGACTTTATGGTGGGCCGCGGGTTTGCTGAGGAAATGTTTTGTTGGCGGCAACAGCGGAGCAAAGGCCGATCGTTTGCCAGGAACATTAACTCATACGTAGCATATTAGGGCCAGGCTGCCGCCCCACTGGATTACTCGAGCAACCCTTTTTCCAGCAATTCCTGACAAGCGATACAGTGGCGCGCCCAGGGCACCGCCTCCAGACGTTTCTGCTGAACTTCCTCCATACAGTGCAGGCATTCACCGTAACTTTCATCTTCAATCCGTTGTATAGCTTCGCTCACGAGCTGCAGTATTGAACGGGCCGTGTCGCTCTTGCTGAAAAAAAACTCCTTGGTGTACGAACTGGCGGCCATATCCGCCAAATCTTGTGTGTCCCCGCTTTCCGTCTCGCGGCCGTAAACTTGGGTTCTGTATACGACCTGGTCTAGCTCCTCCTTCCTTTTTTCCAATTTCTTCCTGAAGGTTTCGAGTTTTTTCCGATCCATGTAGCAAGATCTCCTTTTTACTTTTGGTAAGGTACGCCATTAATGATGGTAAAAGCGCGATAAATCTGTTCGGTAAGAAGTAGACGAGCCATCTCATGCGTCAACGTCATCTGCGAGATGGACATTTGCAAGTCAGACACCGTTTCTATCTCCTTTGATAAGCCGATAAAACTTCCCAATATGAAATGGATTAAGCGTGTGCCGCTGTTGCGCTGTCGTCGAAAAAGCTCCGAAAATTCCATGGAGGTGAACGGCCTACCGTCCGGGCTCAACGAGACCTTGAAACCGTCTTTGGCCTGTAGGCGATCAATAATCTGCCGGGTCTCTTTCTGTTGTGCGACGGCCGTGTTCCTCGAGTGCACTTGTTCCTTTAACTCAATAATGCTGCAGTCTATGAACTTACGAATTCGCTCAATATAGTGATCGGTAAGCTCCTTTAACTGACGATTCTTGGTTTTGCCAATCCAAATCAATTGTATCTTCATGCCTGCCACCGCAACCAGCACCATATCGGCAACAACCGCCGTAAACTTTAAAAGTTGTTATTTTATACCGTAAAGCTTTCGTTTTTCAAGCAACGTCTTACGATGAATTCCTAGAATTTCGGCGGCTCTGGATTTATGTCCATTAGTATACCAGAGGACCTCTTCAATATAGCCCTGCTCAACTTCAGCCAAAGTTGACTTGGCCGCGAGCCGTGTCGAATGACGCGACCAAAGTTGCCGCGGCAACAACTCCAGTGCAATTTCTTCGCTATTGGTTTCAATGACCGCTCGTTCAATAATGTTGCGTAATTCACGGATATTCCCAGGAAATTCATAGTCGGTCAAGACCTGCAATGCCATCGGCGCCAGCTTGCGGACCTTCTTTCCGTGCCTTTCCGCCAGTTGCTTTAACAATCTACGGGCCAAGCGGGCGATATCCTGTTTTCTCTCACGCAAAGGCGGCAGTATTATGGTGACCACGTTCAGGCGGTAAAAAAGATCCGACCGAAAAAGTTTAGACGCCACGGCCGCTTCCAAATCCACGTTGGTCAGCACAATCAAGCGCGCGTCTATAGAAAGCTCCTTCGTCCCGCTTAACCGTTGGAATTTTTTTTCCTCGATCGCTGTGAGCAGCTTGGCCTGAGCCGAGAGACTGAGTTGGGAGATTTCATCCAAGATCAAGCTCCCGCCTTCTGCCAATTCAAAGCGGCCGGGCTTGCCATTGCCGGCATCGGTAAAGGCGCCCTTCTCATAGCCAAATAACTCGCTTTCCAACAGGTGCATGGGAATGCCGGCGCAGTCAATCTTGACATAAGGGCCGTGCCTTCTATTACTCAAACGATGAAGCACGTTGGCCAGCAAGTCCTTCCCTGTTCCGCTTTCCCCGCGTATAAGCACATTAACCTCGGTGGGGGCAACCTGCCTGAGCAACTTAACCACGGGACGCATGGATACGTCCGATGCGACGATTTCCGCCATCGGATCTTCTATGCCGACCATAAGACTTTCAGCCGCCGAGGGTCCCAAAGCGAAACATTTAGCCACCGTAGACGTTACAGCCTGTGCCTTCGGCGCAATGACTCCTCTCTGCTATAAAACTTTACGATGCGTTGATTTTATTGGTTTGTCCTTTAGAGGGGATTCGACATCGATACGACGCCCGTCGCTCCACAAACGCTCGAGATCATAAAAGGCCCGCGCCTTGGCCGAAAAGACGTGCACTATGAACGAGCCATAGTCCAGCAGAATCCATTCGGCGGTATTGTAGCCTTCCATATGAGCAGGTCGCTCTCCACTTTCTCGAAGTCGCTCGCGTATCGTGTCCACAACAGTCTGCATTTGTGTTGTAGAGGTACCCGTGCAGATAATGAAATAATCTGTGAAGGAGGCCACTTGGGAAATATCCAATACGACGATATCCGACCCTTTCTTATCATCGATCGATTGTACAACCGTGTGTAGCAGCTCGTCCATTTAACCTTTCCGCAACGCCGTGTGGCTGGATTCACGTAACCCCTCACGGCCGCGTGCCTTGTTCTCGCTCCTACAGCCCCTGCCTTGTACGATTCCCATGGGCCTCTGAGTTAGTAATATTGTAGACGAGGACATGCCCGTTGTAAACCAAAAAAGTAAGCGCCGCGTGAACGCCCTTCTTACAACCCTAACTCCTGCCTGAGCACCCTAATCAGACGAGGAATTCCTTCGCCGGTTACGGCGGAAATTGCAACAATTTCAATCCGCTTGCCGCGGCCCCACTCTATAAGCGCCTTCAGCTTAGTTTGATCTTGCAACGCATCGAGTTTGGTGGCGACTATAATTTGCCGCCTCTCCAGCAAACCAGGATCGTAAAGCTCCAATTCCTTGTTTACCACGTTGTACGCCTCGATCGGATCGTATACGGAGTCCTGTGAGAGGTCAACCAGGTGCGCAATGACTTTGGTACGCTCAATGTGCCGTAGAAACTGGTCGCCCAGACCATGGCCGGCATGCGCCCCTTCAATCAGTCCCGGAATATCTGCTACGACAAAGCTGCGGTCATCTACGGAAACCACTCCTAGATTCGGAGACAGCGTGGTGAAGGGATAATCGGCAATCTTGGGTTTGGCCGCGGAGATCCTGGAGATGAGTGTGGACTTGCCGACATTAGGCAACCCGACCAATCCCACATCCGCCAAGAGCCTTAGTTCAAGGCGAAGCGTGTGCTCCTTCCCCAGGCGGCCTGGCTCCGCTTGTCGAGGAACCTGATTCGTCGCCGAAACATAATGGGCGTTTCCAAAGCCGCCGCGACCGCCGCGCGCGACCACAAAGCGATCGCCTGCCGTCGCAAAATCATGGAGAAGTTCCGACGTGCCGGCATCGTAAGCCAGGGTTCCCAGCGGAACCTGCACGACCAAGTCCTCGCCATCCCGGCCATGGCAATTGCTGCCTTCCCCATGGCCGCCGCGGCTAGCGACAAATCTTGGCTTATAGCGAAAGTTCAGCAGCGTGTTTAGTTGGCAGGTGCTTTCCATTATGATATGACCGCCACGACCGCCATCGCCGCCGCTGGGCCCGCCGCGTGGAACGTACTTCTCGCGACGGAAGGCGATGCAGCCGTCACCCCCATGGCCGGCCCTGGCGTAAATGATCGCTTCATCGATAAACGTCGTTGTTGGGGCCTTCATAGCCATCAAATTCCTTGGGAAACTGTATGGGAGGTATCCAGCGATGACGGCCGACTGGCGGCTACTAGCCGAATTATCTCAAGAATTGCTTTCGCCAGTCAATTCAAGAGCACCTTATCAAAAAGCCGAAAGGACCCACATCTAAGCACTACAGTTTCCTTTCCTATAGGCGTGGCTGGGCGTTCTTTGGTTAACTAGGAAAATTGATCGACCTGCGCCTGACGCCAATTTAAGAAGCCAGTGCCTGCGGCTTAATGTGAATGAAGCGGCCGAACTGCCCGCGGTTCTGAAACTCCACTACGCCGCTGACCTTGGCGAATAATGTATCATCCTTTCCGATGCCAACATTCCGTCCGGGCTTAAAACGAGTTCCCCGCTGCCGTACCAATATCGAGCCACCGCTTACCAACTGCCCGCTAAAGCGCTTGACACCGAGTCGTTGGCCATGACTATCACGTCCGTTGGTGGAACTGCCACCACCCTTCTTATGAGCCATAATACTACCTCCAGACCATCAGGGGTCGCGTTTCATAGTGCCCCTTTTCAATGGACGTCTTCTCTATCCCACCGATATTTTTTCAATGCGAACTTTAGAGAATAGTTGACGGTGCCCATTTTTACGACGGTAATGCTTGCGTTTCTTTGTCTTAAATACAATGACTTTAGGGCCCTTTCCGTTCTCAAGAACGGTGGCCTCAACTTTGGCGCCGGTTACGGTTGGGGCGCCGGTATAGAGCTTCTCTTCGGCCTTGACCAGAAGCACATCGGTTAAATCCACCTTGCTTCCTTTTTCAACTCCGAGACATTCCAGATCCAAGGTCATTCCTTCTTCGACCTTATATTGTTTTCCGCCCGACTGAATTATTGCGTACACAATTACGATCCTCCAAACCCGTATGGCGCGGGAATTTCCAGCTTGCGCTGCGCTCGCGGCCGTGTTTCAAGTATCACGCTACGAAGGCAGCATATTATAAGGATAAGCCCCACCCTTTTCAAGGGCGATTTGAAGCCCGGCTTTCATAACGCCGACCCGAAAGCTGGGACAGGCATCTTGCCCCGATGCCGTCGGGGCGGGACGCCTGCGCCACTTTTCCAAAAACATTCTCTTGAAAGATATAGTGTGCACGCGCGACCCCGCCGAGGTACACTCAGACTCGTTGTTGGCTCTCCGATTATTGGTATCCTGTGCGATTGTTCGTATTGAAGACGATGGGGTCGTAGAGTGAAGTGTAGGTAATGGCCATAATTTTTACTCCGCGGCTACGGTTCAATCGTCGCTACGCGAAGGATGGGATTTCCGCCGCCGGACCTACCGTGCCTTGAAAGGCACGGATAATAGTCATAAGGCCGCTACGCGGCCGGCTTGAACATGCTTCGGTTTAGCGAAAAAAGTTTGGGTAATGACCAGCCCTAACCCGACCGAGCCGGAACCAAACCGGTAAAATTCAATAAGTTGAGGGCGCGGGAAAACCGTTCCATTTCCGCATGAATAAAGCGTGGACGGCTACCTCCAATATATATTTTGCCCGTTTCAGTGCACAATCTCATCTTGTCAGACACTAAGATCCTTTGATGCATTTTGTCCTGTGATAAGTCAACGAGGCCGGCCAATCTTAACTCAAGTTGGAGTGTAAAAAAATTATGAAGAGAACGCGCTAGAACTACCCCGCTGTGAAAAGTGATAGAGCTCAGAAAGTATCGTGGAGGCGCGCAGGGGGGCCAGATCGTTAGCGTTGACTGTGGCGCTGGGCGCCCCCGTCAGATTGCCATCGTTGTCGTAGCCATAGCCGGTTGTGGTGATGGGATTCGTTGCGGAGTCGTAGGTCAGGTTCATCGGCGTTAGGGCCGGAGGCGCTTCCCTAGAATATTCTCGAATCGCGGCTGGTCGGCATATCTAAAATTAAAAACAAAATCCGTCTTGACGGGCATTTCTTGAGTTTGTTGGATAACAA
>JACOSC010000081.1 GCA_016179055.1 Acidobacteriota bacterium
CAACGGCGCGTCAATCCTCGACGAGGTGAACCATCAACTGGAGAGCCGGATGCGGGAGATCCGCCAGTCCGGTTCGGAGGGAGGGGGAGCCGAAACCAATCGGTTCTCCCTACCCCTATAATTCAATCAGCCGCTACGTGTGGGGGCTGAGTAGTTACTCTATTTATTACGCTTTGGGAGGCCCCTTTCCCTTCTTCAATTCCTCGCGAATGATGAGTTCCGATAGTTCGGGGACAACCTCCCAGGCGATCTCTCGAATCACCGTTTCGGACAGCTTCTTGATGACGCGCTGCGCTACGGCTTCCACCCAGGCATCGGTCACCGGCTCCACCTGGCCGCCCAGCGGGCTCGCAGGCGCCACCTCTCCGGCTGGAACTTCAAGAGTCGCTATCGCAATGCTGCTCTCAGGCTGGGCCTCCAAAGCCGCGGGGGCTTCCAGGAAAGGTAGCAGCTCGGGCTCTTCTTCGGCAACGGCGACGCCAGGTTCTCCGGCTGCAACCGCCGGCTCATTGTATATATCCAAAATCGGGGTTACCATGAAGCTGTTGCGCGTTTGGTCATCAACCCCCGACATTTCCAAATCCAATTCCAATAAATCGTCCATGCTATTCTCCGCGTTGGGATGGCTGTTTCCCTTTAGTATTTCTGGAGAAAAAGCAAACGCTACCGACGAGCCGGACCCAACGGCCAATTTATCCCCGGACGGTACCACGGGCGTCACCGACGGGGCCGACTCGAGAAACTCCGCCATTGGCGGCGATGAGCCGGCGGCCGGCAGGGTCGGGCGGGGGGGCTTCGTTTGCGAGCTTTCCGGCGGCGTCCCTGAAGTCTTCTTGGCGCTACTCGGCTTCGGATCAGGGCTGATATAACCGTCAGGCGCCGCGCCCGCCGACGCTGGGGTAGGTTTGCCCGGTTTCAAAACCGGTTCGTCCGCCTGAGCCGGAACCTTGGAAAGCAAATCTTTGACAGTATGAACCAGAACCGTGGATTCAAACGGCTTGGTCAAATGTCCGTCTGAATTTACGCGCTGCGCTTCCGCCGGATCCAAAGGCTCAAAGGTACCCACCAATAAGAGCACCGGAACATGGCGCATGTGCTGATCGGTCTTGACCATTTCACAAATTTCGTAGCCGTTCTTGCCCGGTAGGAAAACATCAACGAGAACAATGTCCGGCCGAATTTCCTTGATTCGCCGAGCGACGGCGTTACCCTCACTTACAGAAATAACCTCGATGTTTTCATCGGCAAACGTCAAGCTGACGAGCCGCTGCATCGTGATACTGTCATCGGCAAGAAGAAGCTTTCGTGTCATGATCTCCCCTCTTCGTGAAATGCAATCGCCAGGGTCCTACGGCCCCGTCCGAAGAATCCTTCTCAGGAGCCCTCGCTTTTTCTTCGGCGGCTTAGGATCCTCTTTAGTTCCGTCATCCTGCTTGTCCGGTGCCGGATTCTCCTTGACCGCCGACTTAACAGGATTAACGGGACCGACGCCGGAGGCGCCGTTGCCGTTTGGGTTAAGGGGGGCTGCGGGATTACTCGCTGAAGTCGGCGGCGGACTCAGGGTGTTTGGCCGAGTGTCGCCGCTAGGTATTTCAATGGTCACACTGATATCTGGTTTGGGTTTTTCGCCGGAGGCTTTGGCCAATTCCTCGGTAGGCCCGCTCCCCTTTGTAGTCAATCGCTCTTCTCGTCGCTCGACCATTTTTTTAAATGGATCTTCGCCGGCCGTGAAGGTGCGCTTGACCATCGCCGCTAGCTCAACCGGACTCTTAATCGGCGACGCCTTGGGGGGTCTAAGCGCATTGTTGACGGCCACCAAAACTGGATCAGCCGGCGGGATCGGCTTCTCCAAATCTTCGAGCGCTCGTTTCGCCGCGGCTGCCTTTGGTCCGTCATACCCTGCCGCCAACTTGGTATATACGGCCGTGGCTTCATCAATACGGTCCAGTTGATAGAGAGAATCGGCCAACTCGTAGAGGACCGTATCCATCGAGCCATACTTTGGATAATTTTTCACGATTTCTTCGTAGCGAGATCGCGCCGCTTTGAAATTCAGATGTTTATAGTAGAACTGGCCCTTACCATATTCACCGGCCGCCAATACATCCTGGACTTTCTTCAGATCTTCGCGGACTTCGGGGGATAGGCCATGGCCGGGATACTTTTCCAAGAAACGCTTGAGCTCAATCTCGGCCCGGCGGGCGTACGTGGCATCGCGGTCGGGCGCCTCCATCATTTTCATATTCAACGCGGCAATCTTAAGCTGAGCCTCGGCGGTTTTTTCATGGGTTGGATAAAAAACCATAAAGTCCTTATATTGCGTTTCGGCTTGCAAAAGCGCTTCCTTGCCGCTTTCCTCATAGTAGGAGTCGGCGATATTAAAAAATGATTTCGGAGCGAGATCGCTGTCCGGGTACGTATTGATCAGCGTCTGAAAAGCCAAACGAGCCTTCAAGAACTGGCTTTTATCGAGCCATTCCGAGCCGTTCTTGAACAGCTCCTTGTCCGGCGGAGTCGCACTCGATTGCAACTGGGCCCCTTTCTCCCGGCAACCTGCCGTAAGCGACAGAATCAGTAGGCATGAGACCAGCCACCCTTTTGTTCTACTATTCATGCACTCCTCCAACCTTTGATTTACCGTGGAACAATGTCATTCGCTGGCTACTTTCTGCCTCATGGTTTATGGCCGTGCCGACTACTCATTAAGTTACCGCAAGCTTCCAACTAACCTGATTCATCGCCTCTAACGCCGCCTGAGGGTTTCCGTGGTCAAAAATAGCAGAGCCGGCCACAACAATATCCGCGCCGGCCTCAACGACTTTGCCGATGTTTCCCAACACAATTCCCCCGTCGACCTCAATTTGAACTTCCGGTCGCCGATCCAATAGCAAGGTCTTCAGTCGACGAATTTTGTCTAAGCTGCTCCCGATGAACGGCTGTCCGCCGAATCCCGGATTAACCGTCATCAGCAATACAAAATCGAGTTCTGGCAAAATATCATACAACACTTGTATGGGTGTCGCGGGATTGAGGGCAACGCCTGGACGAGCGCCACCGTCCCTAATAAGATTAACCGTGCGATTCAGATGGGCATCCGCTTCCGCATGAACGGAGATCATATTTGCTCCCGCTTTCAAAAAAGCCGGGACGTACCGGTATGGGTCGCTAATCATTAAATGAGCGTCGAGCAGCAAGCGAGTGGCCTTGCGCAGGCTGGCTACCACGGGGGGTCCAATGGTCAAATTCGGAACAAAATGCCCGTCCATAATGTCGAGATGAATCAGGCGGGCTCCCGCGCGCTCAACGGCTTCAATGGCCGCCTGCAGGTTGGAAAAATCTGCGGACAAGATCGACGGTGCGATGGCAACCATCTAATAAATTGCTCCCGATTTCTTTTGGCGCCTTATGCCGTATTCATTGAAAAGGTCGCCAAGCCGTTCGATTTGGTAGCTTATTTCATGCCCCAAGGACTTCAAAATACACTACCTCTCAATCACTTGACGAATAATACCACATACGTTGTTGGTTTTCCATATTTCTTTGATAGGGGCAGGTATTCCCACGGCAAGACGGAGCCCTGCCGAGAGAGGGAATTTCTCGACTTCCTTGTGCCGGCGGAGAATCTATCGCCCCGCAAGGCGGGGCTGGTGGATGGGTGGGGCCGGCCGACCCAGGGTTCCGCTCTCGCTCCACCCTGGGCTTTACTCTGGCCGCCCCGTTCGGGGTTAGATGGGTCGCATCCTTACGTCAATTTCCGTGAAGCTCCTATTCCATATTGAAAGGCATTCCCTCCATGCCGGACATACCGGGCATGCCGGGGGGCCGGGGTGGCGTAAGTGGTTTCCCGCCTAACTTCATAATACGGGTGTTCGCATCACTGAAATAAACCGAGTTGGCACGCTCTTGGCCAATTCGAGTATACGTCTTGATCGCCTCATCTTTCTTGCTCATGCCTTCATAGCATTGACCGAGCAGCAAAAGCACCGCATCCATGGGTGTTGTGCCGGACTTATCATCGAGGAGTTCCTGACAAAGCTTCGCGGCCGCCTCGTGCTGACCTTTCCCTTCGTAAAGTTCCGCCAAGGTAAGCTTGACCATGGAGACATAGGTCGGTTCTTTAAAACTGCCGCGGATGCTCTCGAGCGTCTTTATCGACTCTTCAGGGTTATTCAATTTCTGTTGGCACAGCCCGATATAGTACTTCGCCATGATACCGGCCTGCTTATTAGGATATTTGGCGGCCGTTTCCTGAAAACGCTTCAAGGCTTCGTTAAACTTATCTGTGTCGTTTTTGAACTCGGGGGGCGGACTCAAGGCCTGTTGTTTTTGGGTAAGCGCGGTTTCATTGGGATCACCTACGGCGGCATGAAATGTATCCAGCCCCTTGGAAAGCATGTACTGCGACTCGCCTTCCGACTTGGTTGACAAGGTCTGCCACAATGCAAAAAGACCGGCAAGACTCGCCACGACAATAAACGCGGTGACAATAGTCACTTTACTGGCGATAATCGCGTCCGCCGTCTCCCGCAGCGCTACCCGAAAGGGATCCTCTTTTACAAGTTCTTTACGTGTTAAACGTTTGGCAGTCAATGTTTCTTCTCCTCACACGATCAATAATGCTAATAAAGGCCATCAAGGCTTCGCACGCCCCTCCGGCGGCCATCTTACGGTCGCCGTGCTGCCGGCCTGGCGAAGACATTCCTTGACGACTTCCTTTAGACTCTACCGGCGGCACCCTGTCACGAGAAGTCAAATGCGCCTGGCGCGAGTTGAACGCGCGACCTTTGGATTAGGAATCCACTGCTCTGTCCAACTGAGCTACAGGCGCGTATTGCTCTAACTAAGTAGAAGATATCCTATCTAAAATGACATTCTCATGTCGCGTTGTAACAGCGGGATTCTTCGTCTGTGAACATTTAGAGCAAGAATAGCAGTTTTATTGGCGTCCATATTTGTGTGTGCATAGAGTATGGTCATTCGAATATCCGCCTGTCCTAAAAGCTCTTTAATGTCCCAAGGCCCTTAATCGTTTGGCAAATGCAAGTCGAAGATCATCAAATCTTATACCCTTGATCTTCGCTCTTTCGCCAGCCGTTTTAAAAGCACGCTTAATAGAAACAAATCAGCGATTTTGTAATTTATCACAATAGACCTGTTCACCGCTAGATGTCGCTTTTAATTAATACAGGATAGTATACAGCCGCTCACTGATCGGCATAAGATAGGTCTTATAGCGTTCAACTTGAATGATTCGTTGCAAAAATCAGTCTGTGCCTACTTAAGTGCTAATATCTCTCCGAAACGCATACCGCTGTCCGACGCGGTAATCATGAGTGCATTATATATGGACAGGCAAGATGCCTGTCCCACCTTTCGGGTCTGCGTTGGTTATATCATGGTAAATTGACCGGAAAGGCTGTGGACCGAAAGGCCGAACCCAGTCGCTGGTATTTCGTTATGACGGGCGCCAGCGGAGCGCTAAGCCCACGTTTCTGCCGCAGCAAAGCCAAAAGAAGTTCTGCGTGGCAGGCTTCCAGACGAAAATGCCGACGGCGCGCTTCCGCCAGCCCTTGCTTAAACAGCAACTCCGCTCGGCGCCATTCACCTCGAAGCGCCGCAAGTTCTCCGTGGCCTAATTGAACGTAGACGGTTCCGCGGACATCGCCCGTTTGCGCAAATAATTCCTGCAATTTCTCGAACAGCTTGGCGGCGCGCCCCAGCCGTCCAACCATTTTATGCGTCGTGGCCTCACTCCATAGCGTATAGGAAAAGCTGACCTTGTCTTTGATCGTGCGATAGACGTTTTTTGCGCGATCAAAGAACAGCAGCGAGCCGTCATAGTCCTCATCCAGGCGCAGCGCGTTGCCGAGTCCACAAAAGGAATAGGCGGTGCCGAAGTCGTCGTGCAGATCTCCGAAAAGCTTATTGGCTCTTTCGTAATAATCCCACGAGGCTTTGGCGTTTCCCATCACACGCGCGGCGCCGCCTAATCCGCATAAAGCATATCCTTGGCCCGACGCGTGGCGATGCGCCGTGAACAATCGCAGAGCTTGACGATAACAGGTTACTGCGTGGAGAAGGCGCCCGCCAAAACGATAGGCGCCGCCACACGCCCACAAAGCGAAGGCCCTACCCTCCCAGTCTTTCAGCTCCTGGTACAGTTGGACCGCCGCGGTTAATTGTCGTACAGCCTCCTCTTGACCCGCCGTAGCCCGTAGTGAAAGGGCCAACCCCACGCGTGCGTCCGCCTGTCGCGCAACCGCCCGCACACGCCGCGCCAAATTGGCCGCCACCTCATAATGCTCACGCGCCGACGGGTAGGCGCCGATCATGCGCTCACAGTCGCCCAAAGCCATCAACGCTTCCAATTCCCCCTCCCGATCCAGCGGTTGGGCTGCCGTCCTGGCACGCTCAAACCAGTGTATGGCTTGAGTAAAACGGCACTCGGCCCGCATGCGCTCACCGCGGTCAAAAAACCCTTGATAGAGATTAGCCTTCATCGTGATTCGCCTTCCATTGTGTCCTCCATACGCAAAAAAGACCGACGGCTTATATAAGCCCTCAATAGTTTTGCCGCTAAAAACTTTTCAGTATAATATACCTGCTACAAGGACTAAAGGGTAGAGTTGATATTGCAACCGGATTTGGCATGGCCGCCGTTGGGCCGCCCCGTGATACGCGACTGCGCGGCTATACGGCTTTGTCGCGTCACCGGTGGCCGAGTGCCGCGGCGCGAGGACGTATATTATGAAGATAACCTTGGAAAATTGGGAAATCGCGCGCGTCTTGCAAGAGACCGCGGATTTGCTGGAAATCAAGGGCGAAAATACGTTCAAGATTCGAGCAATTCGTATGGCGGCCGATGTGGTGGAGAGCTATACGGAAAGTCTATCCGATATTGTGTATCGAGGTTCCAAAGATCTACGGGATGTGCCGGGGATCGGCGAAGGCCTCGCCAAAAAGATTCATGAGATTGCCACCACGGGTGACACGGCGGAACGTCGCGCCCTTTTTGAAGAGCTTCCACGCTCGCTGTTGGAGATTCTGAAATTGCCGGGCGTTGGTCCAAAGAAAGTCAAGGCGTTTTATGATCAGCTTAAAATTGCGACGGTGGATGGCCTGGAGGCGGCCGCTCGGGCGCAGCGTCTGCGCCATTTGCCGGGCTTTGGCGAGAAGACGGAAACCAAGATTTTAGCGGGCATCGAGAGCTATCGCCGCGATCAGGGAAGGTACCCATTGTGGGAGATTGAACCGGTGGCGGAGGCGCTGCTGGCGCACTTGCGGGCGCTGCCGCAGGTGCAGCGTATGGAAATTGCCGGAAGTTATCGGCGCCGCCGGGAGACGGTGGCCGACTTAGATATCTTGGTCAGTTGTGCCGAGGCTCCCACAGTCATGAAGCACTTTGTCGCTTATCGCCAGGTCAAGAGTGTGTTGCTGGAAGGCCCGACCAAAACCACAGTCGTCTTCAACTCGGGATTGCAAGTCGACTTGCGCGTGGTTGAACCGGAAAGTTTTGCTGCGGCGTTGGTTTACTTCACCGGATCCAAGAACCACAACATTGCCATGCGGGATATGGCCAAACGTCAGGACCTCAAGGTCAATGAGTACGGCGTTTTTCGACTCGCCGGCGCGAACGAGGAGCGCTTGCCAACGCCGTCCGAGAAAGAGGTGTATAGTCTCCTCGGGTTAGCCTACGTTCCGCCGGAGATGCGGGAAAACACTGGCGAGTTGGAACGAGCCGCCCAGCGTCAGCTTCCGCATCTAATAACCATCAAGGATATTCTAGGTGACCTGCACATGCACACAGTGGCCAGCGACGGCAAGAACAGCATTATGGAGATGGCCGAAGCCGCGCAGCAGCGCGGACTACGTTACATAGCCATCACCGATCATTCGAAATCCACGTACGTCGCCAATGGGTTGGATGAAAAACGGTTGCTCGATCATATCAAGGCGATCGATCAAGTTAACGACACTCTCGAAGGGATACGAGTGTTGAAGGGTTTGGAATGCGATATACGACCCGATGGACAGCTCGACATCGATAACGAGGTGTTGGCCCAGCTTGATGTTGTGTTGATTTCAATCCACTCACACATGGGGATGCCGCGCGAGGAAATGACCGATCGAATCCTACGGGCATTCGCTAACCCCTATGCCCATATTTTTGCCCATCCTACCGGTCGGCTAGTCAAGCAGAGGGATGCTTATCCTATAGAAATGGAGCGCGTCATGGAGGCGGCGCTGCACTATAAGGTAGCGCTTGAGTTGGACGCCTTCCCGACTCGACTTGATTTAAACGACGTTTATTGTAGAATGGCCAAGGAGCGGGGCGTTAAATTGACCATCGATACCGACTCGCATATGCGCGAGCATCTAGTTAATGTGACCTACGGCATTAATGTAGCCCGACGGGCGTGGCTGGAGAAAAGCGATGTGTTGAACACGCAACCGGTGGGCGCGTTTTTGAAAAGTTTGCGCCATTGGTAACGGCATCAGTCCTCACGCCGCGCCGCCGGCGATCGCGGGCGGCTAAGCCGGAACCGGGGCGCACCCGGTCGCTACCGCTCCCGGTTCTGTTTCGTTGGAGTTATTTTCTGAGGAGATTTTCAAATAATGATTCACAACCTGTTACCGCAGCAAACCGTATGTCTGCTACCTATTCCGAAGCATGACAAAGAGGAGCCTTGCAATGGGCATCTTCGCAAATTTTATCCCTTTGCCGATTTCTTTAGCGATCTCGACGAAGGACTCAAAGCGGAGATCAAGAAAGATTTTGGTGGAGCGAAGACAGTATTGGTATATAAGTGTCGCCTGTGCGGCGCCATTTACCGGCCCCGGCCCAATTCCATACTGGCGAAGCTATGACCGGCCCCACCACGGAAATTAGTCGACACTCCGAGCGCAGAATTTGAATCTAAGATGCAAGTTTGTTATCATAGGCGTTCATCTAATTACCGGTCTCTCATCGGAGGAAGGATGTTTTACGGGCTTTGCCTGATCTGTGGAAGAGGATACGAATACAGCGGACATCAGGACTCATGGTGTCCTGCCTGCTGGGCGAGAATTTCTCTTTATTGCACAAAGTGCTATCGGTATTTTGATACGAAGCCCTCAAAAAGTTGCCCGCATTGCGGCGAAGCCTACGGAAAGGCGCCGGCGACGCCGGCCGCGGCCAAGCCCGTGGGCACACCGGTCCCAGCCGCCGTACGACCAGTCGCGGCGAGCCCCACGCTCGATAAACCCGAGACTCCGCCCGCCAAACCCAGCTAGCGATTCAAAGTCTATTGCTCGCCAAGCGCCTAATCTGAAATTCCATCATAAGCCAATCAGACGGTAGCGGAGCCGGCTCCGCACGGGAGCTCTGGAGTTTGGACATGGTCACAGCCCCGCGCGATCCTTTCGTTCCCACCACTTCGAGCGAGCGCCCCGCCATAGCCCGTAGCTGGTGCGCGTAGCTCTGAAGGAGCGGGCTATAATAGCCAGGGGCAAGCGCAGCGCCGCCCCTGGTATGTAAGGTAATAC
>JACOSC010000082.1 GCA_016179055.1 Acidobacteriota bacterium
CTGACGGTGATTATGACGCTGCGGTTACAAAAGCGCAATGTGCTGGAGTATCTGACGCAAGCATGCCAAGCGGCGCGTAAGGGTCAAGCCGCCCCCTCTTTGCTGCCCAATACCCCGTGAACGGTTACGAATAATCCAAGACATTTAATAAAGAAGGAGTGATGAGAGCCGGCACACTTTTACGCTGCTGCCGCCCCAGGCGCTGACTGGATTAGCCGATAATTTCATAGCGTGTGTTACGCTGGCGCGGTTCGTATCCGGCGTCTTGTATGAGTCGCCGGATTTCCGGGATCGGCAAGATGCATTTAGTAACAGAGGCAGCGGTGATGACATTCTCTTCAAAAATCGTGCTGCCGAAATCGTTGGCGCCGAATTTCAAAGCGACCTGTCCGATCTTGGCGCCCTGCGTCAGCCAAGAAACTTGAATGTTGGCGACATTGTCCAGCATCAGGCGGGCGATCGCCTGCGTCTTCAGGTAATCAAAGGCCGTAGCCCGCGGTAAATCCAATTGGGCTCCGTCCGGTTGATAATTCCACGCGGTAAACGAAGTAAAGCCGCCGGTTTCATCCTGCAGCTCGCGTATTTTTATCAAGTGCTGCAAACGGTGCTCATGCGACTCGCTCAGGCCAAAGGTCATGGTGGCCGTCGTGGGCATACCCAGTTGATGCGCGGTGCGCATAACTCTAAGCCACTCGGAAGCCTCGTCGCGCAGCGGCGATATTTCTTTGCGCACCTCATCAATTAATATCTCGGCGCCGGCGCCGGGGATGGAGTCCAGCCCGGCTGCCCGCAGACGACTTATCGTCTCCTCCAGACTTAGTCGGGAAAGGTGAGAGATGTAAAGCACCTCGGCCGGCGATAGGGAATGCAAGTGCACCGGGAATTCCGCTTTCACGGCGCGAAACAGATCGATATAATAATCCAACTTGAGCTTGGGGTTTAATCCGCCCTGCAAAAACACTTCGGTGCCGCCCAGCCGCAAGAGCTCGCGAATTTTTTCAAAAATTTGATCTCGGCTGAGAACGTAGCCTTCGTCTGAGCCGGGCGGGCGATAAAAGGCACAAAATTGGCAGCGTACCCAGCACACATTGGTATAGTTTATATTGCGACCGATGAGAAACGTTACGACGTTTCCCGTATGCTTGCGCTCGCGCACGATGTTGGCCAGCATCCCTATCTGCGGCAGATTCACGCTGGAAAACAAGGCCAGACCATCTGCAAAACTGAGCCGCTGGTTGGCGAGGACCTTCTCATAGACCCCGGTCAAATCGCCGCCTCGTGCGATATCTATGATCTTATCGGCGCTGCTCAACATAAACCAGTTACCTCTAATAATGTGGAAACGCCAAAAGCGCTGCCGCGGTCTCACCCTCACTCGCTCATCGGATAATCACGGTTGATCAGGTTATAAACGTTGTCGCGCTCCAACGGCTCTCGTCCGGCCTCGCGGATTAGGTGGGCCAAGGCATTGCGCGTCAGCGATTGCGGAGTCTGCGCGCCGGCATCATGATAGATTTTTTCTTCAATAACGGTTCCATCAATATCGTCGGCGCCGTACCACAAAGCCACTTGGGAGATTTGCGGCGTAATCATGATCCAGTACGCTTTGATGTGAGGAATATTGTCCAGCATGAGACGGGCAATGGCAATCTGCTTGAGATCGGAAAAACCCGTGGTCCCTGGCAAATCGGCCATATCTGAATTGTCGGGATGAAAAGCCAGCGGGATGAAAGCCAGGAATCCCCCGGTACGATCCTGCAGCTCTCGCAAACGGATCAAGTGATCCACCTTTTCCTCGGCGCGCTCAATATGGCCGTAGAGCATCGTGCAATTGGATTTAAGCCCGGCCTGATGCGCCGCTTCCATGAGTTCCACCCAGCGATCGCCGCCGATTTTCAGGGGATAAAGCTCCTGGTGCACGCGCTCGGCAAAAACTTCGGCGCCGCCGCCGGGAAGCGAATCTAGCCCTGCCGCTTTGAGGTCGGCGTAAACTTCCGCCAGCGGCTTTTTGGCCAGCTTGTGCATCTGTTCGATCTCAACCATGGTGTAGGCCTTAATGTGCACATCCGGTCGCACGGCTTTAACCGCTCGCAAAATGTCCAAGTAATATGAGTAGGGGAGTCGTGGATTGATCCCCGCCACCATATGGATTTCGGTGATCGGCTGCTCGATCTGTTCGAGCACTTTCTTTTGGATTTCTTCCGGAGTCATACTGTAGGCGCGTTCCTGGCCGGGCAACGCATAAAAAGCGCAAAATTTGCAAAATTTATTGCAAATATTGGTGTAGTTGATATGCTGGTTGCGCACGAAATAGGTTTTGTCGCCGTTGATGCGTTCTCGTACGATATTGGCCATAAATCCCAATGTGTGCAGGTCACTAGATTCGTATAGCCGCAGACCCTCCTCGTAGGAAAGGCGTGTACCGACCTTGACCTTATCGTATATGTCGGCGAGGGATGTTTGTCGCACTAGGTCTGCTATCATGGCGCCATGATCCTCAATTAATTGATGGGAGCGTTCAGGTCGATCTCAAGGCAACACTCTAACGTAAGGAGGGCGGCAAGTCAATAATATGGAGTGGGCCGTTGGGAAAGGTGGGACAGGCATCTTGCCCCGACGAATGAAAACAGAACCGCCTGCGGTAGCGGGCGGGTATGCCGAGACAGGTAGGTCGGGATGTGACATACCCGGTCGCTACCGCTCCCGGTTCTGTTTTGCCGGGGTTATTTTCAGAGGAAATCGTAGCTGGCCCACCAGCATTTGCGAAAGCGCGCTCGCGAAAAAAACCTCATAAGCCACCCAACCTCGAGTGGCGCACTTGCGGGAAGGTTTTTCGTAGGCCTGTGCGCCTAAAATCGCCAGCGGCGGGCCGAAGCCGGTGGCGCCAAGCGGACTGGCACTTCTATGCGGCGACCATCGCGCACCACTGTCAGCTTGACTACTTCTCCAGGTTTGTGTTCTTCTAGATATCGCCTAATCTCATTATACGAATCGATCTTCTTGCCATCGAACGCCGCAATAATATCACCGCCCACCGGTATCACCCATCCGGCGAGCCGCCGGCGCTGCGTGCCGCCGCGGATTCCGGCTTCCTGGGCGGGGCTACCTTCTTCCACTTGCGTAACCAACACGCCGTTCCCTACCGTTAGACCCAGGGCTTCCGCCAACTCAGGCTTCAAATCAAGCCCTTTCACCACACCGAGCCAAGGCCGTCGCACTTCGCCATAAGCGATCAGATCGTTAGCCACTCTCTTGACGGTATTGGCTGGAATGGCAAAGCCGATGCCTATGCTTCCGCCCGATGGGCTAAAAATCATCGTGTTCACGCCGATCATTTCTCCCGCGGTGTTCAGCAAAGGACCGCCCGAGTTACCGCTGTTGATCGCAGCATCGGTTTGAATGACGTTGTACACGGTGGTGCGCGCCTCGGTCACCAGCGTACGATCCAGCGCGCTGATTACGCCGCCGGTCAGCGTGCCTTGAAGGCGAAAAGGGTTTCCAATCGCCAGCACTTTCTGTCCGACCTGCAGGCGACTAGAGTCGCCCATTTTGACCGGACGGAGTTTGACCCGCGGCGCGCTAATGCGAATAACCGCCAAATCATTGATCGGGTCGGCGCCGACGACGCGGGCCGGAAACGGTTTGGGCTCATTGAGCAGCGAGACCTCTACTTGTTCGCTCTCTCGCACAACATGGTAGTTCGTCACGATGTTTCCATCGTTGTCGATGACGAATCCCGAGCCGCTTCCCTCGCGCTGCAGAGGCTGGAAGAAGAAATCATACTCGACGGTCTTACCAACGATGTTTACCACGCCCGGACTCACGGCTTTATAGACGCGAATGTTTACCAACTCGTCCGGCGTCAACCCGACCGTCTTGCCAGGCTCCGGCGTTGACTCCATAGAGGCGGCCAGTGGGTCGCGCTCTGCCACCGTATCTAATTTCCTTGGACGGACCAAGGCAACCCCCCACCACAGGGCTGTCACCGTTACGGCCGTGATGAGGCAGCTAAGCAGGAGATTTCTGAAGGAACCGGTTGGCATAGGCCTCCCTGTTTTACGTATGTGGCCAACTTAGAACGTGAGATTAATGGTAACGCTCTTCGACAAGTCCGCCGGGACCGTAACCGTTGTCTTGAACTTAAGGACTTCCAGCATCGCTTGATACTGCCCGGGCGGAACGCCCCCGATAGAGCAGCGACCGGTTTTCCCTGTCGAAGTAATGTGCGAGCTGGTAAAGCTGCGACTCTCACCGGACAAATGTATCTGATGGCCATCCAAGCGTTCCATGGGAAATTTTGTAGACGTCAAAACGAAGTTTACAGTTTTAGGCGCGGTTTTGGCTCTTTCCAGAGCTTCCCGGTCCCTTTGCTGTTTGGCTTCCCAAAGCTTTAGGTCCTCAAATTTGCTCTTGACGATCTCCTTGAGCTTTCCGCTCTTCTCCATGCGATCGATGCTCTCGTTGATGACCTTCAGCAAATCCGGGTCTTTAGCCATGACCGCGTACGGCTCATGGGTCAGCAAGTCACCCACCGTTTGTAAGCGCTCAGGAAAACTCTTAAAGATGATATAGGAGACAATAGGCTTGTCGCCGATGAAGGCATCGATTTCTCCAGAGGCCAATTTCAAAAGCGCGTCATCATGGGTGCGGAATTTCTCGATTTGGGCGCCCGGTATATTTTGACTCTCCAAGAATTTTTGACCCGTAGTGTTTTCTTGGACCCCGACTTTTTTTCCGCCCAACCCGGCGAGGTTCTTGATAGTTTTATCGGATGTGCGGATAACGATGATCTGGCCGGAATCCGGATAATAAGGTTTCGAAAACAGAAAGCCGGCCTTCTTGCGATCCTCCGTGACACTAATGGATGAAATAGCCATCTGGGCATCCCCCTTTTCAACCAATGTGAATATCTGGTCGAAACTCTCCATTTTCATCCAAGTAGTGCGGACTTTCAGGCTCTTGGCAATCTCTTCGCCGACTTCCGCGCCGATGCCTTGAACGCTGGTCGCTAGGCCGAATTCAAACGGAATATTATAAGGATGCACCGCAATCTTGATTTCATGCCCCCGCTCAATTTCCGACAGGGCCCGCTTGCCGCCGCCATTCTGAGAAGATGTGCAAGCCGAGAGCAGGACAAGCGCGGCGCCTACCCACAGAAAAGCAATTCGAACAATTCGTTGTGCCACTGGTTTTCCCTCCTTGATAGGTAGTAATGCCGATTTGAATTCAATGACTTGAAGAACAAGAGTGACATATTAATATAAATCGCACCGTAATTTCAATCCTGCAAACGCCGTTGGTAATTAGCCGAAATTTCGAGCGGCCAATCTCCGATCGGCACTTGTAATATTATCAGCTTGGCCGGCACAAGTCAGTCATTCCGAGTGTGCCGACGTTTTTGCTGGCATTATTCCGGGCGACCGCAGTGAAACGTCGGCGCGGCGTCAGAGGCCTAATTTTATCTACCGGGAATTGCTGCCGGCAAACCGGCCTTCCCACCGCAGACGTGCCGGGCGCGAAGAGAACGCATTGTTCGCGTTCTGCGCGGCACGCACTCTCGGCGAAAAAATGCTTCGCGCTAAGTTCGTTTCGTCGGGTTGCCGTGTTCTCTTGATCTCATGTGGCTCGGCATGCCAACTTGGACGGTTGGAGTATCGCAGGCGGAACGTGGTTGATGACGGTCACCGCGGCCATACGCGCCTCATGGCTAACGTGGTTGTTCAAGCTCACACTTAAAATTATTGGACGGCAGACGGATTTTTTCTAAAGTTCAGTCAGGCTGGAACCGATATTAGAACTGTGAGGAATCGATTAGTCGCGGGACAAACAGGTTTTAGCATTGTCGAGACCGTGGTGGCGCTTGCCCTGATGATTATTCTCATCATGGCAGCGATCCCGTTTGTATTGGACTCGGTCAGCGCGCTGCAG
>JACOSC010000083.1 GCA_016179055.1 Acidobacteriota bacterium
CCGGGACCGGACCATTCTTTATATGGGACACTCGGTCACTGGCCTCTACAAGAGCGTCGACGGCGGCCTGACGTGGGAGCCCAGGAACCAGGGCCTGCTCAACACACGCATCGGTAAAGTTATGGTGTCTCCCGTGACCGGGCGCATCTATCTAGCGACAGGCGGGGCCGGCGTCTATGTCAGCGACGACCAAGCCGAAACCTGGCAATAAGCGCCACCCGCAACTCCACAAGGGCCAGCCACCCCTTGTCCCGCTCTTACAGAACCGGGAGCAGTAGCGCACGGTACCATATCCGCGCAGACCCCGCGCGTAATCGGTGCCTTATAGAGCACCCCTAAGAATTTAAACCGCCAAGGCGCCAAGAATTATCTGGCATTTATTTTGGCGTCTTGGCGGTTCATAGGCTCCATTTTCCCACGCACATTTGGCTTGTTGCTCATATAGGTTACCCCGATTTATTGAGAAGATACCTCTAGTTCTTTTCCTGCCGTGTTTCGTTGAGGGTGCCGGTCAGCTCTCCATGCGCCGCTTGCTGATCAGGGGCCTCCGCTTGCTCATAAACCAGTTTGATGTGTTCCAGCGAGATGGAAGTGATTCCTTTCGGCCTAATTCCCACTTGGGAAATTGGGCCGCCAACGATCCAATATACGTTGTTCGTCACGGGAATCTTATAGGTTTGCGCTTGGCTATCCGTAGAGACCTGCAAGGTGACTCGCTTGTTGGGGTGATAATCGGTGTCCTCCATCGATGCCCAAAACACTTCCAAGTTGGGGTCTGCTGCGCCTCCGCGCCGGGTAACCGAAAGTCTGAGTTCAATTTCTTTAACTGAACAGGGCGGGGCGGGATCGGTTACGCGATAAAGGATATAGGCGCCGGAACGACTCTCCGTGGACGCAACCGTCGCTTTATTCCCCTCCCGGTTAATAACTTTTAGTTTAGGATGTATTTCGATGAGACTGAGTTCTTGGCTACCGGCGGGAGGCGGCTTTGGCCCTAAATAACGAGCACAATCCAAGCCGGCTTTAGTCCGTAAGGTCAGATCCTCTAGATTCTCGTTCTTTCGGTTCCAGGCATAGATAAAATCCTTCGCTCCGAGATTCAAATCGGCCAGCGGATGCTGATCATCAAAGGTAAAGGTATCATTGGTATATTGGTCCATGGAATTGACTAGGTAGGTGGCCTGGCAAGGAACACCATGGGCAAAATACTGATCATCACTAATATTCGATGCCCCCCAAAATAGCATGGCACTGTCATAGTCGTTCGGCATTTCTAATAGGTATAGGCTGGCATTGCCTTTCGGTTCTCTCAATTTGAGGGTGTTCGTTATCGTAGTAGATGCTCTATGGAAATATTCACCCGCTTTCACCCAGGGAAAATTGTTGGTCTGTAAAATAAAAAAATAGGAAATTGAAAACAGGGCCAGATAGACGAACTTCAACCGGCCTAGGCGTCGAAGCATTTCCGATAAGGCGATGGCGAAGAGAGTGCAAAATCCTACCGAAGGCAGATAAAAAAAGCGTGAATGTAATAGCGTTGGTTCCAGGCGCGCGTAACTTAAGTTGTGAGTGGGAAGCATAGTGATCGGCACGAATAAAATAGAGAAGATCGCCAGTTTCTTGAAGGGAGTGTGCCTGGATGCGAAAGCGAATAAAGGTGACACAATAATCACAACCAGTATGGCTTTAAGAATAGGAAATGGCGCCAACCTAGATTGATTGTAGGGCAATAGCAGATATTCGAAGGATCCAATAAACACGGCCCGGAGACTGGAATAACTCAGGTTGAGGAAATGACGCCCTTCGTAACCACCCAGACCGTGCAACAGGAAATATCTCCAAACCAGATAAGCCAAGAGAATTACACAAAAAGGAAAATAGCTCAACAACCGTTTGAAAAACGTAAGCCGGCTTACAGATTTTAAGACCAGAAAATCCAGGATGATTGCGATTATGGGCAACACTACGGCCGTCTCCTTGGTCAGTAGAGCCAATATAAAAAACAAATAAAAAAAGCCGAGATAACTTCGGCTACCCGTGCGAGTCGATTTAATAAAATATAAGAGGCCGGCCAAGCCAAAAAGAGTTACCAAGGCATCGCCTCGCCCGGCAACCCACGCGATCACCTCCGAGTGAATCGGGTGAGTCGCAAAGAGGAACGCGCCTAAAAGCGCAATTTCAATACGCTCGGTTAAGGAAATTAATATGCCGAATAGTAATAGGGCGTTGGCGATTTGCAGCAGGACATTGGTCAAGTGAAACCCTATGGGATTATGTCCCCAAAAAAAATAATCATGGAGTAGGCTTAACCAGTATATGGGTCTAATGAACGAGGGCTGCCCGAAACGAAACAAGTGGGCAATATCGGATAGCCCCATACTGGCACAGGCCCGCAAGACAAAATGATCATCGCCCACAAAATAGCTGGTTAGTGTATTAAAGTAGCCGTACAAAGTGATCACGGAAACAATAGCCGCGGCAGATAAGTAGGGATGTTTATGAATAGTTGAGCCAAAAGTGGAATCTATCGCCGACGCAGCCGCGGTCCCGATGGCCTGTTCTCGCAACAATTTTAGGATTAGAAAGGCCATGAGCAGCGGTACTACTATGTCCAGCCATATAGGCTGCCCCATCACACCCGCGGCGATCGCCAACGAAATCAACCCGGATAACACAAGATTATAAAACATAAATCTTCGGTTCCCGCTTATACATTTTTTCTGGTGGCTTTCGGGTTAGAGAAGCGGCTACGGCTGCGCGCAATGACCGCCTGAAACACCGTGATCATTTCTTGCAAGGCTTTGGGGATGTAATCAGAATTCATATACACTAAACCGAGTTCCCTAAATAGACGTGGAGTAAATTTAGCATAATGAAGCTTGCCGCGGCGGACTTCATCCAAGACGGATTGGTATGGAATAATGGTTATCCCCAGTCCAATGGCTACCAGTGGTTTTATGATCTCCACATTTTCAATTTCCATGGCGACCTTGGGGATGACCTGCCCTTTCTCAAAAAACTTGTCCAGGACGCGCCGCGAAACGGAGCCCCTCTCGAACAGTATAAGACGGTAAGGCGCCAGATCTTGCACGCGCACGTACTTGGCTTTGGCCAAAGGGTGCCTGGTCGGCATGACCACCACCATTTCTTCGTGGATAGCGGGGATGGATTGCAACTCCGGTTGCGTAACCGGCAATGTCAGAACCCCCAAGTCTAATTGATTGGTTAAAATCTGTTGCGTTATCTTTTCACTGCTGCCGGTTATAACGGATAGATCTACTCGCGGATGTAACGCCTTGTAGCGGGCGAGCACGCGCGGCAAGAGGTAAGTGCAGACCGACATCACCCCCCCAATACGCAGTTGCCCGCGGGCCAGTTCGTGCGTTTCGGCAATGGCCATCACGGTGTCCTTTAAATCGCGAAACAGTTTGTTGGAATACTTTGTCAAGATCTCGCCGGCCGGCGTCAATACGACCCGCTTTTTAACGCGCATAAACAGCCGGTCGCCGAGCTCCTCCTCAAGAATTTTGATTTGCCGGCTAATGGCCGACTGAGAGACGTATAGTTTTTCGCCCGCTTTGGTGAAACTGCCCGAGTCCACAATGGCCTGGAACATTTCTAGTTGTCTAAGGTTCATAGTTGTGGTTCGCTCAAATTGGAGCAGGTTATTGAAAATGCTTCGTCACTTGCAAATAGACCTTCACCGGGACACCGAGCCGCCGCCATCGCTGCTGCCGCAGGTTCCCTGGTGGCAACGGCCGGGTCGATGTGCCATTCGGCGCTTACTGCAGAGATCTCACGACGAAAAATGAACGTACAACCTGGATGTCATCATTCCCGTCGGCTACCGGATAAAATCACCTCTCGGTACGCAGTTCCGAATCTGGCCCACGCCGCGGCGGCGGGAATACTTCGTCAAAGAGGTTTGCTCCGGATGACGCGCGGCTCAAGCGGGCCGTGGGATGCTTCGACCAAGCCGGAGGCTTGACAGCTATTAGCCGGTGGTTGAGCGCAGCGATACCACCGGTCAACGAACGAAAACCGGCGCACCCTGGAGGGGTGCGAGCAAGGGCCAGACGACTCGTGCTTGCACCCCTCCGGGGTGCGCCGGATTTCATGGCGCGCGTTCCGGTGGTGTCGCTCCGCTCAACCACCGGCTAATGGCTGGAAACCCTCCGGGTTTCTGTGCGATTCCTGATTTCAAATTTCATACTTGTTCAACCACCCACGCCTTAGGGCACTCAGCCAGTACAGAGCCGGGAGCGGTAGCCACCGAGTAAGCGCCGTACAGCCCACAGACCCCCTGAGCAGTTACGATTTTTTGAAGCTATGGCCTAAGCGATGGTATGCCGAAAGTCCTTTGAGAAAGGTTCGACGGACGAGCCACGTTTACGAGCGCGAGAAGCGGAAGCAGTCGATGTGATAAGAGGCCCGGATGGGGTCGGTCAATATTGGACACATTGAACCTGTACGAAACCAGGCGAGCCGAAAGACAAACCCAGCTTCCATTCAAGCCTTACCGGGCCTTGGGAAATAAGATTAGTTCACGCTTGACAACATCCCTTGAAAGAAATTATCGGAGCTGTCTACCAACCTAGTTTACCAACGATCTCCGCGATCGCCTCGGTCCCTGCCGCCACGTCGATCTCCGCGGCCTCCGCCGGCACCGCCACCGCCCCCTCGGGGTCGGCCCTCTTTCGGGCGCGCTTCGTTTACAACCAGCGCACGATCTTGCAATTCAAAACCGTTCAGGGCTTCCATTGCTTTTTGCGCGTCGTCCGGCGAAGCCATTTCAACAAACGCGAAACCCCTAGACTGGCCTGAGTTCATATCTCGAATAATTCGTACTTCGGCCACCTGGCCATGTTTTCCGAACAATTCCTCCAAATCCTCCTGCGAGGTGCCGTAGGCAAGGTTGCCTACGTATAGCTTTGTATTTGCCATGGTTTCTCCCTTCTAAAGTTATGCGGTTATTTGTATAGAAAACCGCACAGCAAAGTATACCACCTGTGTGTTGTATTGTAACCCTCATCTTTATCTTTTTTGGAAGAGCTTAACCCTGGGGAGGTCCATAACGCTAATTCCAAGTTTCGCCGCCGTCACGACTCATAAAAAGACTGTTGCCTCGCGTGCCTGCATAAATAACGGTTGAATTACCGGGATCTTGGACGATACCCGCCACATCCCGGTTAGCCAGTCCCTGATTAGCTTCCGACCACTCCTCACCGCTACTTGAGCTCTTGAAAACGCCGGCCGCGGTTCCCGCGTAAAGTGTAGCGGCGTCACTGCGATCGATCATCAAAGCTCTGATCGTGCGGTTAGCCAACCCCAGGTTGATGACTGTCCATTCTTCGCCGCCGGTGACGCTTTTAAATAGGCCACTGCCATTGGTTCCCGCATAGATTGTCGTAGGCGTAACCGGGTCAATGGCCAGACAGACGACGTTCAGGGACGTCAAACCTTGGTTCACGGCTACCCATGCGTCTCCACCATCGATGCTCTTAAACACGCCTCCCGCCGTCGCCGCATAAATGGTATTCGGGTCGACGGGATCTGTAGCTAATGCGCGCACGGTTCGATTGCTGAGCCCTTCATTTACGGCAATCCAAAGGCTACCGCCATTCGTGCTGCGATAAACTCCTCCGGTGGTGCCGGCGAATACCATACTGGAGTCAACCGTCACCGCCATATAGGAGACATTTCGTGAAAGTAATCCGCTGTTAATGGGTATCCATGTATCGCCGCCATCCGTGCTTTTATAGGCGCCGTTGGAAGTTCCCGCGTAGAGTGTATCGGCAACGCTGGAATCCGCGGCCAACGACAACACAAACGGCCATGTAATTCCTCGGTTGACCGGCGTCCAACGCTGTCCACTATCGGCGCTTTTTACGATCCCACCGCGGAAGGATAGAGTGTAAACGTCATTGGACCCAACGGGACCCGTCGCCACAAACCCGACGAACAAATGGGCGAGCCCTGTGTTGACTTCAGACCACTGATCGGCGGCGGTTACGCTCTTGTAAACGCCGCCGCCGGTGCCGGCATAAATGATTTGCGGATCGGTCGGATAAATTGCCAGCGTATAAATGAACGGGTGAGAAAGGCCGCGATCCGCCGGCGACCAACTCTCGCCGCCATTGCTACTCTTAAAGAGACCTCCGGTTACTCCGGCGTACACTATGCGGGAATCGTTGGGATCAACCGCCAGAGCGAAGGTGAACAAGCCGGTAAGTCCTTGGCTGCTGGCGCTCCAGCTTTCGCCGGCCGTAGTGCTTTTGAAGACGCCGGCCGCGGTCCCCGCGTAAACGGTCTGGGGCTCCAGCGGATCTACGGCCAGGCAGTAAATATTTGTATTCGAAATGCCCGAGCTTGCGACCACCCAATTCTCGCCGCCATTGCTCGTCTTAAAAACGCCGTTCCCGGACGTGCCGGCATAGACGGTATCGGCGGTGCTGGGATCCACCGTGAGAAACCAAACGTTCCGGTTAATTAATCCATCATTCATGGCGGACCAGCTATCGCCGCCATCCGTGCTCTTAAATACGCCGCCGCCCAGCGAAGCGCCATAAATCGCATTTGCGCGGTTGGCGTCAATAGACAAGGCATTGATGCCTCTTACGGCAAAAGTTGTGACGAGGAGCCAGTTGTCCCCACCATCCAGGGTTCTATAGATGCCGGCCGAGCCGCCTGCAAACACTCGCGCGGAATCACTGGGATCGATGGCCAGCGACCAAATAGACCGGTTGGAAATTCCCTGATTAATCACCGCCCACGTCGCGCCGCCATCGGTAGTTTTGGCCACGCCTCCGCCGTAGCTGCCGAGATAAGCGATATTAGGATTCTGGGGATCCACCACACAACTTTCACTGTCGGCGCCCGGAGGGCCAATGGCCGCACGCGTGGAAAAAGGGAAGCAAAGAAACACACTCAAGAGCATGATGGAGATGGGATGTAACTTCGTCATAGTTCGATTCCTTTCTTAGATCCTTAAGAGAAAGTAACAACTCAGCCGGCGCTCCTTAGCCCCTACGGGGCTGAGAGGCATACCTGAATAGTTACAAGAGAAATAGGGAAAACCTCATACAAAAACTCGTAGGGCGGAGTCATAGACCGTCCGCCGCGATTTTAATCCTTATTTACAAATTACAAAGCCAAGCTTTGGTGTAACTGTTCACAACCACGCAGGCATTAGGACACACCGCCGATAAAGTACCGGTGGCAATTGCGCCTGATACTGTATCAGTGCAGACCTTCTGAACGGTTACGATTTGGTTTCGCGCCAGGACTACTCGGTCCCTGGGCTCAAGGGCCAACCAGGGACAGGAACAAATGCCCCATCTATTATAATGGAAAATTCGTAACTGTTCAGCCACACCTTCGACCAAGCCTCCGGGTTTCCGCGCGATTCCTGATTTCAAATTTCGTAATTGTTCAACCACACACGCCTTAGGGTACCCAGCCGATACAGAACCGGGAGCGGTAGCTACCGGATAAGCGCCGTATGGCACATAGGCCCGGTCGCTACCGCTCCAGGTTCTGTATCAGTGCAGACATCCTGAACAGTTACGAAAGTTATTAGGCTGGAAAATGAAATAGCGCAAAAAATCATTAGATGGGCGATGAACGTAATGGGTTAGTTTCAGGCGGGGAGGCGGTGCACGATTCAAGAATTTTTTTTCGCCGTAGCCAGCAATGGGTTAAGGGCACATGTCACGCACCTGGCCTACTGGTGACGGCCTTTCGGTCTTGCTATCATGTGACCAAGCGGCCTGCCCTGAAAGGGCAGCGGTAAATAGCCGTGGGTGAAACCCACGGAAACAAGGTCCCCCACATATCCCAACCCTGAAAGGGTCGCGGTCACGACCTTTATGAGGTATCTGTGGGACTGAGCCTCTGGAGATTTTGGCCACGATGGGTAACTGCGACCCTTTCAGGGTCGGCGTCTTTGGGTGGCCTTGATACCGGGGGTTCCTCTCCACCCCCGGCTATTAACCGTATCCCTTTCAGGGATATTCTCACTGAGAATTCTCATAGGACGCACCTCCCCAACCATGATAAAATCATCCGTCTTTCAGGGATATTTTTGCTGAGAATTCTCAGCCCGTTATCACTCGGTGGTCAACCGTTCCGTCCCCGCCGATAATAATCGGGTCGGGTGTAAACTGGGTCCGGCAGCCATTGCTCGCGAGGTCAGCTTCCAGACGTCATCGACCGGCTCTTTCCTCTGCGCCACCCGTTGAAGCCAAGGGCTTCGAGCCCAATTCTTATTCTAAACTCCTGCCCGGGCTCGCCGATTATCCGCTCCAGTGTTTTCAAACCCCAAGCCTATTCATCCGTCCTTCAGCCCACCATAACTGAGGCAATACCGAGGACCGCCTATTCTTCACCTGCTTTATCCGGGATGAGCGCATCGTATACGGCATGGCGAGAGAGATGGCGTTCTTTGGCCACCACCTTGATAGCGTCGTTTTTACGAAGGCCGGTGCGGGCCATGACGGCCGCCAAATGCTCGTAAATGGTTCCGGGGACTTCCAGAGCGGGTTTCTCGATAAAGACCTCTTCGCTGCCGGTGATCACAATGGTAACTTCGCCCAAGACCTGGTTCTCCCCCTCGAATTGCTTGGCCAACGCCGTCAACGTGCCGTGGTAAAAAGTTTCATGCGCCTTAGTAAGCTCGCGTGCAACCATGGTCGAACGCGCTCCCAAGATTTCGGCCGCGGCCCGCAAAAACGCCGGTGTACGGCGCGGGGATTCATAAAATATTAACGTGTTCGGAGAGTGCCTGACTTGTTCAAGCAGGGCGCGGCGGGCGGCCGTCTGCGCCGGCGGAAATCCGAGGAAGGTAAACGTGTTAGTCGCCAGCCCAGACACCGACAACGCGGCCACGGCGGCTACGGCGCCGGGGATAGGCACGACACGGATTCCTTCCTCGACGCAGCGCCGGACCAAGCGATAGCCCGGATCCGAAATGGTCGGCGTGCCGGCATCGCTGACCAAGGCAATGGATTTGCCGTCGCGCAAGAGCGCAGTTAGGCGGCCGAGCTTCCCCCGTTCGTTGTGCTCGTGAAAACTCTCCGTCGACTGATGAATTTGGAAGTGCGAGAGTAGTTTGCGAGTATGACGCGTATCCTCGCAAGCAATCAAGTCCACCGTTTTCAAGACGTGGAGCGCGCGTAAGGTGATGTCCTGTAGATTCCCAATGGGAGTGGCCACTACATAAAGAATTCCGGTCATATTCGATAATTTACTTTCCGACTTTGCCGGCGTCCGGCCGCCGCTATGCTGGACGAGTTAGCCCGCCGATTGGCGCACAATTTTAATAAAGGCACTCTGGGGAACCGTAGGGCGACCGCTTACCACGGTGACGCCCCTGGCCGCGTCCGGCGCCTTACAGGGCCTTGATCACGACAATCGTTATATCGTCCCGCTGCGGTTCTTCTTTGCGGAATTCTTTGACCGCGGCATAGATGGCCTCGCGAATAGCGACGGCCGTTAATCGGCGATTCTTTTCAACCACCGCTTTCAATTTTCCCAGTCCGAATTCGCCGAGCCTGGGACAATACGTTTCCACGACGCCATCCGTGTAGAGAACTAAAATATCTCCGCTTTGTAATTGCAGCCGACTCTCCGTATATTCGGCTTGCGGCGACGAAAACAAGCCCAGCGGGAAGCCGCCAAAAGAGGGCGTTTCGCAACGGCCGTCCTGATGGAGGAGCAAAGGATAATTATGGCCGGCGTTGGCGTAGGTAAGGACCCGTTGTTCGGAATCCAGCACGCCATAGATTGACGTGACAAACTTGCTCCCCTCGGTGCTCTTGTACAGCATGTTGTTTACTTTTTCCAGGATCAGACCAATCGAGTAATTGTTCTCAATTTGCGCCAGCAAGGCGGCGCGAAAGCTCGCCATGATGAGCGAGGCCGGAATGCCTTTGCCCGCCACGTCGCTGACGATGATTCCCCAGTCGCGCTCCGTGATTTTCACGAAATCATAGTAGTCGCCGCTCACTTCCTCGGATGGAATATTCATTCCGGATACGTCGAAGCCGGGAATCGTCGGGTCTTGCTGCGGCAGAAAGCTGGCTTGAATCCGGCGGGCGATAGACAACTCTTCTTCAAGGTGCTTTTTTTCGAGCAACTCCTTATGCAAAGTGGCCATCTCGATGGAAACCGCGACTTGCGTGGAAAAAGCCTGCAGCAGCTTCAGGTCGCTTTCCTGGTAAGCATCCAAGCGATCGCTCTCCACGTTGAAGGCGCCGATGGCCACCGCCTGGCCATTGTAAATTGGCACAACCAACTCGGCGCGCGTCTGACGGCGCGTCTTCACGTAATGTACATTAAGTGAAACATCCGGCACGATCGAGGCGCGGCCGGTCTTGATGGCCCAGCCGATCACGCCGTCGCCGATTTTCAAGTCGAGCTTGGCTTCGGCGGACGGATCAAAACCCTTAATTATATAGTGTTTTATATTCTGCGTGCCCGGTTGCACCAAATAAATACCGGCCGCATCATAATCGACGGCTTCGCGTAGACTGTCCAATATGCTGTCGAGGACCACGCTCAAATCGAGCGAGGAACTGACTTTTTTCCCCAATTCAAAAAGAATATTTTTTTGTTTGGACTCGCGTTTTAGCTTTCGGTAAAGACGCGTATTATCGATCGCAATGGCGATCAGATCAGCGATCACCTGCAGAATGGTCAGGTCGCCCGGTGAGAAGTGTTCGCTTTCCAAGCGATTCATGGCCTGTATTACGCCGAGCGTTGAATGACGACGCTTGAGCGGGACGCTGATTATGGAATGAATCGATCGTTGTTTCGGCTCATGGCCATATGTGATATGCGCGCGGTATTCATCGGGATGATTGGCAACCAACGGCGCTTGCTGCTTCATCACATAATCGGCCAACTGCTGACAGATCGCTTTAGGATAGTGGCTGCGGGCGTTGCGTTTCCACGAGAAAAATCGATTTAGCTCCTTGTCGAGGCGGGTACGCTTGCTGTCATACAAGAACAAACAACTGGCCTCGCAGTGGAGCGCCTGGCTGGTCAATTGGACGGCCTGCGCAAGGAGTTTGTGAAAATCAAACGTAGAGTTGAGCAGCTTGGCCGCTTCAATTAAATATTCAAAACTGTCGATTGTTTTATTCAAGCAACGTCACCATTCTGCTCAATTCGCCAATTAGTTTACCATAAGCGGAAGCCGCACAGCCAGCGCAAATAGACCGGCAGAATTAGTCCTCAGCCGGTGTGAAATAATTGGTTCTCGGAGCCTGTCGGAGACAACATCAATATAGTTTAAGTGTAGTTTTATTGGCTTTATCTTTTGTAACTGTTCAAGGGGATCCGCTGATGAGCCTATCGACAAAAAGTGGCCCAACGGCGCCCGGTCCCCGAAGGGGACACCGTTAATAGCCGGGGGTGGAGCGCAGCGGAACCCCCGGACTCTGGCACCCACTATACCGTTCGACCCTGAAAGGGTCGTGATCGTCCACCCATACCGGACCCTACGTGGACCCTTACAGGGTCCGGCCGGGGGTGATGGCAGTCCGTGGGTGGCGCGGGGCGCCACCCACGGCTATTAACAAGGTCCCCTTCGGGGACCGCCCTGAACAGTTACTATCTTTTTTGGCAAGGCTAGCCTACGCCGGATAGGACTGCAAGGGCACGGCGAATTCGTCGAATAACCGTGTCTCTGCCTAAAACTTCCATTAACTCAAACAAGCCCGGTCCACCAGCCAGTCCGGATATGGCCAACCTCGTAGGATGGATCAATTCACTGTTACTCACTCCTAGGCTCGACGCAATCTCTTTATAGATGACCTCCAAGCCCTCCGATGTGAACGCTTCCACAGTTTCCATCTTGGACACAAGGGTCGCGAGCCATGCGGCGGAGTCCTCTTTCCAACGCTTTCTGATCCCCTCGGGGTCATACGTCGTTGGGTCCTGGAAGAAATACGAACCTAACCGCAGGAGATCTTGGGGAAACGAGATTCTCTCGCGCAGCAGTCGTATGGCATGATCCAGATAATCGTCGGAAAAAGCGGCGCCGGAATCTGGAAGCATCTCCCGTAGCCACTCTCGCAGCTCGCCAGACGGCTTCGCCCGCAGATGTTGCTCATTCAACCAATTCAGTTTTTCCAAGTTGAAAATGGCGCCCGCCTTGTTTACCCGTTCGATGGAAAACTCTTGAACCAAACCGCTCCGGTCGAAAATTTCTCGATCATCGCCGGGATTCCATCCCAACAACGCAACGAAGTTGACCAAGGCTTCGCTAAGATATCCTTTGGCTCGGTAATCCTCCACCGCGACGTCTCCCTGGCGCTTACTCAGCTTGCTGCGGTCTGGGTTGAGCAACAAGGGCAAGTGGGCGAAGGCGGGTGGCTGCCACCCGAAATAGCGGTAAAGCAAAACATGCTTAGGCGTACTGGACAACCACTCCTCCCCGCGGATGACGTGCGATATCTGCATGAGATGGTCGTCTACCACATTGGCCATGTGATACGTGGGATAGCCGTCCGACTTAATCAAAATCTGATCATCGATGTTGGCCGTATTGATTTCAACATCCTGCCGCACCAAATCGCAAAACGCGACCGTCGTATGGTCAGGCACTCGCATGCGAATCGTGTACGGAACGCCGTCCTGTACTTTCTTAACTACTTCCGATTCTGGAAGCCCGAGACAAGTCCGATCATACTTAAACGACTGCTTGGACTTCTCTATAGACTTGCGCATGGCCTCCAGTCGCTCGCTGGTACAGAAGCAACGATACGCATGATCGGTCTGTAAAAGATAATCGGCACGCTCGCGGTAGATAGCCAGCCGTTGTGATTGCACGTAAGGGCCGTAGGGGCCGTCTTTCCCGGGCCCCTCGTCGTAGTCGAGCCCCGCCCAACGCAAGGACTGTATCAAATTCTCCACGGCGCCTTCGACCAAGCGGGTGCGATCGGTATCTTCAATCCGCAGGATAAAAACCCCGTGGTGCTTGCGCGCGAAAAGGCAGTTATATAACGCGGTGCGCAGACCTCCGACGTGCAAGTAACCGGTCGGACTGGGTGCAAACCGCACGCGCACTTCAGGATTGCTTAAGCGGTCTTCAGGCATAGTCGGGATATTACCATTCCGCAATTCAAAACGCAAATTCTGACGGAGTGCCGCTTATTGAAGGGTTCATGGACCGATCCGACCCCCTCAGGGTCGAACGTTTGAGGAGCTTGGTCCGGGGGTTCCGCGGCGCTCCACCCCCCCCAGCTTTTATATTTGGCCCTTTCAAGGCCAACGCGAAACTTTCGATTGGCTACTTTACCCATACGGCCCCGTGAACTTTTACGAATTTTCTAAGGCGCCTGTAGAACGCCATTATCGTTGGCAGCCGTGGCTTGTTAGGTGGCGTTGTAAAATTGCTTAGCTCTTTCTGTTACGGAATCAACAAATGCGGCTTTCCCTTCTGTATAGGCGACCCTATCATTGGGATACTTTGTGGAAAGAGACTGTTTCAATTCCTGATAATAGTTGGCCTCATCTGGAAATTCCCTCAGATAGTTTCTAAAATACAGCCTGTCCCACAGCTTTGAATCTGCCTCTACCATGTGTATATGATGTGTGCGCCTGCCCGCGGAATTTCGTTTTATAAACCACGCATAGGCCGGCGGATTATCCGTACGCCAGAAGTAATCATAGCCCTCAGATTCTAGTAAAGGCGCGATTTGTTTCTTGGTTTCCTCTAAGCTGCTAACCTGCACTAAGATATCGATCACCGGCTTTGCCGACAAACCTGGTATGGCGGTGCTCCCGAAATGCTCAATTCTGCTGATCAGTGATTCTGGTAGCCGTCGCCGAAGAAATTCAGCCTCATTCTCAAACAAGACGGGCCATGCGGGATTATAGGGGACGATTGATATTTCCTCGTGAATGGCCTCTTCAATACGCTGTTCTAGACTTTTCTTCAACTAGATATCTCCGTAAGCCACTTAACGGTCGCGTTCACCGGCAAGCAAAAGCGGCGCTTTGGCTCGTCCGGGTTGAACGCGTGGTTAGGCCAACGCTTTTCAATGCTTATGGGAATGGTGGCCATGATCGGCGTTGTTTTGTGACGAATAGCCGCGAAGTTCATCGTATTTTGCGATTTGCGCCATCGTAAGAATCGCTTGTTGTTCAATGTGCGCCTGAAGATGAGACCTACGGACTTCGGCCTGTAACTCTCCAATCTGTTTGAGTGTCGAACGCAGGCTGTCTGCCGTTACCACCCCTGCAGCAAACTGCCGATCCAATTCTTGCTCCTTTTCTATTAGAGCTTTTCCTTGGCGTACCGCCGCTTTTTGCATGGCATCAAAAATCGCTTTAGTGCGCGCCTTTTGTTCCTTGTTAAGTTGCAGTTGGTCAGCCAGCTCCAGTACATGTGCCGGGCCGGGGTAATGATTAAGCTCCGCCGCCTTGGCTAAGCCGGCGCCCTTGCCCGCGAGGTAACTCTGAATTTCCTCGGGAGCTAGCGCTTTGATTTCACGCTGCTCCTGACCGGCATAGGAACTTGGTTGCGTCGCTGACGCATTGCTTATGAAAGCGAACGCAGAAAGAACGACAGCACTGGAAAATTTAAACATGACAAATCTCCTGTTGAAATGATTTAAGTTGAAATAACGACCGGCATCAGCGGCGCTGTTGGCCGGTCGCCGCATACCTTGTGACTCGGGACCCTGAACTCCCTCCACCCTTGAACATGGACACACCGGTCTTCACCATCAACGGGTGCCGATTGTTCGGTGATTTGTCATTTGTCCAATGATACCTCAAGCGCATTCTTTCGCTCTTGAAGCCCCTGGAGTTTCTTCTTGAGACCGGCCATTTCTCTTTTGACCTTGCGCAACTCTGTTTGGTTCTTTACTCTGAGCAAGTAGTCCTTTCCCAGTTCCTCAGCGATGTATTGCTCAAGCTGGCTTCTCAAGACCCTGAGATACGGATTGCCCCATATCGAACCTTCACGGTACTCAAGTTTGCCGGTCTTTATGCCTTTGACAATGCAGTCCTGACTCATGCCGTATTCGGCCTTGGCTGATACGTCGCTCAGCGTCGCTCCCTTGCGAGTCCATTCACCGTATTCTGCCATGATGTCCTCTTTCCATTTTCCATCGAACACAAACGGTCGAGGTCACTGCCGGATACGTCTTGGGCGACTCTCTTTCACCTGCGCCGCTTACGACGGGTCCTGCGCGCCGCCGCCTGTTAGGCCGCTCCGATCTTCGGCCTTCGCGACAAAAGCGACGACAGAAGAAACAAAAATCCGGGCGCAGCGAAAACCAACCATGCTCCGCCTTTCGGGAGTGTGCCGGCGGTCGTCAGGTGAACCACGAAGAACGCCAGCAGGCTTCCTACGGTTATGATCCCTCCGAGACCCTCCTTCCACCACGCCAGGATCATTCCGAAAGAGATGCCGACCGGGAAGAACAGAGCGCCGAGCCACTCGTTAGGCCCGGAGGGGTTGAAGCCTTCGCCTACGATGAAGGCCAACACCAAGGCAACGCTGGCGACACTCCAGACCCTTGCGCTCCAGCGCAGTGCGAGAACCCATCTCTGGTGTCTGTCGATCCGACCTTCCATATACGCTCCTTCCGCTATGGTTAGGCGGCTATCCATGATCCAGAAGTTTGTCATAGTCCGCATGCGACCCGATCCAGAACCAGACTTAAGTCGCCTTCCTGTTCAACAGCGAGCGCCCGGTAGTGCAGGCCCACTCGTACAGAACAGAAGCGACCCACCTTTTTCCAGTGCAGCGACGGATGGTACGGATCTTGGCGCAAGAGGGTGTAACACTTATCCGCCAGCCGCTGCACCGCCTCCGACAGTTGGCGATAGCAGTTCCAGAATCGTGGAGTTGCTCGGTGTCTCACCGATCGGTACAGCGTCCTTCCCGCAAATCCTGCAGCGCTTCTTCGGCTAGTCGGTCCAATCGGCCTGCAGCCACATCGTGCTCCAATTGCTGATCCCAAACGCTTGCATCGAACTCAGCAAACCACGCACGGAATGCTGCTAAGTGCACAGGTGAAAGTTGGCGCACAGCCTCTTTGATCTCTTGTACAGTACTCATACTAATAGGTTACTCCCTTTATTCGTCCAATGCAACTACCTGGGCAACTGCCTGTTGTAACTATATGATAATGTCACCTATGAAACTGAATAGAAATGTCACATCAGGATAATACGATCCAACAAGGAGGTATTATCGTGGAGGGACATTTGATGATGAGTAAGAAGGAGCGTGCGCGATTGGAGGTGATGGTCAAAATTAAGAAGCAAGGTATGAAGCTGAGCGAGGCGTCGGAAATGTTAGACTTGAGCTACCGGCAGACGCTGCGCATCTATAGGCGCTATGGCCAGGAAGGCGACGTCGGGCTGACGCATCGGAGTCGCGGGCAAGCCTCGAATCGCGCGCGGGATGCGCAAGAGAAGAAGCAAATCCTCGAGCGCTATCAGGAACGCTATAGTGGATTTGGACCGACCTTTGCCGTGGAGAAGCTGGCGCAGGACGGCTATGGGGTGGACCATGAGACGTTACGGGGCTGGCTGAAAAAAGCGGGTCTGTGGCAGAAACGACGTCGGCGCAAGGAGCATCGGCAATGGCGGGCGCGGAAGGAGCATTTTGGGGAGTTGGTACAAATGGATGGCAGTCCGCATCCCTGGTTTGGGCCCGATGGCGAAGCCTACTGTCTGCTGAACATGGTGGATGATCCCGACATGTCGGGACCACCTATGCGTTAATGGATGGGGAGGAGACGATCCGCCTGGCCATGCGGACCTTATGGGGCTGGATCGAGCGCTATGGCCTCCCGAAGGCGTTGTATGTGGATCACAAGAACGTGTACCTGACCGCCCGCGAGCCGACGCGGGAAGAAGAGTTACGCGGTGAGCAACCGCGCACGCATTTTGGCCGGGCGTGCCAGAAACTGGGAATCGCCATCATAGGGGCCCACTCGCCCCAGGCCAAAGGCCGCGTGGAACGCTCCAACGGCGTGCATCAAGATCGCTTGGTCAAAGAATTCCAGTTGGCCGGTATCCGAGACCTGACGGCGGCCAATGACTTTCTGATCGATACGTATTTGAATAGTCACAATAAGCGCTTCGCCGTGCCGGCGAAAAGCCCGGTAGATTTTCATCGACCGGTGCCGCCGGGCTTGGATTTGCGGACGGTCTTTTGTATCGAACACCCGCGCCAGGTGAATAACGATTGGACCGTCCGGTGCGACAATCGCTATTTTCAAATTCTCAAAAAGAATGTCGGATTACCCAGACCGGGCGACCCACTGACGGTCAGCCAATGGTTGGATGGCTCGATCCATCTGCTGTACAAAGGCCGCCCGCTCAAATATAAGGAGCTCCCGGAGCGGCCCCGACTGTGTCGGGGCGCCGTGGTGCCGAAGCTACCCAGGAAAAAATATATTCCCCGGCCCGATCATCCCTGACGACGGTGGGCCTGCGGCCAAGCCGCGAGCTCGGCCACGGCGGGAGCGCGCAACCAGAAAACGGAGGCCGGCCGTTCCGCGGGAAACGGCGGTTAACCGGCCCTGCACAAGTTTTCCACAGCGGGACCAACGACGACGAGACGGGTTCCGTCTGGACGCCGGCGCTAGCAAAACTCCTGGTGGCCGTGGCGGCGGTGTTGGCAACTCCTGATGGATACAAGCGCTTGCGCCAGAGAGGGCCTGAGGAGGCCGCTGACGAGAAACCGTTGTCGAAGTGCGGACGGAAAAAAGTTTTCCACAAATCCTCAGCGGTAAAAAAAAGAAGCAAAAAAAAGAAAGAAAAACTACTACTACTACAAACCTATGACATTTCTAAATTGTTAAAACCTGTGACATTTCTAAATAGTCTTGACACTACCTGGGCAACTGCCTAACCGTTAGCGTTCAGCGGCGAGCGTCAGCGGGTTCGCTGCAACGCGAAGAATGGGCTTGGGCGTTCATCGAGCAACCTTCGTTTATTATTAACCCCTTTGTAAGGAATCCACTTACCAATGAAAGTACTTTGATAACGTTGCCCAATCGCCTACTAGGTTTCTATCAAGGCTTAACGACTGACCCATGTTTACCTTTTATAGCCTATTATGCTAATCTCTCGCGGGATGAATAGATATTTTCTTCGGAGTAATTACGGTTCGAGCTCGTACATGGGAAGCGCTGCCCAGGGATTCTCCGCCGGCGGTGCTATCAAATAAAATCCTGGAAAATGCGCCCCCTTTACAGACGGCCGCCAAGGACCGAGGGTGGCCGAAGGCGAGACCTGATAGCGCAATGAATCGGTATTTGTCGAGGGCTCAGCGCCGCCTGTCTAGCCGGCTCGCCTCCCTGCCGTTGCACTCCGTTCGTTCTGGATATACATGGCCCGCACGCAACCGAAATTTTACTAGGAGAATTGGATGAAATTAACTTGGGAAGAAGCAGTTCGAGCAGCAGTACACCGGTTCTATAAGCGGCACAACCGCGACGATTTTTATAGGCAAGAGTTGATAGACCAAGAATTGCCCCAAATCGTTGAGGATACCCGGTCACGAGGCAAGACCCCTGAGCAAACCCTCACCTGGACGTTAGAGCGTCTCCGGGATCGTAAGGAAATCAAATTTATCGATTACCAAGGACACTATAGATTGATCCGATAGCCTTCGCTAAGAATTGACCATTGCACATACGACCGCAGCACCTCTAAGTATACTGAAAATGTTGACAAGCGCCACAACGGTTGGCGTCTGGCCTGCCGAATTGCGTCAAATTGAAGAATAACTTTGCAAGAATAGAATTGTCAAGTTATCGCTCGACGGCGGGCAGAAAAAGTGTAAACGATAAGGCCATTCACGCCAGATGGGAACGGCCTCCTCCATTTACACTTGAAAATAAAGCTCGTTCAACCGAATCAAGTCCCTTTCTCGTAGCAATACCGGAAGGCGTACTCTAACGCGGTCCCTCCAACGTTCGGTTCAGCTTGATCGCGAAATCGCGGCTTTGCGGCAGATCGACCCTCCAATGCCTTTATCTGCGATAGCGATTCGACCGGGGTCGGAATGATCGTTTCGTCACCAGGCCCAACGCCTTCTCCCCGTTTTCAAATCCGGCCATCACGACTTGAGGAATCTTGCTTCCGATATATTGTTCAATGCTGCGAAGGCTTCCGCGTTCGGCCGGAGAGACCAGTGAAATCGCGTCCCCGGTTGTTTCCGCGCGTGCGGTTCGCCCGATCCGATGCAGATAATCCTCTGGGACATCGGGAATTTCATAGTTCACGACATGAGAAACCTTTTTCACATCGAGTCCGCGCGCCGCGAGGTTGGTGGCGACCAGTACCTGGACGCTGCCATTCCGGAAGGCCTCCAGAGCTTTGGTGCGCGCCTGTTGGCTCTTGTTCCCATGGAGCGACTCGGCCCGGTTTCCCTTGAGCTTGAGATGAGCCGCCAAATCGTCGGCGCGATGTTTAGTCCGAGTGAAAACGAGCACCCGCGGCATCTTTTCTTTTTCGATCAAGTGAACCAGCAGTTCCCGCTTGCGGGTCGTCTCGACCGGATAAACCACCTGCCGGACCCCGCTGACCGGGGTTCCCTGCGGTGCGATCTCAATGACCTGCGGCTGGTTTAGAATTTCACCGGCAAGCTTTTGGATCTCCTCAGGCATGGTCGCCGAAAAGAACAGCGTCTGGCGTTTGCTCGGGATACTCTTGAGAATTTGCCGTATGTCGGCGATAAAGCCCATATCGAGCATCCGGTCAGCCTCGTCGATGACTAAGACTTCCAGTTGTTTGAACTGAACGTTTCTCTGCCGCATGTGGTCCAGCAGCCGGCCGGGGGTCGCGATGAGTATGTCCACCCCTCGCCGGAGCGCCTCGGTCTGCGGATTGATTCCCACACCCCCGAGAACAACGACGGTGCGCAGCCGTAGGTGACGACCGTAGGTTCGAACACTCTCATGAACTTGCGTCGCCAGCTCACGGGTGGGGACCAGGATCAGTGCGCGAAGCGACGGAGACGGTCCGTTCTGAAGCCGTTGGAGCAGCGGAAGCGTGAAGCCGGCGGTTTTGCCGGTCCCGGTTTGAGCGCAGCCGATCACGTCTCTTCCTTCAAGGACGGCCGGAATGGCTTGCAACTGGATAGGTGTGGGGGTGAGGTAGTTTTTGGTCCGAACGGCGCGAAGGATCGCAGGGTTCAGCCCAAAATTTTCAAATGACATGTTTTGTTTTCTCCTGTTGAAATCATGGGACAATAGTCCCTATGGTTGAAAAAAGCAGGATCGGTCAGTTCGGGTGCAACTATTTCCGTCGAATCGATGGGACAGACCCCAACGTGGACCGGCCTTTTGCTTGGATTGAAGAACCTAGTTAGAGGGGTGATGTTGAATCCGGCGAACCGACTAGATAACTGAAGAAGTGTTCTGACAAATACTTCTTTGAGCAGCCTCTGATGGCCCTGCTTTTAAGGTGAGATTTTATTAAAAGGTTATACGCGAATTCCGCCTCGTAGTTCATCAATGAGTAGCCATCATACCACAAAGGAAGGGTTTTGCACAAGGGAACGTATCAACTCACAGCAATTCTCGGTGGGGCAGGCGGCCGCGGAGCGATAGGGCATTTATCGACACCTCACCCGCTGGGCTAGTTCAACGCTCCGCAGGTTGGAGATTCCTTCGAGCTCTGCTCCTTTGATCGTGGCCGGCGGCAGCACCGCCGGGAGGGATGGCTTCCTACTCGCCCCCGTCTCTGGCCCGGGCTGGGGCCTTCCCGTCTTACAGGGAACGCACGGTCTTTTCCTCCAAGCAGGCCCGCACCAGGCCCGACCAGCTTTCCACCAACAACAGCCACAGCGCCGCCCGCAGGGTGTGCCATAGTTCCACCCGCGACATTTTGGCCCGGCACTGCCCATAGAGCTGATCCCCCATATCCAAGAGGATATGCGCGACAAACGCCAACAGATTCAGCAGGTAGAACACCATCGACAAGTTCTTCTGACCGTGCCCATAGTTGTGCTCTAACTCATAGCCCTGGTTCTTGTGCACATTGTCCCGACAAGGTCGGGACGTTCTCAATCTTCCAGCGCGACCGTCCCAGGCCTATAATAATTGGTATATTATCCCGACCTTGTCGGGACCGCCAGATCCGTTACCCAGCTATTATGGTAGCGAAGCTCTGGCTGGCGGTCGTATATCCATACTTCGACGAAGGTCACCCAGTGCCGACGAGCGCCACTGAGCGGCACCTGGCGCACGAGGCGGTAGTGATACGTCACACGTTGGCCCGCCGGCCCTTCCGTCCACTCCCCGTGCTCGCTCATCCCGACCTTGTCGGGACGAAACCCTCGACCCAGTCAAACAATTCTTTGTGCGACTCCGGCTTGGCCACCAACACGTAGGGCATTCGTAGCTTGTTCAGGTGCTCGACAAACGGTTCGTGCGCATAGAGGTCATCCCCGGTGATAATCATCTTTAGCGGCCGATGTTCGTCGCGCAGCCGCTGGATCAGGCGCTTACCGGCGTTGATCTCACAATCTTGTTTCTCGCTCCCATCGCCGTTGCGCACGGCTTCGACGTCCCGCGGTAAGATATCATGGGTCCCCGCTTTGACCACCGTCGCGGCCACCACCGTGTGACTGTAGTGGACGACCCCTTGGGCGGTGGTCTTATGCAGACACTGCGGGCACTGGATCGCCGTCGAATGAAAGTACTCGGTGCCGTCGAGCGCCCCCGTGTAGTAAGCCTCCGTCCTTGTATAGGTAACCTTGCCCCCGGCTTTCCTCGGTCCCGACAAGGTCGGGATCTGGTACCGCTGGGCCCATCCGGCGCGGCAAATCTTTTCGAAGCCCCACGGCAGTAGGGCCCGCATGGGTTCGGTCGGCGCCTCATCGAGGATCGTCCGCATCTGGGTGTCCGACGGCAC
>JACOSC010000314.1 GCA_016179055.1 Acidobacteriota bacterium
GTGTGAGTTCGAACAAGCCCCGTAGGGGCGGCCTGCGTAAGGTTGATTTCGTCGACGAACGCGTCCGGACAGGTCGCTCCTACGGAGCTTTAGGACCTACCACAGGAATCGCTACTACAAACAGGCCGCCCCTACGGGGCTGAGACGCATTGCCTGAGTAGTTACGAATTTCTTTTCCAAACCGTCCGCAATCCGTTAAGCATCCTCTCCGCTAACCAATCTCTAAATCACGATAATTCCTAACAGCCATTGGCAACTCCGGGCCCTCAGCCTCTGATCCCTGACCCCCGATCCCCGTGAACAGTTACGATTATTCTAAAGTTTTCCCGGCCTTCCGCCGAAGTAATTTGTGTGTTCGTCATGTTGCGAGGAAATGACAGGTATTTCGCGGCGCATGGCGATTAAATTATGAAAGGGCATCCCATGTTAACAATATATGTCGATAATCAGGCCGTACCGACCCCATCCACCCCATGCACCACACTGGCCGACTTGATTGCTGAGGTTACCCGTGAGCTTCAACGCGATGGTCGTATCGTCCAGAAGCTTATGATAAATGGCCAAAACTACTTCACCCTAAGACGTGAATTCTTGAATTACGTAATGACCGATCCCGGTGAGTTCCGCCAGGTACAAAAAGTAGAGATATGCTCTGCCGCGGCCGATACTTTAGCACACGACACAATCGCCGGCGCCATCGCTTATAGTGAAGCCTTGTTGCTGGGCCTGCAAAGCATCGCCCAAAAACTGCGAGCCGGTCAAATTCAGGAAGGCTTCCATTTCTATAAGGCGGCGCTGGATGGGATCTTATCGCTTACCGAGCTTATGTCATCGCTGCAGTCCGTTCTCCACGTGGACTACACGCAAGAAGTTGTTAACGGAGTCTCCTTGCAGCATTCCCTCGATGACCTGACGCCAAAAATTCAATCATTGGTCGAGGCGCAGGAACGGAATGATTTGATCGCCTTGGCAGATCTCCTGGAGTACGATATTTACGACATTATTGGCCGCTGGAAACTTGCTCTGCACGCCTTTACTCGCTTGCTCGCCGCCGAAAAGGAGAATCAAAACCCGGAGTCCAGGAGGTCAGCGTTGGAAGCAGGATTCCGACCTGTGGGCGCCGGGTTCGATACGCCGGCCATTATCCCTACCAGGACTTTGTGACGGCTTGTCCAAACAACTTCACCTATACGGCCATGGGTGCCCTGTCAATAAGGACAAGCCGTCCTTTATGAATGCGCGGCCAGGTACGCTGTGCGGCCACTTACAAGCTTATACCGCTTAGTTCATGGCACTATGACACTCTTTGAAAAAAACTTGGAAGCGCTGGAAAGATCCGATGCGACTCTTGCCGCGCGCATGCGTAACCTAACCCTGATGGATAACTCCCGAATTATACCGGCCCGTAGTGGCGAGCCGACTGCTGAGTGGAACAACAAACTCTTACACAGTCGCTATGAGCCAAGTCGAGAAGCCGGCCGCTTCATCGATCAGTATGATTTATCGAAGGCCACGGCCGTGGTGATGGCCGGCTTTGGCCTGGGTTACCATGTACGTGAAGCGCTTAAGCGAGTTGCCGTGCCGTTGGTTGTCGTGGAGGCGGTGCCGGAGATTTTACGGCTCGCCATGGAGTATGTGGATCTGACGGATGTTCTCGGCCGAGTGCGAATTCTGGCGGCGGCGCCGATCGCCGAGTTGCATAGACAACCAGACCTACAAGCCAGTCTGAACGATTCGCCGGTGATTATCCCACACACGGCTTCCTTGCACTGCGCTCCGGAATACTATGCGGATCTGGCGCGCGAGCTTGACCGTCGCCGGCCTTTGCAGCGCCCCGGTCAAGTGCGGGTAATGGTGGCGTCACCGCTCCACGGCGGATCGTTGCCGATCGCCCGCTACGCCGCACAGGCTTTGCGTAAGGTGGGATGTTCCGTGGAATTGCTGGACTTCAGCCCATTCCATGGGGCCTTTCAAACATCACAAGCCCTTCTACGCGAGAGCATGCATAACGGCCCGTTGACGAATCAATTCACACAGTGGTTGTCGGCCATGGCTTATGCCCGCGCGCAAGAGTTTAAACCGGATCTTGTGCTGGCCTTGGCGCAGGCCCCGCTGACCAAAGAATGTTTGCGTAAGTTCCGCTCGGAGCGAATTCGCACGGCATTATGGTTTGTCGAGAACTACAAATGTTTCAATTACTGGCGAGATTTGGCTGCGGAGTATGATTATTTTTTGACGATTCAAAACAGCGCTTTTCATGAGGAACTGCGCCGGCATGGCGTATTCCGCGCGTATTACTTACCAACCGCCTGTGACCCGGATTTTCATCAGCCTGCGCTTCTCTCGGCGGAAGACAGCCAGCGCTACGGCGCCGATATCTCCTTTGCCGGCCTCGCCTATTATAATCGCAAGGCGCTGTTTGAAGGGCTCACCGATTTTAACTTGAAGCTTTGGGGGCCGGGGTGGAGTGCCGCCTCTGGGTTAGATTCCTGCGCGCAGAATCAGGGGCGCGAGTTTGATGAAGCGGAGATGCTGAAAATCTTTTCCGCATCCAAGATCAATTTAAATCTTCATTCCTCTACCTACTATGCCGGTGTTGAGCCCAACGGCGATTTCGTAAACCCCCGGCTCTTCGAGCTGGCCGCCTGCGGCGCATTTCAACTGGTGGATGATCGTCCACCGCTGCGCGAATTCTTTGAGCCCGGCGAGGAAGTGGCCTGCTTTGAGGATCTGTCCAGTCTGCGGCAGCAAATTAGGTTCTACTTGAATCATCCGGAGGAGCGCGCACGACTGGCGATCAACGCGCAGCGCCGCGCCCGTAGTGAACATACTTATGAAGCGCGCATGAAGCAGATGCTAAGCTGGATCTTTTCGGAATCTGTGCTGGCTGAGTTGAGTCAAGGACGTAATCGTGAGACCGCGGCGTACCTATCGGAACGGGCTTCGCCCGACCACGCTCTTTATCCGCTCTTAAGCCAATGTGTGCCACAGCGCCGAATCACGATTGATGACTTGCTTTCCGATTCGATGCGGAGCGCCCGCCATCAAACCGAGCCGGAGTTGGTGCTGCGCCTCATGAAAAACCTCCTGGTTGAGGGCCACAAGCGATGAAGAACATACTTGTGCTGCAGAACGCACGCATCGGTGATATGCTACAAGCCACACCCATGTTGCGCGGGTTGAAGGAAACCTATCACGGCTGTCATGTTACGATGCTGGTCAACCGTCTTTTTGGCGAATTAGAATTGGAAGATGGACTGGTGGATGAGGTAGTTCAATTTGATCAAAACGGCTTGTACGAACTCTTGCAAAATGACACGATGAATCTGGTCGAGAAATATGACCACATAAAAGGCTTTGTGGCGCAATTCCAAACACGGACCTACGATTTGATCTTAAATCTGCCATCCGATGCCAACAATCACTTGTTAAGCACGTTGCTCTCGAAGCATGGCGGCGAAGTGCGCGGCGGTGTTTTTACGGCCGACCGCGCCTTGGTGCTCAAGCACCCCACCATGTTCCTCTTCTATACCATGTCGGAGATCCGAGAATTCAATCGCTTTAACCTGGTTGACTTGCTAACCCTTTGTGCCGGCGTTCGACCGGATGAGCGGCGACTACACATGGCCCGCACGGCAGAAGGCGAGGCCTTTGCCGATCGCTTTCTGGCGGCGCATAGCGTTGGGGACGGTGACTTTCTCGTAGCGCTCCAGCCCGGCGCCAGTGAGGAGCGTAAGCGCTGGCGCCCAGATCGTTTCGCGGAACTGGCGGATGCACTGAAAGAGCGCATGGGCGCACGCGTGATTATCTGCGGATCCTCCGCCGAATTGCCGCTTGGCCAAGAAGTAATTCGCCGCGCAAAACATTCGGTCATTGATGCGGTCGGCAAAACCTCGTTAAGCGGTCTGGCTTCACTACTCAGCCGATGCGCCCTTCTGGTAACCAACGATACCGGCACGATGCATATGGCGACCGCGGTGGGCACCCGCGTGATCGATCTCTCCACTGGGCCCGTTTACTTCCGCGAAACGGGTCCTTATGCTGAAGGGAGCTTCGTCGTGCAGGGGGACATCGACTGCTTTCCTTGCCACTTTACGGCGGTGTGCCATCATTTGAGTTGTCGTGAGCTGATCACCGTTCCAATGGTTGCGCGGTTGGTCGAGTTGATTAAACAGGGACTGCCCCCGTCTGCGCTAAACCCCCGGGATTTTTCCACTGTGCGATTGTATGCGAGTCGGTTTAACGATGTTGGACGAATTGAGTTCCTACCGGTTTTTCGCTATGCGCTCTCCGACGCCGAGTTCATGAGTTTTGTATACACTCACATGTGGGAGGTCATACACGGCTTGCGGCGGCATCCTATGGCAGCGAGCGACTTACTCAGTGAGATCGGGCAATATTATGACGTCTCGCCAGCGACTCGCCTACGAGAGTACTGTGCGTCGATGTTGCGCCCGTTTCGAGAGCTATCCGCATGCCTCGATGAGGCTATCCAACGATTGCAGCGGGTCCAGCAGCTTTGCCATCATCCGACAGAGGCCGCGCTTGCCATGTCATTGTGTTCAGAGATAACGGCAGTCTTGGAGCGCGTCATAATTTTAGGCCGTGTGCATAGTGTTCTTAAACCGTTAACCATTCATCTGCGCCTCTTGATTGACTCGCAAGAGGAAGGCGCCCTGCATGAAGTGGCCGCCGAATACGAAAGCGCCTATCGAAGTATTGCCGATCAGTCTCTCTTCATGACACGCTCGCTCGAACGGCTCGAAGAGGAATTAGCCAAGCCAGGTTGCCTAACTGCAGCAACGGTGTGAAGTTGTAGTTAAGGTACTATTCAAAGGCTGCGCCCTCGATTTCCTCTATGACAGTGTTGATCCGTGCGCTGATTTCAAGTATCGTATACAAACTATGCGGCACTGGAATCAATGGTTAACTTATGTCGTGGCCGAGACTCTCATACGGGGGTTAAGATTGCTGCCCCGCGCCGTTGCTTTGCGAATCACTCGCTCGGCGGCCCGTGCAGCCTACTATATCGACCGCTACCACCGTCGCATTATGATGGATAATCTGTGCACCGCTTTCCCGGAATGGACGAATGCGCAACGGGATCGCGTTTGCCGCCAATCCTTTCTCAACCTGGGGCAGTTGTTGACGGAGGTATGCCGGCTGCCTCGTCTAAACAAGGACAATATTGGCAAGCTTGTCCGCTATGATCAGGTTTACGGACGAGAGAATTTCCAGAAGGCCTACGCCGAAGGGCGCGGCGTACTTTTTTTGACCGGCCATTTCAGTTCCTGGGAACTTATGCCTTTTGCCCAAGCCCTTTACGGCTACCCCCTTAAGTTCGTGGTCCGCCCGCTCGATAATCCGTACTTAGACGCCAAGCTCACCCAATACCGCCGCCTATCGGGCAACACTCCCATCGGAAAGAGGAATGCCTTGCGAGCCTTGCTGCAATCGCTGCGACGCGGCGAGGCCGTCGGACTGCTCATCGACCAGGCCGTGCAAGCCCACGAAGGCGTCTGGACCAACTTCTTCGGAAGACCGGCATGCACGACGCACGCTCCGGCCTTGCTGGCGCTGCGCACCGGCGCCGCGGTTATCCCGGCGCATCTCGTGAGGAACGAGGATGACACGTACCGTATGGTTTTCTATAAAGAGTTGGAGTTGGTTCGAACCGGCCGACGTGAGCAAGATATCTTGGTCAACACTCAGCGATTCACACAGGCCATTGAAAGCATGATTTGTCAATATCCCGACCAATGGCTGTGGGGGCATCGTCGTTGGAAAACCCAACCCCCCCAAGAATAACAGCCGAGGGATCAGCGTCACCATAATCTTAAACGTCAACAATTTTCATCCGTGGTTTCAGAGGAGGGAAACAGTGATTGAAAACTTAGTAAGAGAGTCGTTCGACGGGGGACTGGCTTTCCACCGAGACGTGGATGACCCCATGCGCCTTGAGCCACTCCCGCAGACCTAACAACTGGCCCTGAGCAATTCTTTCCGAGCCCAGCCGAGCGCGTTCCGCCTCGTCAGTTCCAAGTCTCGCCACCATCGTAGCTGACGAATATGCCACCTCCGTCTGTGCCCGCATAAATCGTGCTGGAAGCCGTCGGATCAATGGCTAGAGATAGAATATTTGGATTAATCAGACCCGTACTAGCTTCCGACCAACTTTCGCCCCCGTCGGTGCTCTTAAAGACGCCGCCGCCGCTCGCGCCCAGATAAAGCACATTCGACTCATTCGGAGCTATGGCTAGAACGCGAGCCCGCCGATCCGTCAGTCCCGCGCTGACGTCCAACCAACTCTGGCCCCCATTGGTGGTCTTAAAGACGCCGCCACCGCCAAAAGCATTGGTGCCTGCATAAATCGTGTCGGAGTCCGCCGGATCAATGACCAGAGACATCACCAAACGATTGGTAAGCCCTTCGTTAACCGCGAACCAACTTTCTCCCCCATCGATGCTCTTGAACACGCCGCCACCGGAGGCCCCCGCATAAAGCGTAAGCGAATCGGCGGGTGCTATAGCCAGGGAGGTAATACCAAAATCCGCAAGTCCTCGGTTCACTTCAAACCATCGGGCACCCCCATCGGTGCTCTTAAAGATGCCACCCCCAAAGGTCCCCGCATAAAGTGTATCTCTATCCCCAGAGTCTATGACTAAAGCCCAGATATCTTGGCCACTCAGTCCTGCGCTAACCTCTAGCCAGCTTTCGCCACGGTCGGTGCTCTTGAATACTATGCCGCCCAACGAGGCGCCCACATAAATGGTATTCGAATCCGCCGGGTCTATGGCTAGAGACAAGACCCGTTGATTGGTAAGTCCCCTGTTAAGTTCGACCCAATTTCCGTCACCGTTGGGGCCTCTGAACACGCCGACCAATGTACCCGCATAAAGGATATTGGCTTCGGAGGGATCTATGGCCACAGACCAAACCCTTCGAGCACTCAGTCCCGCGTTAACGTCCGACCAACTCGTTCCCCCGTCGGTACTCCTAAAAACACCACCGCCCCCAGTCCCTGCATAAATGGTATTCGAAGCGACAAGATTAACCGCTAGCGTGGTAACCGTACGATGGGTCAGCCCGGCGTTGTCCAGCTCGAACCAACGGTCACCCCCATCGGTGCTCTTGAAGACGACGCCTCCGTACGTCCCGGTATAAATCGTCGTGGGATTTAAGGAGTCCAGTGCAAGAGATAAAACCCGTTGATTACTGAGCCCCCGATTAATGGCAAACCAAGACTCGCCGCCATTTATAGTCTTAAAGATGCCTCCGAAGGATGTGCCTGCATAAATCGTTTGAGGATCCCTGGGATTGATTGCCTGCGATGTAATCACGCGAAAGGTAATCCCGTCGTCCGCTTCAGACCATCGCTGTCCGCCATCCGTGCTCTTGAAAACGCCATAGCCGCCGGCATAAATCATTTGGGGATCCTTCGAATCTAAAACAAGCGACCGAATCCATTGCTCGGCTAATCCGCTGCCAAACCAAGTGTCTCCGCCATTGGTACTCTTGAAAACACCGGCGACGGTACCCGCATAAAGAGTATTCGAGTCTTGGGTATCCATCGCTACGGAAAAAACATTACGATTACTAAGCCCCGTGTTAATCTCCGACCAAAGAGCTCCCCCATCGGGGCTTTTAAACATTCCTCCGCCGGCGGTCCCTGCATAAACGATGTTCGAACGAGCGGAGTCCACAGTCAAACAGGAAATATGGCCATTCGTAAGCCCCCGGTTAACTTCTGACCAATAGTCTCCTTCGTCGGTGCTCTTAAACACGCCGCTAGAGGTACCCACATATAGGGTACTCGGATCGTTTGGATCAATAACCAAGCTGGAAGCTTCCGCTCCATAGGGTCCAATACTGGCTATCATTTCTGCTGGGGGGTAAAGGGAAGTAAGGCTCGCTCCGAGAACTATTAAGATAATTGGGCATGATAGCATCTTTCTCACAGATTTCTCCTAAATAGGCCCCCTTCTTTTCTACGCTTCCCTGCGTATAGACCGCAAGACAAAAGGGACTAGGAAGCGTGTGTATAGGTTAGCGATTAGGGATCGAAAAGCGCCATTCCCTCCTCATGTTTTTACGGTGCGGGCTAAAAGAATAATAGCAATAGCGATGGCAATGACTATCGTCACCCCAACAGCAACCCGAGTATTCGATGAAAGATTATACCCCGTAAGCTGTTTGACCGCCGTATAAGGAATCGCCGTGGCCGTGCCGCTATCGAAATCGGTGATCAAAAACGAATCGGCGCTTAACTCACTGGCTTGAGAGTGACGAGTTCTCAGCTACTTTGACCAGCCTTTTTCCCAGCGGCCATTTTCAATCGTGACAATTCGATAGACAGTTTAATCAACCGGTCGAACAGCTTTCGGTATCGTGTGAAGTTGGCCGTCTCGATCTTCACTTGTGCAACGAAGGCTTCCCGGATGTATTCCGTCTTTCCCTTACCTCTATGCGGATAGCTCAGCTGCCAATACGCACCATACTTCTCCTTGGCTTTGCGCAGCTGCTGGGTCAGGGGTCCGGGCCGCA